>JBNRMU010000053.1:0-7320 GCA_050309765.1 Christensenellales bacterium
GCCCCGCCCGGGAAGCGGGACTTAAAAGCGGCGACACCATCCTGCGCGTGGACGGTGAAAAGATGACGAACATGCAGCAGTTGATCTCTGCGGTCAAGTATTCCGGCGGCGGGCAGCTGCGCCTGCAGTGCAGCCGGGGCGGGCGGCGTTTTGAAGCCCGCGTCACGCCGGCCGTGGACGAGGAGGGCGTGCGCCGACTGGGCGCCTGGGTGCGCGACTCCACCGCCGGCATCGGCACCATGTCCTACATGGACCCTGCGGATGGCAAATTCGGCGTGCTCGGCCATGCCATCTGCGATGTGGATACGCTGAAGATATTGCCCGTGCGCGACGGAAGCCTTTACCAGACCCGCATCCTGGATGTGAAAAAGGGTGAAAAGGGGGAGCCGGGGGAACTGCATGGCGTATTTACCGGCATGCCGCAGAGCCTGTGCAGGGTAGAAAAGAATACGGAGTTCGGCGTGTTCGGCTCCATGCAGACGCCGTTTATAAACCCCTTATATCCAAACGGCCTGCCCGTGGGCGGACAGGCCGTGGTGCACACGGGGCCGGCCAAGCTGCTCGCCACGGTGGATGAAAACGGCGTGCAGGCCTACGACTGCGAGATTATCCACATCACGCCCCAGCTGACGCCGTCGCAGCGCTCCCTGGTTGTGCGCGTGACGGACGAGGAGTTGCTCGGCCGCACGGGCGGCATCGTGCAGGGCATGTCCGGTAGCCCCATCGTGCAGGACGGCTGCCTCGTGGCGGCGGTGACGCATGTGTATGTCAACGACCCCACGCGCGGGTATGGCATCTTCCTGGACTGGATGCTGGAAGCGGCGGGATGACAAAAAGGCGGGGTGGGTTGTATCTTGACACTTGAAAGATGGAGCCCATTGTGCTATTAGAATAAATGGGTTTCACTTGGAGGCGGAGGAGGCGAGAGGGATGCTATCCCCGGATGAAGCGCTTTGCGTGGCAAAGGAGTTTGCGGCGGAGCTGGACAAGGCATTGCCCGGGAAGATATTGGCGGTCTATGCTGTGGGTTCCCTGGGCGGCGGCTATTACCGCCCCGGGCAGAGCGATATAGATACCGTCGTTGTCACGAACGTTTCCCGCGGCGAGCGATTGGATATCAAACCGCAGGTCAATACAATCGCGGCGCGCTATGGGGCACAATATCGGGTGCCCAAGGGCTTTGGCGCGGTCGTTTTTGCTGAAGAACAGCTTTTTCCCCCGTATGTGAAGGAGGAAGAGCTGATCCAGGAAATACTGCGCCTAAAGACGCAGGGAAGGCTGTTGTATGGACAATACGATGTGGGCCGAATTCCTTGGCCGGACTGGGAGGCCGTGCGACGCGATGTGCTGAATTTTCAGGAATGGGCCGATACGCAAAAAGGGACGCAGCTCGACAAAACCTCGCTGATCAACTCCACCCTGCTGGCGCTGAAACGTTATCTGCTGCTGGGGCGGCACATCGTCGAGTTCAACAAATTCAAGGTCATCGACCTGTACAGGCAAAACGATCCGCCGCTGGTCGATGAAGAGGTCTTTGGCTTTATCCAGGATGAACTGCACGGTAGGCCCACGGAATGGAACGAGGACACCCGCAAAAGGTATACGAGCTTTCACGACGAGCTGTATAGGGTTATAAACGATCGAGTTTTGTACAACGATGGAAGATAGCGCGGCGCAGATTGGCCATCAAAAGGGCTTGCGGCAGCTGCAAACGTCCGGCAACGTGAGGTGATGGGCATGGACCTAGTGCTTGGCTGCGCGCAGGCCGCGCAGCGGGCCCGACTCTGCACATTGGCGCGGGAGGCAGGGCATTATGTGCTGTACGACTGCGCGGACGGCAACGAATTGCTGCACGCAACAATGCTGTTGCTGCCGGATGCGGTGTTGTGCGATTTGATCCTGCCTGGCCTGGACGGAGCGGCACTGGCAGGACGCATCCATAAGCACAGTCTGCCTCTGGCACCGAGCGTGGTTGTGCAGACGCCCAAGGGCCTGCATGCGCATCTCACGGGCTTGGAGCGGGCGCGAACGGCGTACAGCCAGCCCGAAACACTGGCCGTTTTGCAGACGGCGGCGGATCGGCCGCTGGATGCAAAAACGCACTTTGCCGCCCTCAAAAAGCTGAAGGACCTGGGCCTGCCCGAGCACATGCGCGGAGGGCTGTACGCCCGGCAGGCCCTGCTTTTGTGCATAGCAGATACACGGCGGCTGAAAAACCTGCGCGACCTGGTCTATCTGCCCATCGCCCGAAAGAACGGCGCGACGCCTGCCAGCGTGGAGCGGGATATCCGCTACGCGATCGAAAGCGCCTGGCGTTACGGCCAATTGCGTGCCCTGGAGGAAAACTTCGGCTATACCGTGCTGCCCGAGCGCGGCAAGCCCACCAACCGCGCTTTCTTTGCCCAACTGACGGAAAGCCTGCGCCGCAATCTGCGTGCGCAGGGCCGCGCGTCAATTTAAGCTTTTGTGAAGCTTCGTTTACCGTGCCTTTTTCGTTTACTTTCCGCGCAGTCTATGGTAAAATAAAGAAAAATCGGGGTTTTGTGTCCCTTTGGGGAGGGTTAAACCTATGCCATCCACTCGCCTGGATCGTTTCCGTCAAGAGCTTGCGGGCAGATCGGCCATCGTTTTAAAGCCGGAGAACATCTTCTATTTGAGCGGCTTTCTCGGCGAAGGCGCCTTGGTCGTGACGGATAAGCGCAGCGTGATCGTCACCGATTTCCGCTACGTGGAGGCGGGCGAAAAGCAGAGCCCCGATTGGGAGATCCTTTCCATCGGCGGCGGCAAGACTCAAAACAGCCTCATTGCCGACTGCGTGTTGGAGGCCGGTGCCCCCGTCCTTTGGGAAGAGGATTTCCTCACCATAGAGGAAGGCCGCAATCTGGGCGCACTGCTCAAGCAGGTTGAAGTCCTTCCCATGAACGGCCTGCCGGAAAAGCTGCGCATTATAAAGGACGCGCAGGAGGTCGCCGCCATGCAGAAGGCGGCAGCCATCACGGACGACGCCTTTTCTTACCTTTTGACCGTGCTCAAGCCCGGCATGACCGAAAAGCAGGCTGCGCTGGAGCTGTATGTGTACATGCTCGGCCATGGGGCGGAGGGTCTGTCCTTTTCCACCATCGCCGCCTCGGGAGAAAACGCCAGCCTGCCGCACGCCATCCCCTCCGACCGCGTGATCCGCGAAGGCGACGTGGTCACCTTTGACTTTGGCTGCAAGGTGGAGGGCTACTGCTCGGATTTCACCAGGACCGTGGCCATGGGCAGGATCGATCAAAAGCTTTCCGAAATTTACGACATCGTTCTGGAGGCGAACCTCGCCGCGCTGGAGGGCCTTAGGGCCGGCAAGACCGGACGCGAGATGGATTCCATCGCCCGCGATATCATCGCCAAGGCCGGTTACGGCGAGTGCTTCGGCCACAGCCTCGGCCACGGTGTGGGCGTGCTCATCCACGAGGAGCCGCGCCTGTCCCAGCGCAGCGACACGGTGCTTAAAAGCGGCATGGCCGTCACCATAGAGCCCGGCATCTACCTGCCGGGGCTTGGCGGTGTGCGCATAGAGGATTTGACCATTGTGCAAGACGGCGGCCATCAGAACCTTTGCCGCAGCGAAAAGAAGCTCATTACGTTATAATTTTCGGTCCCTAAGGGGTTCGCCTGGGCTGCCCGTCGGCCTCCGGTGCGTACACCCAAACAAATACATTAAATGCTAGCCAAGGAGGACGACAACCATGATTTCCGCAGGAGATTTCCGCAAGGGCGTGACCATCGAGGTGGACGGCAACGTCTACAACATCACCGATTTCCAGCACGTAAAGCCCGGCAAGGGCGCGGCCTTTGTGCGCACCCGCTTAAAGAACGTGATGACGGGCGCCGTGCAGGAGCGCACCTTCAGCCCCACCGACAAGGTGTCGCGCGCCACCATCGAGACCAAGGAAATGACCTACCTGTACAACGACGGCGAGCTGTACTACTTCATGGATATCGAAAGCTATGAGCAGCTGCCCCTGAACCAGGAGACCGTTGAGGACGCCATCCCCTACGTCAAGGAGAACACCAACGTGACCGTGCGCTTCTATAAGGGCACTGCCTTCTCCGTGGAAGCGCCCAACTTTGTGGAGCTTGAGGTCATCGAGACCGAGCCCGGCGTGCGCGGCGATACCGCCACCAACGTGACCAAGCCCGCTACCCTGGAGACCGGTTATGTGGTCAACGTGCCCATCTTCATCAACCAGGGCGAGAAGATCCGCATCGATACCCGTACCGGCGAGTACATGGAGCGCGCCTGATTATACGCACAAGGAGGGAATCTGAGATGAGTAAGCTCAACGAAAAAGCGGCTTTCCTCAAGGGCATGGCCGCCGGCCTGGAACTGAGCGCCGACACCCCCGAGCGCAAGCTGATCCTGCAGCTGCTGGAGACCGTGGACGAAATGGCCCAGGCCATTGACAGACTGGAGCAGCGCATCGAGGACGCCGAGGACTCCATCGACGAAATCAGCGACGATCTGGCCGATGTGGAAGAGATCGTCTACGAGGACGAAGAGGACGACGAGTGTGACTGCGAGGAGTGCGAAGACGATGAGGAGTCCGACGAGGACGACTTCATCGAGTATGCCTGCCCCTACTGCGGCGATACCATCTACTACGATCCCGAAACCTTCGATATGGAGGAACCGCATCCCTGCCCCAACTGCGGCAAGGAGCTGTTCGCCGAACAGGAATAAGAAAGCAATGCTAAAACAGGATGCCCGAAAATGGGCATCCTGTTTTTAATGCAAAAAAGGCCCGGGGCGTTTGCCCCGGGCCGCGCATCGTTTAGTCGGTCGGCGTCTCCGTGCCGGTGAGCAGGCGGTTGTAGATCTTGATGTACTCGCCTGCGGAAGCGTTCCAGCTGAAGTCGCGCTTCATGCCGGTGCGGATGGCGCTGTTAAAGGCCTTCTTATCGCTTGCGCGATACAATTCCACCGCGCGCCGGATGGCGTCCAGCATGTCGTGCGCGTTGTAGCTGTAGAAGGTAAAGCCAACGCCGCCTTCGACATTGGGATTGATCGGCTGCACGGTATCCTTGAGGCCGCCCGTCTCGCGCACGATCGGCAGCGTGCCATAGCGCATGGAGATCATCTGCGACAGGCCGCAGGGCTCAAAGGCGGAGGGCATGAGGAACAGATCGCAGCCAGCGTAGATCTGGTGGGCTAGCTCGTTGTTCATTTCGATGCGTGCCTCCACGCTGCCCTTGTAGCGGTAGGCAGCCCAGCGGAACAGGTCCTCATAGCGTTGCTCGCCCTTGCCGAGCACCACCAGCTGCACATCCAGCGACAGAATCTCCGGCAGAACGTACTCGATCAAATCCAGGCCTTTCTGGGAAGCCAGGCGCGAGATGAGGCCGATCATGGGCACATCGGGCCTAACGTCCAGCCCCAGCGACTTTTGCAGGGCCTCCTTGTTGGCGGCCTTGCCCTTGACAAAACTGGTGACGTTATAGTTCTTGACGAGATGCGGGTCCTTGGCCGGGTTGTACAGATCGGTATCGATGCCGTTGAGAACGCCGGCCAATTGATGACGCCGAGCGCTGAGCAACCCCTCCAGGCGCTCACCGTAATAGGCGGTTTGAATCTCATGCGCGTAGGTGGGGGATACGGTGGTGATCTCGTCCGAATAGACCAGGCCCGCCTTGATCAGGGAGCAGCCGCCGAAGAATTCCAGCTTGTCGGAGGTGTAGGCGTCCCAGCCGAGGCTGAGCAAATCTTCCACATAATCGATGCCGAAGACGCCCTGGTACTGCAAATTGTGGATGGTAAACAGCGTGCGGATGTCCCTGTAGAACTGCAGCGCAAAATACTGGCGCTTGAGCAGCACGGGAATCATGCCCGTCTGCCAGTCGTGGCAGTGCAGAATGTCGGGCTGGAAGCCCAGCAGAGGCAGTACCTCCAGCACGGCCCGATCGAAGAAGAGAAAACGCTCGCCCTCGTCGCCGCCGCCGTAGATGTAGGGGCGGTTGAAGTAGAATTCGTTATCCACAAAGTAGAAGGTGATGCCCTCCAACTCCAGGGATTCCACGCCGCAATACTGCCTGCGCCATCCAAGGTTGATATAGGTGTAAAGCTGATGGGTCATCTGGCTGCGCCATTTTTCGTTGATTTCACTATACAGCGGAAGAATGACCCGAACGTCCGCGCCCTGCGCGCGCAGCGCCTTGGGCAAAGCGCCCACAACGTCCGCAAGGCCGCCGGTTTTGATGAATGGTACGCATTCGGACGCCGCAAACAGGACCTTCATACTCGTCCCTCCTTAGTTGGGAATGGGAAATACGATTGACTGCGCGATCAGATGACCGCGTTTTTTTCGATGACGATGGGGAAGGAGGCCTGGCCGATCAGGCGGCGGTCGCGCTTGATGAAGGCGCTTCTATCGCAGATCACGTGATCCAGCTGGGCGCCGTCCTGCACCTCCACGCCCTGCATGAGGATGCAGTCGTGCACCTTGCAGCCGCGGCCGATGCGCACGCCGCGGAACAGCACGCAGTTTTCCACCTCGCCCTCCACGATGCAGCCGTCGGCCACCAGGGAGTTGGACACGCGAGCATCCTGCGCATAGTGCGCGGGGACTTCGTCCTTGACCTTGGTGTAGACGGGGTTGGGAGAGGACAGAAGCTGGGTGCGGATGTTCTCATCCAGCAGGTCCATGTTCAGCTGATAATACGAGGTAATGGACTCGATGCGCTTAACGTAGGTATTAAGCTTATAGCCATAGATCTTCAGGGAGTTCAGCTGTGCCATGAGCACGTCGCGCACAAAGTCAGTGCGATAGTGGGCGGCGGAAACATCTATCAGATAGATGAGCAGGGATTTATCCATGATATATACGTCGGTGGAGACGGCTGGATAGGTGTGCAGCACGGGGGAACATTCCACGTCCGTGATGCGGCCGTCGTCCTCGACTTTCAGGTGGGTGCGCTCGGACTGTTCGCGCAGCTCCTCTTCGCCGGGAACGTTGTAGACCACGGTGATATCCGCGCCGGTGCGGATGTGCTGGTCCAGCACGGCGTCAAAGGTGGTGTTGAAGACCACGTCCGTGCCGCAGAGCACCACATAGCGCTGCGAGGAGCGACGCAGGTAACCGATGTTGGAACGCAGCGCATCCAGCAAGCCCGTGTAGGCACCCATGTTCTCCTTGGTGACAAAGGGCGGCAGGATGAAAAGGCCGTCGCGCTTTCTGTCCAGGTCCCATTCCTTGCCGGAGCCCAGATGGTCCATCAGGGAATGGTAGTTGCGCTGGGCAATCAGGCCGACGTTGTTGATGCCGGAATTGACCATGTTGGAGA
>JBNRMU010000054.1:0-5215 GCA_050309765.1 Christensenellales bacterium
CATTATATAATACGAATCAACATCTATGTTCGCAAAGCAACAAAATCCCGCCTTTTCTTTTGCCCTTGGCGCAGAAAAGGCGGGATCACGGCTCTTTTTCAGTTTTCAGCACAGGCAGCCGGCTTTAGAAGCCATAGATGGAAGAGAACTTCTCCGTGATGTAATCGATGTAGTACTTGGGATCGAACTCGGCGCCGCAGGCGATTTCGATCAGCTCGCCGGGGGTCTTGAGCATGCCATACTTCCAGATCCTGTCCGTCAGCCAGTCGAGGATGGGCTGCAGCTTGCCGGCAGAAACCGCGGCCTGCACGTCCACGTCCTTCTCCATCGACGCCATGATCTGCGCCGCATAGGCGGAACCGATGGCGTAGCTGGGGAAATAGCCGAAGCTCGCGCCCGACCAGTGGCTGTCCTGCAAAACGCCGTGCGTATCGTCCGGCACCTGAATGCCGAGATAGGTTTCGTAAAGCGCATTCCACTTTTCAGGCAGCTCGTCCACGGAAAGCTCGCCGTGGATCAGCTGCTTTTCCAGCTCGTAACGCACCATAATGTGGAAGCAGTAGGTAAGCTCGTCCGCCTCGGTGCGCACCAGGGAGGGCACGGACTTGTTCACAGCGCGATAAAAGTCGCGGGCAGATTTCCCCTTTAACTGCTCGGGGAAGATGGACAAAAGGGTGGGATACAGCCGCTCGATGAACGCCTCGCTGCGGCCGATCATGTTCTCGAACAGGCGCGACTGCGATTCGTGTATGCTCATGCTGGTGCCGGTGGCCAGCGGGGAACCGATCAGGTCGTCGCCGGTGTGCAGCTCATACAGGGCATGGCCGCCCTCGTGTACCACGGAATACAGGGACGAAGCCAGGGCGTTTTCGTAATAATGGGTGGTGATGCGCACGTCGTGCTTGCTGAAGTTGGTGGTGAAGGGGTGCTCCACCTCGCCGATGGCGCAGAAGTTTCGGTCGATGCCAATCAGCTGCATCAGCTCATCGGACAAAACGCGCTGTTTTTCGATCGGGTAGTGCCTAAACAAAAAGCCATCGTCGATGCTGTCCCTCGCCGCGGAGGTCTTCTGCACCAGGGGACGGAAAGCCGCAGCGATCCTGGTGAAGAAGGCATCCAGGGTCTTTTGCGTCAGGCCCTCCTCGTACTGATCCAGCAGCGTGTCGTAGGGGTCCTGTTCGGGTGCAAAATACAGGGCAAACTTACGGCAATAGTCGATGAGCTTCTTTAAATATGGTTTAAAGGCCTTGTAGTCGTTTTCCACCTTGGCCTTCTGCCACACGGTGGAGGCCTGGGACTGCGTCATCTGGAAATCGACGTACTCCTCCATGGGGATGCAGGCGATGCGGGCGATCTCCTTCTGGTGGATCTCCACCTCGCGGCGGGTGATGGGATCGAGCGCGTCCTTGTTCGCGGCCAGTTCCTTCACCAGATTTACGAGCTCCTCCGCCGTCTCCATCTTATACATCTCTTCGGCCAGGGTGCCCATCGTCTGGGCAAAATCCTCCGCCGCGCCCTTGGGCATCACGGTTTCCATGTCATAGTACAGCACGCCGGCGGCGTGGGCATAGGCGTGCTTGCGCTTCAGGTACTGCTTGTACGCTTCGATCTTTTCCTGCATATGTGTTTGTTTCCTTTCCTACGTATGACGTCCGCCGGATACGTATCGGCGCGCAGCCTGTTTTTCTTTCCCTATCATACCACAAGATGCGCGCTTGGGACAGCACTGCGGCGTCTTAAACCAAAGGCACTCAATCTCCATCAAGGCCCTCCCAGCCCTGTACATACAAACCCGCGCGCGAAAACACGGGTGTTTATGTATAAAGAAGCGACTGCCTTGTTGTCCTACTCCCGGATGCCGGCAGCGGCGCTTCGGTTGATCTCCAGCATATTGTCCCACTTGCGCTCCATATCCTCCACCAGCTTCAGCTGCGTGCGGCAGCGGTCCAGGTTGTGCCGCGCATGGTCGATGCGGTAGTAGGTATCGCCGTTTAAGTAATCGGCCAAAAAACGCGTGCCGTTTTCCAGGGTGATGAGCTTGGCCCCAAGAGGCAGGGCGGCAAGCTCTGCCTGCGCCAGGCGCTTTCCGCAGGCGGACAAAAAGCCCTCGCTGTAGGCGCGGTACAGCGCCAGCGAAAGGGAAACCTTGCTTAAATCCACCTCGTCCTCGGCGGCGGTCGAGGCGCCGTAGCGGATGGAATCGCCAAAATCGCAGACAGAAAGGCCGGGCATCACGGTGTCCAGATCGATCACGCAAAGGGGCGTTTTGTCCGTCTCGCTGAGCAGGACGTTGTTGAGCTTTGTATCGTTGTGGGTCACGCGCAGGGGCAATTCTCCCTTTTGCAGGCCCTGCATGAGCGCGCCTGCCTCCCCCTCGCGGGACAAAAAGGCCTCGATCTCCGCCTGCACGGAAGCGACCCTACCGACTTTATCCTCCTCGATGGCCGCGTGCAGCTGACGGAAGCGTTCCGGCGTATCGTGAAAGTGCGGGATCGTTTCCACCAGCGACGAGGCGGGAAAATCGGCGAGCAGGTTCTGGAACTGGCCGAAGGCGGCGCCGCTCTGGCGGAAAAGCTCGGCGCTGTCGGCCATCTCATAGCAAAGGCCGCCCGTGATGTATTCGACCAGGCGCCAGTATTCCCCGTCATCGGCAATAAGATAGGGCTCATCGTCCAATGTGTGCACAAGTGTCAGCGCGCGCCTTGGATCGTCCACCTTTTTGCGGATGTGCGCCGTTACGGCGATGACGTTGTCCATCAGCCCCTTCCGGTTGGCAAACACGTGCCCGTTCAGCTTCTGCAGGATGTACAGATGCGCATGGTTGGTGACGAGCAGATATGTCTCGTTGATGTGCCCCATGCCGAACCTGCTGCAGGCGATGGCTTCGCCGTCCAGCTGAAACCTCGTGTATATCTCTCGCATGGATTGCATGGAAAAAACCTCCGCCGTACAAGATTTTCTGTATAAAAGTATAGCACAATAAAAGGGAGATGTCGCAGCGAATAACTCTCTTTTTCCTATCAATACCCCCTTCCTGCAGGGGCGGCGCTTTCATTGAAAACAGGTCCTGCGGGTGCTATAATAGGCCCATCAAAAGCAGGGAGGCAGCCAAGATGGCGGAAGCATTACGGCGCAGCGCCCATCCCCGTCCGGACCGCGTGCGCAAAAGCTGGCAGTCGCTCAACGGTCCCTGGCGGTTTCGCTTCGACGAAAAGAACCTGGGCCTTAAACAGCGCTGGTACAGCCAGCCCGACTTTCCTCTGACCATACAGGTGCCCTTTGCCTACCAGGCAGAGCTGTCCGGCATCGAAAACAAGGCGCAATGCGACGTGCTTTGGTATGCGCGCAGCTTCACAGTACCGCCAAGCATGCAGGGTCAGCGCGTACTTCTGCACTTCGGTGCTGTGGACTACCGGGCCGACGTTTGGCTGGACGGGCAGTACCTCGGCAGCCACGAAGGCGGTTATACGCCCTTCACCTTCGACCTGAGCGATCTTGTCGACTATGGGCAGACCTGCACGCTGTGCGTGCGTTGCGAGGATCGCCAACAGATGGACCAGCCCCGCGGCAAGCAGAGCTGGCGGCCCGAACCGTTCGCCTGCTGGTACACGCCGGTGTCCGGCATCTGGCAAAGCGTGTGGCTGGAAGGCGTGGGGCAGTATTATCCGCAGGACTTTCGCCTGACGCCCGTGCTGGAAACCGGCTCCGTTCAGGCGGAGATCAGCCTCAACGAGGCGCCCGCGGATGGTTCCGTTCGCCTGACGGCAAGCTTCAACGGCAGCATCGTGGCCCGGCAGGAGGTCGCTGTTTTGTCGGATCGCTCGGTACGCACGGAACTGTACCTTACCCACGACGAAACGCTGGAAGGCATTAAGCTCTGGTCGCCGGATGCGCCGAACCTGTACGATCTTTGCATCGAAACGCTCGCAGGCGGACAGGTCTGCGACAGCGTAGAGACCTACTTTGGCATGCGCAGGATCGAGATCGAGGGCGAGCATATCCTGCTCAACGACCATGTTTTGTACCAGCGTCTCGTGCTTGACCAGGGCTATTGGCCGGATGGTCTTTTGACCGCCCCGGACGATGAAGCGCTTAAAAAGGATGTGGAACTGACCAAGGCCCTTGGCTACAACGGGGCCCGCAAGCATCAGAAGTTCGAGGACCCGCAGTACCTGTACTGGGCCGACCATTTGGGCCTGCTGGTCTGGGGCGAGCTTCCCAGCGCCTATTGTCTTGGCGACAGCGAAAAGCGCAACATGCTGCGCGACCTTTCCGAGGCGATCCGGCGCGACTATAACCATCCGGCCCTGATCTGCTGGGTGCCGATCAACGAAAGCTGGGGCGTGCCTTTTATCCACAGCCACAAAGAGGCGCAGCGTCTGGCCGATCTGCTGGTCGCCCTTTGCCGTTCCCTGGACGGCACGCGTCTCCTCTCCGGCAACGACGGCTGGGAGCAGGCCGATACCGACCTAGTGACCGTGCACGATTACACCGCCTGGCCGGAGCAGCTCCTCCCAGCATACGGCGATAAGGAAGCGCTTCTGCAGGCCGCACCCGCCTCGCGGCTGATCCATGCCAGCGGCTACGACCATCGCGGCAAACCCATGCTGCTGACCGAATACGGCGGTATCGCCCTTGCCAGGGACGCGGGCGGCGCAAACTGGGGCTACAACGGCGCCATGCAGGACGAAGAGAGCTATCTTGAACGCTTCCGGGCCATCACGCAGGCATTCAAGGGCATGCCGTACTTCTGCGGTTACTGCTACACCCAGCTGACGGATGTTTTCCAGGAAGTCAACGGCTTGTGCGATATGCAGCGCCGTCCCAAGGTGAGTGTGCAGAAGATTCATCAAATCAATCTGTCTTAGGCCGTGCCATGCCGATTCCATGCCTTTGGTTGTCTCCTCCTAATTTTCGTTCAAACCGTCCAGAGGCAATTGGCTTTATCGCTCAAACGGTTTATAATGTATACAATGTCTTGTGCTAAAGCCCTGCGGGGGGAATGCAGCCCCGTTTATTCCAGCGATAAAAAATACAATTACAGGAGGTTCAGTATGGACAAGCGTACCCGTGTGCTCAATGCGATGAACAAAAAGCCGGTCGATCATGTGCCGGCCGGTTTCTGGTTCCATTTTTCTGGCGACGAAGCGCAGGGCGATGCCTGCGTGCAGGCGCACCTTCGCTACTATCGTGAGACCGACCTGGATTTTCTGAA
>JBNRMU010000055.1:0-15320 GCA_050309765.1 Christensenellales bacterium
AGAGCATAGGCAAGGTTCTGGTTGCGCATGGCAGACCCTCCTTTGGGCGTATGTCTGCGCGGCCCGGGCCAACGGCCGCGGGCGGCACGGAAACGGGAATCGTCGGTCAGGATGGTCTTGCAGCCGCACGTCCTGCGCCATCAGCGGCGGCGCCTGCCGGAATGACTGCCGCTGCTATTGCGGTCGCCGTCGTGCTTGAAGACCTCAAAGGGGGACTGGCTGCGCTGAATGAAGAGCACATCGGGAAGGGTATCGGGCTCGTTCTCGTCTTCCTCTTTGTTGCCGCTGTGATTGTAACAGAGGGCGCCGAAAAGGGCGGCGATCAGGAAGCCGCCAAGCAGGCCCAGAAAAACATAGATCAGATTCATTTCTCATCGTCCTTTTCCGGGAGGCGGAATCGCTGGAGGCGGCGGCCTTCGTATGCTTTATAAACGCGCATACCCAGCCGCGGGCAGCACGAAAACGAGAATCGTCGGTCGGGATGGATTTGCTGGCGTGCGGCCTCAGCCGCGCGGGATCGCCGCGGCGATCTGTTGCATATATCTGTCGGGGTCTTATCATTATTTTATAAGAAACAAGGGCGGCCGTGCAAGCACAGCCGCCCAAATCATACAAAAATATTGCTTATTCGTCGCTTTCCCCGCCCAGCGCCTCATAGATGCGCATCAGTTCCTCGGCGCTTTTGTAGTGCAGGGTGAGGCTGCCCTTTTCCGCGCTGCCGGAAACGGAGACCTTCACGCCGAAGGTGCGGCGCGCCGCCTCCTCCAGCAGGGCGAGCTCCGCCAGCTGCGAAGGCTTTTTGCGCGCGGGTTTTGCGGGCTTTTTTTCGTTGGCGGCGCGCACCAGCGCTTCCGCTTGGCGCACGTTCAGCCCCTCCTGCACGATGCGCTGCGCCAGCGCGGCCTGCGCCTTTTTGTCCTTCAGGCCCAGCAGCGCGCGGGCATGGCCCTCGCTGAGAGCGCCTTCGGAGAGCAGGTCCAGCACCTCGTCCGGCAGGGCCAGCAGGCGCAAAAGGTTGGCAACGGCGGGGCGGCTCTTGCCCACGCGGGCGGCGGCCTCCTCCTGCGTCAGGCGGCAGTCGCGCATCAGCTTCTGCAGGCCCAGCGCCGTTTCCACGGGATTCAAATCGTCGCGCTGCAGGTTCTCGATCAGGGCGATCTGCATGCGCTGCAAAGCCTCCGCGTCGCGCACCAGGCAGGGCACCTCGGAAAGGTTTGCCAGGCGGGCGGCGCGCCAGCGCCTCTCCCCCGCCAGTATCTGGTATCTGTCGCCCTTTGGCGTCACCACCAGGGGCTGCAAAACGCCCACCTCGCGCAGGGAGGCGGCCAACTGCTCCAGCTTTTCCGGATCAAAGCGCTTGCGGGGCTGGTCCAGGCTCGGGTCCAGCAGGTCCAGCGGCAAAAGCTGCACGCGCTCCTCGCCCGCCTGCTGCGCCTCCTCTTCGTAGGGAGTAAACAGCGCATCGATGCCCCTTCCCAGGGCCGGCCGCTTTTTCATGCCTCATGCTCCTTCCCGTTCCAATGCAAAAACTCGTCGCACAGCCTTTCGTAGGCCTGCGCGCCCGCGGAGCGCGGGTCGTATACGCAGATGGGCTGGCCGAAGCTGGGCGCCTCGCCCAGGCGCACGTTGCGGGGGATGATGCTCTTGTACACCTTGGAGCCGAACACCTTGCGCACCTCGTCCACCACCTGGTTGCCCAGGTTCGTGCGGCCGTCCAGCATGGTGAGCGCCACGCCCTCCACATCCAGGCTGCGGTTGAGAGAGCGCCGCACCAGGCGCACGCTGTTCATCAGCTGGGTGAGCCCTTCCAGGGCGTAGTATTCGCACTGGATGGGGATCAGCACGCTGTGCGCGGCGGAAAGGGCGTTGAGCGTAAGCAGCCCCAGCGACGGCGGGCAGTCGATGAGGATAAAGTCGTAGTCAGCGTCGATCTCCTGCAGGCGCCTTTTTAAAACCTGCTCGCGCTGCGCCATGGGCACCAGCTCTATCTCCGCGCCGGCCAATGAGATGCTGCCCGGCAAAAGGAACAGGTTTTCGCAGTCCGTTTTGCGGATCGCCTCGCGCGCCGGCAGGCCGCCGATCAGCACATCGTATACGGAAGGCCCCTGCCCGCGCGTGTCCGCACCCAGACCCGAGCTTGCGTTTGCCTGGGGGTCCAGGTCCACCAGCAGGGTGCGGTGCCCCCGCGCGGCCAGACAGGCGCTTAGGTTTACGGCCGTGGTGGTCTTGCCCACGCCCCCTTTTTGGTTGGAAACCGCGATGATTTTGGACAAAAAAAGGCCCGCCTTTCCTCGGTCTGATACCCGGGCGGCCGAAGAGGATCCGGCCGCCCCTTAGGTATTATACCTTCAATCGGCGGGAAAGAGAAGGGGGATGGCTCAATTCCCGGAAAAACGAATCCGCCCGGGCGCGGAGAATAAGGCGCGTTTCTGCCCGCAAAGGCGCTTGTTTCACATGAAACAATCGACAAAAATGCCTATTTTTCGCGGGGGATCACAAGGCGCAGCTCCACGCCCGCGTCCGTTTCCTGCAGGGAAAAATCCGGCGCAAGGCCGGCGGAGGTCATCTGCTGCACGATGGTGCGGATGGAGTTCAGATAAATGCGCGCGTCGCGCACAAAGGCGGACACGCGGCCGGCGGGCTTGTCCTCCTTTTCGATGCCGTACAGGCGCGAGATGGTCCTTTCCACCAGCTCCTCCGTGGCCTTGACGTTTAAGCGCTGTTCGATGATCACGCGGGCGATCTTCACCTGCATCTGCTCGTCGTGCAGGCGCAGAAGGCTGCGCGCATGGCGCTCGGTCAGGTTGTATTTGAGCAGCAGCTGCTTGACCGAGGCGGGCAGCTTCAGTATGCGCATCTTGTTGGCGATGGTGGACTGGTTCTTGCCCAGGCGGCGGGCAAGCTCCTCCTGGGACAGGCCGTGGTCGCGGATCAGCTTCTGGTAGCCCTCGGCCTCCTCCATAAAGTGCAGGTTTTCGCGCTGCAGGTTCTCCATCATGGCGATGACGGCGCTGTCCTGCTCGTAGGCGGAAAACACCAGCGCGTCTATGTACGTAAGGCCGGCCATGCGGCAGGCGCGAAGCCGCCGCTCCCCGGCGATCAGCTCATAGCTGTCGCTGCCCGCGCGCCTGACCGAGATGGGCTGCAAAAGGCCGTACTGGCGGATGGAGGCGCACAGCTCCTCCAGCGCGTCCTGCGAAAACAGCCGCCGCGGCTGGTAGGGGTTGGGCTTGATCGCATCTATGGGGATGGAGGCAACCTCCCGCTGCCGCATGCGCATGGCCTTGCGCGCTTGCGGGACCTGATTTTGCAGCATCACTGTTTTATCGCCCCTTTTGCCGAAGAATTTTGTTTTACGCTGCTTAAATTCTTCGATCTATTCGGAAGTCCTTTTTAGTATGTTAAATAAAAATGCGCGCAAACGGACGTTTTTTCGACGCAAAGACAAAAGAAAAGCGCGCCTGAACAGAATTTCTTCCATAAAAGCGCGCATATTTTCCCGCAATTTGCAAAAAATCTTTTGACGAAAAAAACAGGCGGAAAGCAGCGCTTTCCGCCCGTGGGATCGGTTGTGCCTTTGCCCTTACAGCTTGTAGGGGGCCAGGCCCAGCTTCCTGTGCACCTTGGACAGGGTCTTGAAGGCCAGCTTTTCGGCGCGCTGGGCGCCGTCCTGCATCACCTGCTCCAGATAGCCCTTGTCGGCCTGGATGCGCTTGTACTCCGCCTGCACGGGAGCAAGCGCGGCGATGCAGGCGTCGGCCACCTCGTTTTTAAGGTCGCCGTAGCCGCGGCCTGCAAAGCGGTCGGTGATGGAGGGCAGCTCCTCGCCGGTCAGGGCATACAGGATGGACATGAGGTTGGACACGCCGGGCTTTTTGTCCGGATCGAAGTAGACCGCGGCCTCGGAGTCGGTCACCGCGCGGCGCAGCTTGCGGCGGATCACGTCCGGCTCGTCGAGGATGGCGATGTAGCTTGCCTCCTCGTCGGACTTGGACATCTTGCGCGTGGGATCGGTGATGGACATGATGCGCGCGCCCACCTTGGGGATGTAGGCCTCGGGCACGGTGAACACGTCGCCGTAGATGTTGTTGAAGCGGATGGCGATGTCGCGGGTCAGCTCCAGGTGCTGCTTCTGGTCCGCGCCGATGGGGACCAGGTCGGCCTGGTACAGAAGGATGTCCGCAGCCATCAGCACGGGATAGGTGAACAGACCGGCGTTGATGTTGTCGGCATGCTTCTGGGATTTATCCTTGAACTGCGTCATGCGCGAAAGCTCGCCCATGTAGGTGAAGCAGCCCAGCAGCCAGGAAAGCTCGCTGTGGCCGGAAACGTGGCTCTGGCAAAAGAGGATGTTTTTCTGCGGGTCCAGGCCCAGCGAAAGCAAAAGGGCCAGGGTGTCCGTGCAGCGGCGGCGCAGGGCGGCGGGATCCTGGCGCACGGTGAGGGCGTGCAGGTCCACCACGCAGTACAGGGGATCGGCCTCCTCCTGCAGCTTGACCCAGGAGCGCAGCGCGCCTATATAATTGCCCAGCGTCAAAATGCCCGAGGGCTGGATGCCGCTGAAGATGCGTTTTTTGGTTTCGCCGTTCGTTTGCATGCGTGTTTCCTCCATATTAATGCAGATAAAAAGCTTTGCTGCCGTCTATTATCGCCCAAACGGGGCCCTGTGTCAACCAAAGGGGGAGAAAAAGGGCGTTTGCTGCCGCGGCCCCGAAAAAAGGCTGCGCTTTCCCGGGCCGTACCGCGGACATGGGGGCGGGCGGACCGCGGCACGCAAGGCATACGACAAAGCAAACAAAAGAAAACGGGAGAAATTCAAAGATCAGCCGATCTATTCCGCTAAAGCAATTGTTTTTTTCAAAATATAGGCAAAACACCGCGCGCAAACGCTGGCAATTTGCCGCGATTCACGCTACAATGCTCTTGTACCGCTTTTATGCAGAAAGGGTGTTTCACCATGCAAAAAGGCATCTCCCCCTCCATCATGTGCGCGGACATGCTCAGCCTCGGCCGCGATCTGGAGGCGCTTGCGCGCGCGGGCAGCGCCTATTTTCACTTTGACGTGATGGACGGCCGCTTCGTGCCCAACTTCTGCCTGGGGCCGGACCTGATCCGCGCCGCGCGCCGGGCAAGCGACGTCGCCTTCGACTACCACTTCATGGTGCAGGAGCCGGAAAGGCACTTTGCCCTCTTCCCCATCGGGGCGGGCGACGTGGTCAGCGTGCATGCCGAGGCCTGCACCCACCTGCAAAAAACGCTCAGCCGCATCCGCGAGCTGGGCGCCCACCCCTCCCTGGCCTTAAACCCCGCCACGCCGCTGTGCGCGCTGGAGGAGGTTTTGCCGGACATCGACATGCTGCTGATCATGTGCGTCAACCCCGGCTTTGCGGGGCAAAAGCTGATCCCCCAGAGCCTTGACAAGATCCGCCGCGCGCGCAAATACCTGGATGACGCCGGCCGGAAGGACGTCCTCATCGAGGTGGACGGCAACGTGAGCCTGGAAAACGCCGCAAAGATGCGCGCCGCGGGCGCGGACATCTACGTGGCGGGCACCTCCGCGGTGTTCAAAAAGGATTCCTCCATCGAGGAAAACATGGCCGCCCTGCGCGCGGTCATCGAGGGATAAGGATCATAAGGGCCCGACGCAGGCGCGCCGGGCCCTTTTGCGCCTAAATTCACAAAACGTTTTCCCTTCCCCGCTGGTAAAGCGGCCCAAGGCTTGATACAATAAACAGGAAATCATGCTTTTTGCGCGAAACGGAGGATGAAAAGCGTATGTTCGGTTATGTCAGGCCCTATCGGCCGGAGTTGACCCTGCGGCAGGACGCGCTGTACAAGGCGCATTACTGCGGCGTGTGCCGCGCGCTGTCCTCCATCGCCTTTCCCCTGCGGGCGCTGCTCAGGTACGACCTGGCCTTTTTGTCCGTGGTGAAAAGCGGCCTTAAAAAAGAGGACCCGCCCGTCAACCTGCGCGCCTGCCCGGCAAGGCTCAAAAAAATGCCCGCCGTGGAGGGCGAGGCGGCCCGTCTGTGCGCGCAGCTGCACCTTTTGCTTTCCGAGGAAAAGTGCCGCGACGACGCCCGCGACGGCGGCGCCCTGCGCCTGGCCGCGCCCCTGCTGCGTCCCTTTGCCAGGGGGCCGGAGAAGGAGCTTTCGCCCCTGCAGGAGGCCATTTTGCAGATGGACGAGGCCCAGCGCGCCCTGGAAGAAGCCGGCTGCGCGGACCTGGACGCGGCGGCCCAGCCCTTTGCCGACCTGTGCGGAAAGTTCTTCGCCTACGGCGAGGAGGAAAACAACGTGCCCGCCCTCACCTGGATGGGCCAGTGCCTCGGCCGCTGGATCTACTGGGTGGACGCGCTGGACGATTACCGTAAGGACGAGAAAAAGGGCCGCTACAACGTGCTGCTTCGCGCCGGCCTTTCCCGTGAGCAGGCGGCGGAAACGCTGCTGCCGCTTTTAAGCCTTTGCGCGGACCAGGCGCTGGCCGCCTGGGATAGCCTGGACGCCCCGCGCAACGATGAGCTGGTCAAAAACGTTTTATCCTTAGGCCTTGCGCACACGGCGCAGGATGTGGCCGAAGAAAGGCGGGCGGTCGATGGATCCCTATAAGGTGCTGGGCGTTTCCCCCACTGCCAGCGACGACGAGGTAAAGAAAGCCTATCGCGAGCTGGTGAAAAAATACCATCCCGACCGTTATGCCCAGGCGCCCAGGGAGGTGCAGCAGCAGGCCGCGGAAAAGGCTAAGCAGATCAACGCCGCCTACGACGCCATCCAAAAGGAGCGCAGCGGCGAAGGCCCCGCCGCCTCCGGCTACGGCTCCGGCGCGGGCAGCGCGGGCGGCTACGGCGGCGGTTACGGAAACTACGGCGGCTACGGCAATTACGGCGGCTATGGCGGGTATTCGGGCGGCTACACGGGCAGCGCGGGCGCGTCCGGCTATGCCGACATCCGCGAGATGATCGCCCGCGGCCTCATTATGCAGGCCGAGCAGGCCCTGCTTCGCCAGAGCGTGCGCAATGCCGAGTGGCACTTCCTCTACGGCGTGGTGTGCATGCGGCGCGGCTGGTTTGCCAAGGCGCGCGAGAGCTTTGAAACCGCCTGCCGGATGGACCCGCAGAATGCGGAATACCGCCAGGCCCTGGAGCAGATCGAGGGCGTGTACGCCCAGACGCAAGGCCGCATGGGTACGGACACCAACTGGAACCAGATGCTGTGCACCATGCTGCAGTGCCTGGCCTGTTCCAGCCTCTGCGGCGGCAGGATCTGCTGCTGTTAGGCGTAAAAAAACACAAAGGAGGCCTGCTTCGTGCCGGCGCTTTACCATATGGACCCCTACCAGAGGGCGTTTGAGGCCAAGGTCCTTTCCTGCGAGCCCGCGGGCGAGGGCAAATGGGCCGTGCTGCTCTCCGATACCTGCTTTTACCCCACCGGCGGCGGCCAGCCCTGCGACCTCGGCATGCTGGACGATACCCCCGTGCTGGACGTGAGCCAGGCGGACGAGGACGGCCCCATCTATCACCTGCTCCCCTCCCCCCTGCCGGTTGGAAAAACCGTGCACGGCGCCATCGACTGGGCGCGCAGGTACGACCACATGCAGCAGCACACGGGCCAGCACATCCTTTCCCATGCCGTTTACGAGCGCTTTCAGGGCTATTCCCTGGGCCTGCACGTGGGCGAAAAGGACGGCTATGTGGACATACAGACCGAGCTGGAGAATTTAAGCGACGAGCTGAAAAAAACGCTGGAGGCCGACTGCGATGCGATCATCGCGGCGAACTATCCCGTGCGCCAGTTCTTCCCCACCCGGGAGGAGCTGGCCGCCTTGCCGCTTCGGAAGGTGCCGCCCGAGCATCTGCACCTGCGCATCGTCAGCTTCGGGCCGGAGGCCGTGGCCTGCTGCGGCACGCACCTTGCCTGTACATCGGAAGCGCGTCTTGTGCGCATCACCGGCTGCGCGCACAGCCATAACAACCTGCGCATCTTCTTCGTGGCGGGCGAAAGGGCCGTGCGCCACGCGCAGCTTTGCATGGACCAGGCTGAGGGCACGGCGGCGGAGCTTTCCTGCGGCATCCCCGACCTAAAAAAGCAGGTGCTGCGCTTGAAATTCGACCTGCAGCAGCGCCAGCGGGAGCTTGCCGCCGCCCAGAGGGAGCTTGCCCTTTTGCGCCTGGAGGGCGCACAGGTGCACGAGCTTGCCGCCTGCACGGCCATCGTCGAGCAGACGGACGGCTTTTCCATGCGCCAGCTGCAGGAAAGCGCGGCGGCGCTGTGCGGCAAGCGGGCGCAGCTCGTCTGCCTTTTGTCGCCGGCGGACAAGGGCGTGCAGGCGGTGCTTGCCAGCGCCGGCCCCGACGCGGCGGCGCTGTTCCGCGGCCTTGCGGCGCGCTTTGCGGGCCGGGGCGGCGGCCGGCCGGACTTTGCCCAGGGCCTTTTGCAGGGCGCGACAAGGGACGGCGTGTTAAGCGCCCTGAAGGAGCTTGCGCCATGACCGCCTGCGAATGGGACGATTTGGCCGAGCGGCTTTTGCAGAATAAGGCCTATGTGATCGATCCCCTGCCCTGCCGGGTGCCGGAAAGCGGCGCGCGCCGCTACTTGGCCCTGGAACGGCACTGGAAGGAAACGGGATTTGCGCGGGAGCTGTTTACAAAATTCGCCCGCATCCTTGCAAAGCTTTGCGCCTACTATGACCTGTACCTGCGCCGGGACGACGCGGTTACGGCAAACGCCGCGCCCGCGGCGCTGGAAGAAGCCGTTTTAAGCCTTTTGCGGGGCGAAGCGGGCTATGTGCAGCTGCTCGTCAACGGGCGCGACGCGCTCCTCACCCTGGACAGGGACGACTTTTACCTTGCCGTGTTCGGGCCGGACGAGGATCTGCAAAACCTGCTCTGCCGCCTGGCAGAAAGCGAGGGCCTGTTCTTCTGGCCGGGGCAGTAGGGCGAAAAAGTTTCGCTCGAGAACCCGGCGATATAAATTTATAAATATATAAATATACAACAAACAAGGAGAGTGCACATCCCATGAAAACCGTCTATAAGACCCGCGGCACCTGCTCCTCCGCCATCGAGCTGGAGGTCGAAAACGGCGTCGTGCGCCGCGTGAACTTCATCGGCGGCTGCCGCGGCAACACCCAGGGCGTTGCCCGCCTGGCCGAAAACCGCCCCGTGGAGGAGGTCATCCGCCTGACCGAGGGCATCCAGTGCCGAAACGGCACCTCCTGCCCCGACCAGCTGGCCTGCGCCCTGCGCGAGCTGGCCGCAAACGCCTAAGCGCCAGGGCAAACAAAGAAAAGACCTGCGGAAACGCCCGCAGGTCTTTTTTGCGCTCATGCCCGGAGCACAAGCTCTCTTCACGTTTCTCTGCCGTCAGTCCCACTCCAGCAGGCCCTTGCTTTCCAGATAGGACTGCTGCAGGTCCATATAGTCGTCGATCAGGGCGGCGATGTGCATGGACTTTTCCTCGTTTGCGCCCGTCAGGCGGCAAAGGCGCGCGTCGATGTACTCAAAGGCGTCGTCGTCATCGTAGTACGCATCGCCGGCCACGCCCTGCTTGAGCACGCCGCTTTCCTCCATGTAGTCCAGGTCCGCCTCGGCGCAAAGGCGCAGAAGCGATTGCAGCTCCGAGGGCGAAAAGGCCCTGTGCGCCCTTTGGTCTATGTGCGAAAGGAAGTATTCGACCGCTTCTTCCAGGTTATAGCCCTGCATGGACATGGCGTTATTCCTCCTCCATCAGTTTGGTCAGCTTGTCCAGCGCCTCCTCAAAGCTTTGCATGCAGCTTTCCACCACCTCGGGCTTTTCCATATCCAGGCCCGCGTCGCGCAGGATGTCCAGGGGGTTCTTGCTGTCGCCGGCGCTCAGGAAGGACAGATAGTTCCTGCGCGCCTCTTCCCCGCCGGACAGCAGCGAGCGCGAGAACGCCACCGCCGCCGAATAGCCCGTGGCGTACTGGTAAACGTAAAACGCGCGGTAAAAGTGCGGGATGCGCATCCACTCGTAGGGGATGAAGTCGTCCATCACCATCTCCGGCCCGTAGTACAGGGTGTTGAGCTCGGCATACAGCCCGTTTAAGCGTTCGGCGGTCAGGCTTTCGCCGGCGGCGGCCAGCTCGTGCGCCTTGCGCTCAAACTCGGCGAACATGGTCTGGCGGAACACGGTGCCGCGGATCTGCTCCAGCTCGTGGTTGAGCAGGGCCATCTGCGTCTTTTTGTCCGTGAGGGTGGAGGACAGATGCGCCTGCAGCAGGGCCTCGTTGGTGGTGGAGGCGATCTCCGCCAGGAACAGGGGATAATCCGCGCAGGAATAGGGCTGCTTCCGGTTGGAATAGAAGCTGTGCATGGAGTGGCCCAGCTCGTGCGCCAGGGTGTAGATGGAATCCAGGTTCTCATTGTAGTTGAGCAAAACGTACGGATGCACGCCGTACACGCCCCAGGAATAGGCGCCCGAGGTCTTACCCTGGTTCTCGTACACATCCACCCAGCCGTCGGTAAAGGCGTGGGCAAGGTCCTGCAAATACTTTTCGCCCAGGGGCTTTAAGCCCTCCTGCACGATCTGCGCGGCCTTTTCATAGGGCACGCCCAGCTCCGCCTCCGGCGCGATGGGGGTGTAAAGGTCGTAATAGTGCACTTCGTCCACGCCCAGCGCCTTTTTGCGTAAAGAGACGTACTTGTGCAGCGCGGGCAGGTGCTTGTGCACGCCCTCGACCAGGGAATCGTACACGGAAACCGGAATGGCGTTGGGATACAGCGACGCCTCCAGGGCGGAAGGGTACTTGCGCGCCTGGGCGTAGAACTGGTCGCCCTTGACGGAGGCGGCGTAGGACGCGCAGATGGTGTTGGCAAAGGACTTATAGGTGGAATACAGCCCCTCATAGGCGTCCCTGCGCACGCGGCGGTCGCGGCTTTCCAGCAGGGGGATGTAGGTGCCGTGGGTGATCTGCACATCCTCGCCCTTTTCGTCCTTGATCACGGGAAAGCGCATATCCGCGTCGGCCAGCATGGTATAGATGGTATCCGGCGCGCCGGCCAGCTCGCCGGCGGCGGCCAGCAGCTGCTCCTGCTCGGGCGATAAGGTGTGCGCTTCCAGCCACAGTTCTTTTTCCAGGAAGCGGCGGTACTCACAAAGGGCGGGCTGCTCATCGAGGAAGCCGCGCACCTTTTTGGACCCCACGGCCATCAGCTCCGGCCCAAAGAAGGCGGTGAGCGTGTCCAGCTTGATCATCAGGCTCATGGCCCGGTCCGCCATTGCCTGGTACAGCTGGTTGGCGTTGTCCTCGTCGCGGCGCATGCGGGCGTAGGTGAAAAGCTCCGTGCACACCTTCTGGCAGGCTTCGATTTTTTGAATGGCATTCAGCAGCCCCGCGGCGCTGTTCAGCGTGCCGGAAAGCTGCGCAAGGGAGGGCAGCGCTTTTTGCATGTCGGCAAAGTCGGCTTCCCATTTTTCGTTGCTCTCGTAGATGTCTTCCAGTTTCCAGAGGTAGCGCTTGTCCGCCTCCTGGCGCGTCTTGCTCATAAGGTCAACTTCCTTTCCGTTTGGCATAAAGTGTTTGCGGTATGTAAGGGTTTAATTCTTCAGGCTGTGGATGGGCGCGGGGATGCGGCCGCCGCGGGCGATGAAGTCCTCGGCGCTTTGGCTGTGCACGGGCATGATCGGCGCCTGGCCCAGCAGCCCGCCGAAGACCAGCTCGTCGCCGATGTTCTTGCCGATGGCGGGGATCAGGCGCACGGCGGTGGTCTTGCCGTTGACCATGCCGATGGCCGCCTCGTCCGCCAAAATGGCGGAAAGCGTGCTGGCCGGCGTGTCGCCGGGCACAGCGATCATGTCCAATCCCACGGAGCACACGCAGGTCATGGCCTCTAACTTGTCCAGGTTCAAAACCCCGCTTCTGGCGGCGTCGATCATGCCGATGTCCTCGCTCACGGGGATGAAGGCGCCCGACAGCCCGCCCACGTGGGAGGAGGCCATCACGCCGCCCTTTTTCACCGCGTCGTTGAGCAGGGCAAGCGCCGCGGTGGTGCCGTGGGTGCCGCAGGTCTCAAGGCCCATCTCCTCCAATATGTGGGCGACGGAATCGCCCTTGGCGGGCGTGGGCGCAAGCGAAAGATCGACGATGCCAAAGGGCAGGTTCAGCCGCCGCGAGGCCTCGCGGGCCACCAGCTGGCCCATGCGCGTGATCTTGAAAGCGGTGCGCTTGATCTCCTCCGCCACCACGTCAAAGGGCTGGCCGCGCACGGCGGTCAGGGCCTGGGCCACCACGCCCGGGCCGGAAACGCCCACGTTGATGGCCGCGTCGCCCTCGCCGATGCCGTGGAAGGCGCCGGCCATAAAGGGGTTGTCCTCCACCGCGTTGCAGAACACCACCAGCTTTGCGCAGGCAAGGCCGTCCTGCTCGCTGCTCATCTCCGCCGCCTGGCGGATGACCTGGCCCATCAGGCGCACGGCGTCCATGTTGATGCCGGCGCGGGTACTTCCCACGTTGACCGAGGAGCAGACGAGGCTTGTCTCGCACAGGGCCTCGGGGATGGAGCGGATGAGCCTTTCGTCGCTTTGGCCCATGCGCTTGTGCACAAGGGCCGTGTAGCCGCCGATGAAGTTTACGCCCACCTCTTTGGCGGCGCGGTCCATGGCGCGGGCGATAAGCACCGGGTCCACGCCCTGGCAAAGCAGCGACACCGGCGTGACGGAGATGCGCTTGTTGACGATGGGGATGCCGTATTCCAGCTCTATCTCCTCGCCCACGCGCACCAGGTCCTTCGCCTGTGTGCAGATGCGCTCGTACACGCGCTCCGGCAGGCCGTCCGGCGTGCCGTTTAAGCAGGGCAGCAGCGAAAGGCCCAAGGTGATGGTTCTGATATCGAGCTTTTGCTCGGAGATCATGCGGTTGGTCTGCAAAACGTCGCTCAGGTTCAGCATGGCTCACACCCTGTGCATGGCGTCGAAGATGTCCGAATGCTGCATGCGGATCTCCATCTGCATGCCCTCGGCCAGCGCCATGAGCCTTTCGCGGATCTGGGCGAACTGCGCCCCCTCGTCGCTGAGCTCCACCAGCATGATCATGGTGAACATGCCGCCCATGATCGTTTGGGAAATATCGAGGATATTGACTCCCTGCTCGTACAGCAGGGTGGAAACGCGGGCGATGATGCCGGTGCGATCCTTGCCCAGCACCGTGATAACGGCCTTCATGCGCAAAAAACCATCCTTTCCAAGGCTGTGCGCCGGCAAATGCGCCCGGCGCCCTCTTAGTATAGCATAGCCGGGCAAAAGAGGGAAATCGCCGCGGCAAAATTGGACGCAAAACGGGGCCGATCAAAATATTTATTTTTTGCGCAATATTGTATTGACAAAGAATATTATAGTTCGTATAATATTGCTGAACTTAAGAGAAAGGGGGCCGCAACCATGCCATTGCCGGTGAACGCCAGCCTGCTGGACGCCTGCGTGCTGGCCGTTTTGCACAAGGGCGATACCTACGGCTACCGCATCACCCAGGAGCTGGCCCAGGCCGTGGGCGTGTCCGAAAGTGCGCTGTATCCGGTGCTGCGGCGGCTCCTGAAGGACGGCGCGCTGAGCACCTACGATGTGAACATCTCCGGCCGCAACCGACGCTATTACCGCCTCAGTCCCTACGGCGAAAGCCTTTTGCAGGGTTATCTTGCCGAATGGGAGGCCTACAAACAGGGCTTGGACCGCATCCTATACGGCCAAACCAACCCCGGCCCGCAGGAGCCGGAAGAGCAGATGCAAACACAGGGCAACGGAGGTGTGTCGAATTGACCCGCGATGAATTTTTGTTTCGGCTGCGCGAAGGCTTAAATCCCCTTTCACAGGAGGAAAGGGATGCCGCCGTGCACTATTATGAGGAGTTCCTGGACGAGGCCGGGGACGAGCAGGCCGCCATCGAGAGCCTGGGCGGCGTGGAGACGATCGTGCAGCGCATTTTGCAGGAAAACGGCGTGCAGCCACCCCAGCCCGTGCAGGTGGTGGAAAAGATCAGGCCCACGCCCTTTTATAAGTCCGTGTGGTTCTGGCTGTGCGCCATCCTGACCCTGCCCGTGTGGCTGCCGGTGGGGCTGGCGCTGCTGGGCGTGGCGCTTGGCATCGCCGCGGCGGCGCTGGCGGCGGCCGTTGCCCTGGCGGCGGCGCTGGTGGCCGTGGCCCTGACCATTGTGGCGCTGATCCTTGGCATGATCTTCGGCGGGGCCTACGGCGCGGCGCTGAGCTTTTACCTGATCCCCGGCTATTGGGACTGCTTCCTGGCCCTGCTGGGGATCTCCCTGGCTGTCATGGGCGCGGGGCTGCTGCTGGGACAGGGCTTCGCCTGCCTGCTGCTGGCCGGAAGCACGGCGCGCAGGAACCGCGCCAAAGTGAAGGAGGAGGAACAATGAACAAGGGTGCCAAGATCTTTCTGATCGTCAGCCTTTGCATATTGCTGATCGGCATGCTGCTGGCAGCCGTGGGCCTTTCCCTGGTCGCCAGGCGGGCAGGCAGCGACGCGCGCCGTCTGGCACAGGAGATCGCAAACGATGTGCTTAATGTGCAGAAGGCGCGCGAAACGGACAGCGTCTCCGTGATCGGCGGCGCGGACGAGCCCACGGATATCCTCGTGCGCGAGGAGGACGGCGAAGGCTTTGCCCTGGACCTGGACGCGGGCTTTCGCGAGCTGGACATCGAGATGCGCCTGGCCGATTTGACCATACTGGAAAGCGAGGACGGCGCCTGCCGCCTGGAGGCGACGGGCCTTAAGCCCGGCGAGATCAAAACGGAGCAAAGCGGCGGAAAGCTGCGCATTACGGACAAGAGGGAAAACCGGCCCGGGGTGTATATCGGCGGCGTGCATGTGGGCGTGAGCGGCCTGTCCGGCAACGTGTGCGAGCTGCGCCTGTACCTGCCCAAAGGCCTTTCGGCCCTGGAAGAGATAGACTTAAGGCTCGGCGCGGGCATGACCGACATCCGCCTGCCCCTTGAGGCCGAGGAGATCGACATAGACCTTGGCGCGGGCGAGTTCAAGTGCCAAAGCCTCAGCGCCGAAGAGATCGAGCTTTCCCTCGGCGCGGGCAGCTTTGAGGCCGAAAACGCTGACTGCCGGCGGCTGACCATGCAGTGCGGCGCGGGCGAGGTGCAAATCGGCGCCCTGCGGGCCGAAAAGCAGGCGCGCATCGAGTGCGGCCTTGGCAGCGTAAGCCTCAAAAATGCGGCGCTCAACGACGCAAAGATCGACATCGGCCTGGGCGAATTCAGCCTGCAGGGCGAGCTTGCCGGCAAGTGCCAGGTGAACCAGGGCGCGGGCTCTGCACACTTTACGCTCACGAACGACCCCAAGGACG
>JBNRMU010000056.1:0-10966 GCA_050309765.1 Christensenellales bacterium
GCAAGACTGAGGTATACATGCATGCCATCCGTGCCTGCTTAAACAGAGGCAAGGGTGCGATCCTGCTGGTGCCGGAAATCGCCTTGACGCCGCAGATGACGGCCTGGTTCCGGGCGCGCTTCGGCGACGAGGCGGCGATCCTGCATTCCGGCCTTTCCAAGGGCGAGCAGTTCGACGAATGGCGGCGCATCCGCCTGGGCGAAGCCCGCGTGGTGGTGGGCGCGCGCTCGGCGGTGTTTGCCCCCGTGGAATCGCTGGGCCTGATCGTGATCGATGAGGAGCACGAGCAAAGCTACTTAAACGAAGGCGCTTTGCAGTACGATACGCGCAGCGTGGCCGCCGCCCGCATGGCACTTTGCGGCGGCGTGGTGGTTCTTGGCAGCGCGACGCCCCAGATCCAAAGCTATGAGCTGGCGATGAAGGGCGTCTACACCCTGCTGGAGCTGCCCACGCGCGTGGCGGGAAGGCCCCTGCCGGAGGTCGAGATCGTGGATATGCGCCGCGAGCTTGTATCCGGCAATGCCTCTATTTTTTCACGTCTTTTGCAGGAAGAGCTATCCCAGACCCTTTCCCGCGGCGAGCAGGCGGTGTTGTTTTTGAACCGCCGCGGTTACGCCGGCTTTGTCAAGTGCCGCGCCTGCGGCTACACGCCCAAGTGTCCCCACTGCGACGTAACGCTGACCTATCACCTGAGCAGCCATGCGCTCATCTGTCATTACTGCGGCTACCGGCAGGATGAGCTTTCCACCTGCCCGATGTGCGGCTCGCGCTACATAAAGCCGATGGGTATCGGCACCCAGAAGGTGGAACAGCTCTTCAGGCAGGCTTTTCCCGATGTGCCCTGTGTGCGGCTGGACGCCGACACCACCGCCCGCAAGGACGAGCTTGCAAAGCTGCTTACCAGCTTCCGCCGGGGAGAGAGCCGCGTGATGATCGGCACGCAGATGGTGGCCAAGGGCCACGATTTTCCCAACGTCACGCTGGTGGGTGTGATGCTGGCCGATTTTTCGCTGAACCTGCCGGATTATCGCAGCGAGGAACGCACCTTTCAGCTGCTCACGCAGGTGGAGGGGCGCGCCGGCCGCGGCGAAAAGCCGGGCCGTGTGGTGGTGCAGACCTACGAGCCGGAGCATTACGCCGTAGAGATGGCCGCCCGGCAGGACTATCGCGCCTTCTTTGAACAGGAGCGCGAGCGCAGGCGGCGCACGCTGTACCCGCCCTTTACCCTGCCGCTGCGCGTGCTGGTGACCTCCGCCGAGGAAACCGAGGCCCGCGCCGCCGCCGAGGGATTGGAGCAGCAGCTCAAGGACTGGTTCCGCGAAAAACGCGACCGCCGGCGGCAGATGGTGCAGGTGCGCGTGATGGAAGCGCCCCTGTCCCGCATCCGCGACGTGTATCGCTACCAGGTGTACGTAAAGCTGTATGCCGGCGACCATGCGGACGTGTTTGGCGAGCTGAACGCTTTGTGTACGGAATATGAGACGCGAAAGGTTTCCCTGCGGCTGGAAATCGACCCGCCGAGCTTTCTTTAAGCTATGTTGACATGTTGAAAGGGAGGAAGCATCCATGGCGATCCGCAATATCGTAAAACTGGGCGATGAGACCCTGAGAAAGACCTGCAAGCCCGTCAAGGTGATCGATAGGCGCATCCATACCCTGCTGGACGATATGGCCCAAACCATGTACGAGGCCGAGGGCGTGGGTCTTGCCGCGCCGCAGGTGGGCGTGCTCAAGCGACTGGTGGTCATCGACGTGGGCGAGGGCCTGCTTGAATTGATCAATCCCGAGATACTGGAAAGCTCCGGTTCGCAGACCGCAGAGGAGGGCTGCCTCTCCTGCGGCGAGGTGCGCAAAAACGTCACCCGCCCCATGCACGTGGAGGTGCAGGCCTTGAATCGCTTCGGCAAGCGCATCCACATCTCCGCCGAGGGGCTGCTTGCCCGCGCCTGCTGCCATGAGATCGACCATCTAAACGGCATCCTGTTTCTGGACAGGGCCGATCCCGAGCCCCAGGCCTGATTGATACCGCTCTTTAGGAGGACTTGCTGATTCATGCGCATCGTGTTTATGGGTACGCCGGACTTTGCCGTGCCAAGCTTAAACGCCCTGATCGAGGCCGGCTATGAGGTCGTGACCGTGGTTGCCCAGCCGGACAGACCCGTGGGCCGGAAGCAGACCCTGACCCCGCCGCCCACCAAGCTGGCGGCGCAGGCGCACGGCATTCCCGTTTTACAGATGGAAAAGCTGCGCGTTCGCGAAGGCCGCGAGGCCATCGAGGCCCTGCAGCCCGATCTTATCGTAACAGCGGCCTTTGGACAGATTTTGTCCCAGCGCATACTGGATATTCCTCCTTTGGGCACGGTCAACGTGCATGCCTCGCTCCTGCCCGCCTACCGCGGGCCCGCGCCCATCAACTGGTGCCTGGTCTGCGGCGAAAAGGTGGCGGGTGTGACCACCATGTTTACCGAGCGCGGCGTGGATACCGGCCCGATGCTGCTCAAAGCGCAGACCGAGATCCTGCCGGATGAAAACGCCGAGGAGTTGAGCCACCGGCTTTCCCTGTTGGGGGCGGAGCTGCTCATCAAGACCATTCGGGGCATCGAGGAAAAGAGCCTCGTTCCCACCCCACAGAACGAAGAAGAGGCCAGCTATTATCCCATGCTCAGCCGCGAGCTTGGCCGGCTGGACTTTGAAAAAACCTGTGTGCAGCTGCATAACCAGGTGCGAGGGCTGTATCCCTGGCCGGGAACCTGGTTTGAATTTGCCGGCGGCGCGATCAAGGTATTCAAAACGCGCTGCCATTTGGACAGGTCCGGCCGTCCGGGCGAGGTATTGCCCGCAAACAAAGGGGAGGGCCTGATCGTTGCCTGTAAAGAAGGCGCGCTGGAGATCGTGGAGATGCAGGCGCCGGGCGGCAAGCGCCTGTGCGCAGCCGATTATCTGCGCGGCAAGCCCATCGCCGATGGAACCATGTTGGGAGAGAACACATGACGAACCATTATAGCGGCCCGCGCCGCGAACGGCCCAGGCAGGTGGGCGTAACGCCTGCTCGCCGCGTCTGTGCACAGGCGCTGCTGGATGTGGAGCAGGGGGGCGCCTACGCCGCCCTTGCGCTGGATAAGCGCCTGCGCGAAACCCAGCTGGCCGCCCAGGACAGGCGCTTTTTGACGGAGCTGTTCTACGGCGTGATCGAAAAAAAGCTGCTGCTGGACTATGTGCTGGATCAATTCATGCAGCGGCCCATGGATGATACGATCGGCAGGCTGTCCCTGCGCATGGGCGTATACCAGATTCTGTTTATGGATTCTGTGCCGGACTTTGCCGCCTGCAACCAGCAGGTGGAGCTCATGCGCCTGTACAGGCGCGAGAGCCTCTGCTCCATGGTCAACGGCGTTCTACGCGGCGTTTCGCGCCAGAAGGATGAGATTCAGTATCCCGAGGATCCTCTGGACAGGCTGTGCGTACAGGCCTCCGTTCCCCGCTGGCTGGGGCAGTTCTATGCCGAACGTTTCGGCCTGGAGCGCGCAGAGGCGCTGCTTGCGCAGTCGGGACGGGGCGGCGGCGTGTTCGTGCGGCCAAACCTGCTGAAAATGGAAGATGCAGCCTTTGAAGCCTTTTTGAGGCGCGAAAACATTCCCTTTGAAAAAACGGGCATCCCGCACATCTATCGCGTGCGGGAGCTGCGCGCATCCCATCCCGCCTTTTTGCGCGGCGAGTTTTCCCTGCTCGGACGCGCCTCCGCCCTGGCGGCGCTGGCGCTGGATGTAAAGCCCGGCATGCAGGTGCTGGACGCCTGCGCGGCCCCCGGCGGCAAGACCTGCTTCCTGGCGGAGCTCATGCAGGGCACCGGCCGCGTGCACGCCCTGGAGTTGCACGAGCACCGCGTGCGCCTGATTCACGGCTATGCGCGCAGGCTGGGTCTGGACAACGTGCGCCCGCGCCAGGCGGACGCGACGCGGACGATCGAAAGCCTGATCGATGCCATGGACGCCGTTTTGTGCGATGTTCCCTGTTCCGGCCTTGGCGTTTTGCACGAAAAACCGGACATGAAGTACCGCTTGACGGAGGAAGAACTCAAAACCCTGCCGGAGACGCAGCTTGCGATCCTTTCCGCCTGCAGCGGGTATGTAAAAGCGGGAAAGGTACTTGTATATTCCACCTGCACCATCAATCGCGACGAAAACGAGGGCGTGATCGAGCGCTTTTTGCAGGAAAATCCACGCTTTGTGCTGGAAAGCCTTGCGCCCGTGTTGCCGGCGCCTTACGGAGAAATGGGCGCGGGCGGCACGCTCACCCTGTACCCGGACGGCGATACGGAGGGCTTTTTCATCGCGCGCCTTAGGAGGCAGGCATGAAACCGCTGCTGACCGACCTGAGCCTGCGCGAGCTGGAAGCCCTTGTCAAAGAATTGGGCGCGCCGGCCTTCCGCGCCAAACAAATCTATGGCTTTTTGCAGCGCGGCGAGGGCTTTACCGGCATGAACAATATCGGTAAGGACCTGCGCCAAACCCTGGAGGCGTCTTACGACGCGCAGGGTGTTTCCATCATCAAAACCGTTGTATCGCCTTTGGATGGCACGGAAAAATACCTCTTCGCCCTTCGGGACGGTAACCTGATCGAGGGCGTATGGATGCGCTACCATTACGGCAACACCCTGTGCGTGTCCACCCAGGTGGGCTGCAACATGGGCTGCGCGTTTTGCGCCTCCACATTGGAGGGCTGCGTGCGCGACTTAAGCCCCGGCGAGATGCTGTCCCAGGTGCTTGTCGTGGATGCCCTGCACCGCGAGGGCGAAAAGCGCGGTGTGACCAACGTGGTATTGATGGGCAGCGGCGAGCCGCTGGACAATTACGGCAATGTGCTCAAATTCCTGCGCCTTTTAAACACGCCGGAAGGCATCTGCATTTCCCTTCGCAACGTGTCGCTTTCCACCTGCGGCCTGGTCGATCAAATCGACCGCCTAGCACAGGAGGATTTGGGGATCACGCTTTCCGTGTCCCTGCACGCGCCCACCAACGAGCAAAGGTCGCGTCTCATGCCGGTCAACAAGCGTTGGCCGCTGGAAACGCTCCTGCCCGCCTGCAAGCGCTACGAGCAGCGCACGGGGCGCAGGATCGTGTTCGAATACGCCCTGATCGAGGGGCAAAACACCGATCTAAAGGACGCCGACGCACTGGCTGCGCTGCTGCGCGGTCTGCGCTGCCACGTAAATCTTATCCCTGTGAACGCCGTGAAGGAGCGGGGCCTAAAGCCCCCGCAGCAGACGGGGATCCTCGCTTTTGAAAACAGACTGAAGGCCCTGGGCGTTTCCGTTACCCGGCGGCGCGAGATGGGCGATGATATCGGCGGCGCCTGCGGACAGTTAAGGCGCAGCCATCTGGAAAGGCTGCAAAACAGTTAAAAACACATCCAAGATAAACAGTTAGGATAGGAAAGGGGGAAGAGCCATGGCGATGGTCGCGTTAAGCGACAAGGGCAAGGTGCGTCCCATCAACGAGGACAGCTTTTGCCTGCCCGAGGACAAGCTGCCCTTAGCCATCGTTGCGGACGGCATGGGCGGCCACCTGGCCGGCGAAGTGGCAAGCGCGATGGCGGTTTCGCTTTTGAGCCAGAGCGCGCGCAAGTTTGGCGGCCAGGATATCTCCGTCAAAACGGCTGTTTCCTGGATCAGATCCGCGAACACAGCTATCTACGAGGCGGCGCAGAACAATCCCGCGCAAAAGGGCATGGGCACCACGCTCACGCTCCTGTACTTCATGCACAAACGGGCGATGCTATGCCACGTGGGCGACAGCCGCTGCTACCTGTTCCGGGACGGCGAGCTTTGCCAGCTCAGCCAGGACCATTCCCTTGTGCAGGAGCTCGTTCGCTCCGGCGCCATCAGCGCCGAGCAGGCGCGCAAGCACCCCTATAAGAACATCATCACCCGCGCACTGGGCTGCGACAAGCAGGTGGAAGTGGACGCCCACGATCTTGACCTGCAGGAGGACGACTGCTTCCTTATGTGCAGCGACGGCCTGACCGACTATCTGTCGAACGAAGAGCTGGAAGAGATATTGCGCAGGGACGATCTCGATCTTCAGCAAAAAGCGCAGAAAATGCTGGATACCGCCCTGGAGCGGGGAGGACGCGACAACGTGACCGTGCTTCTTCTGGATGGGGAGGTGGTCAAATGACCGGCAAGCTGTTGCTCGACCGCTATCTCGTGGGCGACGTCATCGGCTCCGGCGGCATGGCTATCGTCTACAAGGGCCACGATATCCGCAGCGGCCGCAATGTGGCCATCAAATTCCTGCGCAGCGAATTCAACGCCGATCAGGAGTTCTTGCTCCGCTTTGAGCGCGAGGCGCAGGCCGCATCCCTGATCAGCCACGAGAACCTGATCGATGTGTACGACGTGGGCGAAGAGGACGGCATGCACTTCATCGTCCTGGAATATGTGGACGGCCTCACCCTGCGCGAGCTGATCCAGCGCCAGGGCGCGCTGGACAACTACACGGCCATTTCCATCGCGCGCCAGATGTGCCAGGCCCTCACGCTCGTGCACGGGGCCAAGATCATCCACCGCGACATCAAGTCCCAGAACATATTGCTGGACCGCAAGGGCATTGCCAAACTGGCGGACTTCGGCATCGCCAGGGGCGCGGATTCGGACACCATCACCCAGGCAAACGAAAAGGGCATCCTCGGTTCCGTGCATTACTTTTCTCCCGAGCAGGCCAAGGGCGAGCGCGCCACGCAAAGTTCCGACCTGTACTCCATGGGCGTGGTGCTTTTTGAGATGCTCACCGGCCGGGTGCCTTTCGACGGCGACTCGGCGGTCAGCATCGCCCTGCACCATTTAAGCTCGCCCGTACCCTCCGTATGCGCGATCAACCCGCGCGTGACGACGGCGCTGGACGAGATCGTGCACAAGGCTATGGAAAAGGATCCTGCCCGGCGCTACCAGGACGCGCAGGATTTTTATCGGGATCTCGGCCTTGCCTTGGTGTATCCCGAGGGCGGCTTTGTGACCAATGCCGGCTCTGTGCCGCCGAAGACAGAAGCGCCGGCCGAGGAGGAAACGGATAAGCCGGAAAAACCAGCGACTCCCTCCAAGACCGGCAGCACGCAGAAACGCACGAGGAGGCACCTGCCCCATAAGGTGGTGGCTGGCATTATGACGCTGGTCCTGATCCTGGCAGGCGCGGCCGTGGTGTTTATGGTGCTGTTCAGCATGGGCAAAATACCCGGCTGGGTGAACGTGCCCCAGTTGGTGGGCGTGCCCTACGAAACGGCGGCCAGCCGCGCCGAGGAACTGCAGCTTACCGTCAGCCTGCAAACCTATGCTTACGACGATTCCATCGTCCCCGGTACCATCATCGAGCAGGAACCCAGGCGCGGTTCCCTTATGCGCAGGGGCGGCACCATCCGCGTCGTCTTATGCAAAGGGCCGGAATTCCCCCTGGTGCCCGAGGTCGTGGGCAAAACGCTTGAAGAAGCCAAGGCTGCCCTGGAAGCGCAGGGTTTGACCCTCGGCGAGATCAACGAGGTCCTAGATTCACAGGAGCCGCGCGGCACCGTGATCGACCAGCTTCCCGTAAAGGATTCGGTGCTTGCCAACGGCGACAGCGTGTCCGTGACCGTGAGTATGCCGCCGCTTTTGCGCGTGGTGCCGGATGTGACCAACATGACGGTGGAGGAAGCCACGCAGGCCCTGCTGGATGCAGGCCTGAACGTGGGCGAGGTGGTGCGCGAGCACAGCGCCGGCTTTGAGGTGGGCGACGTGTTCCGTCAATCCCCCGCCGCGGAAACCAGCGTGCTGGACGGCGAAACGGTGGACCTTTGGATGAACGTAGCGGTCGCCGTATATCAATACAAGACGGAGATCGAGGTGGCTGAGGACGATACGACCGTGCGCATCTACGTGGAAGATCAGGGCGATATGAAAATGATCTACGACGAAGTACGGCCAAAGGGAACCCTGAACATAGACCTCAATCTGGAGAGCGAAGTGGAAGGGGCCAAGAACATCATCGTCTTTTTGAACGGCGAGGAATACGCAAGGCAAGAAGCCTACTTTATCGAGGTGGATTGATGACAGGAAGGATCATACAGGGCATCGGCGGCTTTTATACCGTGAAAAGCGGGGCGGAAAGCTATGTCTGCAAGGCCAGGGGCCGTTTCCGCCGCGAAAAGCTGAGCCCCCTGGTGGGCGATCTGGTAGAGTTCATCCCCGGCTCGGAGGATGACGAGGGCTCCATCGAAGAGATATTGCCCCGCAAAAACTGCCTGGAACGTCCCGCCGTTGCCAATCTGGACCTGCTGCTCGTGGCGTTTGCCTTTACGCAGCCGGAACCGGACCTGCTGCTGGTGGACAGGCTGCTCGTGCGGGCGCGGCGCGCAGGCATGGAGGCTGCCATCGTCGTGAACAAAAGCGACCTTGGCAACGCCCAGGACTACCTGAAACAATACGCCCTTTCCGGCTATGCAACAGCCTGTCTGAGCGCGCGCACGGGCGAAGGATACGAGGCGCTGCGCGAGATCACCAGGGATAAGGTATCCTGCTTTGCCGGCCAGTCGGCGGTGGGCAAGTCCTCGCTGATCAACCTGCTCTGCCCAGGCGCAGAATTGGAAACGGGAAATTTGAGCCGCATCCAGCGGGGCAAGCACACCACCAGAAGCGCAAAGCTGCTGGAGCTTCCCTACGGCGGATATCTCATGGACACGCCCGGGTTTTCGCTCTTGGAGATGGAGACCTTCGATCCCGAGACGCTGAAGGAAAGCTATCCGGAATATGTACCTTTTGAAGCCAATTGCCGCTTCCTGGGCTGCAACCATATAGGCGAACCCGGCTGTGCCGTACAGACGGCGGCGGAAAAGGGAGAGATATCCCGGGAACGCCTGGAAAGATATCGGCTGCTTTTTGCCGAAGTAAAGGAGAAATGGGGGAAACGCTATGGTTAAGATCGCACCCTCTATGCTGGCCTGTGATTACGGCCGCTTTGCCGAGCAGGCACGCCAGGCCGTTGAGGCGGGGGCCGAATACCTGCATATGGACATCATGGACGGCTGTTTCGTGCCGAACCTTTCCTTTGGCGCGGGCGTGGTCAAGGCCGTGCATGCCGCCTGTCCCGAGGCCAAGCTGGATGTGCATATGATGGTCAACGACCCCGTGCGTTACGTGGAAAGCTTTGTGCAGGCAGGTGCCTATATGGTCACGCTGCACCAGGAATGTACGCCCCATCTGCAGCGTGCGCTGGCGCTTTTGCGGCAGCTGGGCGTGAAAGTCGGGCTGGCGCTCAACCCCTCGACTGGTCTGGAAACGGTCAAATACGTACTGGACGATATCGACTGCCTGCTGCTGATGACGGTCAATCCCGGCTTTGGCGGACAGAAGCTGATCCCTGCCATGTACGATAAGATCCGCGAGGCAAAGGCGCTCATCGCCGGCCGCGACATCCTCATCGAAGTGGATGGCGGCGTATCGCCGGCCACGGCGCCCAAGCTCATCGAAGCCGGCGCGCAGCTGCTGGTGGCCGGTTCCGCGGTGTTTGCCGCGCCGGACATGCGTGAGGCCATCCTGCAGATGAGAGGTAAAGCCTAAGCTGCAAAGGTCAAAATAAGAAACCGCCCGCCTGAATGCGTTCAGGCGGGCGGTTTGTGCCTTAATCAATCTTTTTTTCGCAAAACAAATACGGCGGCCTTTTTGCCGTTGACCAGTATGTCGTAACGATCCGAGAGGCTGAAGGCGTTTTGCGCATGCAGCGCGGAAGTCAGCTCCTCCTTGCGGGCGGAAAGCAGCACGATGCGGGCACCGGAGGCGGCCTTTTGTGCAAAGGCGGCAAGCATGCCGGCATAAAAGGCGGCAATGTCGTCGATTTGCTCATAGTACCCCCAGGGCGGGTCGGTGATGTATGCGTCCACGGATGAATCGTCCAGGCGATCCAGACGCAGTGCGTCGCAGGGAGCGATCGTCACGTCTTTGCGCCCGGGATGCAGATTCTTTCGCAGAAGCGCGATCTTTTCCTCGTCTATATCAAAGACGTACAGGCGATGAAAACGATGCTGTTCCAGCAGCTGCATGGGGATGGAGCCATAGCCGGCAAACGGGTCGCAGACCGTGTCTATGGGCCTGACCTCCGCCGCCGCGCACAAAAGGGCGGCAAGCTCCGGCCGCAGCTGGCCGGGGTGCAGCTGCTTTTCGGTCGCCTTTCTTTTTTGCAGCAGCTGCGCGTAGAAACCGATCCCTTCGCTGCGCAGGAGATACCAAAGCTCTGTGCCAGGGTGCACGCGGTCCAGCTGCATGCGGCTGCGGGAAAGCACGGCCCGTTCCGCCGTTTGCTGCACGGATGCATCCACCTTGCAGAAAGCATTTTCGCGGGAGAAACGGATGCGAAAGGTCTTCCCTCCAGAAACGCACAACGCACCGCCGCGGGAATGGACAACGGAATCGACCATCCGGCGAAAATCCAGATCTTTGCCCGAAAACACCCGCAGTACCTGAAAGGTATTGCCAAAGTAAGGCACGTTGAAAGCAGCCTGCTGCTTGCCCTTCCAGGCATAGCGAACAAGCCCGCTGTACACGCTTTGGATGCGCACGCCGGGCAGGCGGGCGGGAAGCTCTTTGCGCACCAGCCGTTCAAAACCGGGAGGAAAGCTGGAAATATACTCCGTCATACGGTACCTCGGCAGATTTTTATAGAAAGGCGGCGATCGATACTACCCATTTTAAAAGGCAAACGCCCGCAGGTCAAGGGAAGATCGGCATAAGAAAAGGGCTCTGTTTTGCATCTGCAAAACAGAGCCGTTTTGGCAATCATTTAGGAGAACTTCAGGTAGCTGTTGTTCATGTAGCCGGTCTTGGAGCCGACCTGCACCTTGGACCAGGTGTCGCCCTTTTCCAACACGGTGACCTGCGTGCCCTTGGAATAGGTGCCAAGCTTCTCACCCGAGGAGGAAGCGGAGGCACGCAGGTTCAGCGCGG
>JBNRMU010000057.1:0-9580 GCA_050309765.1 Christensenellales bacterium
CACGCGAGGATTCAAGCCACGCTTCCCCATATGACGCATTTTCTCCTGTTGGTGTACGATTAAGCCTTATGAGGCTATTTCCTACTTGGCAAGCAATGCGAGTGTATATACACTCGCGAAAAAATGAGGTCAGCGCTTTATACGCTGACCTCATTTTTTGCTTGTTGGGGCATTCCCAAACCCCTTTCAAAATCGCAGAAGTTTTCTGCGGCTGCGCACCGTAAACGGCGCTTATTTCTCCTTTCACTGTTGCTCATGAACTTTTAGTATTTTCTCCCTTTCCAACCCAACAGATGCTCAGTGTTGGCCTTGCACCATAGCCTTCAACAACTCATGTGAAAAACCATGGTTACCAATATCACCTACCAAAAGATTCGCTTTTGCTCCATCATAAGGAATCTCAAACAGCGCATCCGGCATCAAACGCTTTGCCGATTTTGTCGTCTTCACAAGGCATCTGTCATCATAGATTCCGCCGATGGTTTTCTCCAGATAATAAATGATATTTTCTCCCATCATCGCTTTGTATGAGATGCCGTTCAATGATGACAGTTGATCCAGTATGAAATCCAAGAATGCTTTACTTGAAGCCATCTCTTTCTCCTCCGCAGAGCCCGATTCGTTTAATAACTCGGCTCTCCTGAAGTCTTTACATCTGCCCTAAAAGCCAATCTGAAAGATTATGGATCTTGACGCCTTCATGGTCATAGGTCGCATGCCTGGTATTGGCCAAGATCAGCTTTGGATATGCATCCTTAATTTTGAGCAACGGATCGTATTCCCGCGCAAAGGTTTCAGGACGTGAGATATCATCGCTTACTTGAATATACATCTTCTCATCACCGCGAACCGCCACAAAATCCACTTCTTTCTGATACAGCTTGCCAACATAAACCTCAAAACCGCGCCGCATCAGCTCGATGCAGACGATATTTTCATACATTCTGCCGTAATCAAGGTTCCGCCTGCCAAGTCTGGCAAAGCGTATGCCAGTATCGCTCAGATAGTATTTGACGGAAGTCTTCAAGTACTTCTTGCCACGAATGTCATAGCGGCGCACACCATAAAAGACGAAAGCATCGCAAAGATACTTGATATAGTTTCCGATAGTCTTATGGTTCGTTGCAACGACATTTGCTGTTAATGTATCACTGATATTGTTGGGAGAGGTCAAGTTGGAAACATTGTCCATCATAAACTCAGCCAAATGCTCCAGTGTTGTTGTATCCGGTAAATTATACTTCGTGACCAGATCTCGGTTGATAATCGTATCGTAAACGTCCCGGATATAGTTTGTCCGATCCCTTTCCGTACGGTATTCATAAGAGCCTGCCAGACCGCCTTTGGTCACATAATCATCGAAGAGCTTTGCTGTATCCTGTTCCTCCGCATAGTAGCGACAGAATTCCGCAAAGCTGAATGGGAACACGTGAATTTCAATATATCGTCCTGTGAACAGTGTCGTCAGGTCGGAGCTCAGAAGGAAGGCATTCGATCCTGTAATATAGAGATCATATTTCCGGGATGTATGCAGGCTGTTGATTGCAAGTTCAAATTTTTCGCAGAGCTGTACTTCATCCACAAACACATAGTTCTGTTTTTCAGCGTCAAAATGGCTTTCAATAAAATCATACAGAGCATGGTATTCCTTTAACCCTTCATATTTTAGGTCAAAGAAATCCACAAAAATAATGTTGGCATCCGGTTGGGTCTCCTCAATCCTTCGAATATAAGCTTTCATCAATTCTGATTTTCCGCTTCGCCGTACCCCGGTGATAATCTTAATATCCGGCGTCCCCATGAGGTCAAGAAGCCGCTGCATATATTCAGGTCTTTCGATATAATTCATGATATCACTTCCGAAATTTTAATTTTTTTAAAGTTTCGCACCCGCGTTCACAGTTTACAAGGAAACCCTCTTTTTGTCAATGGGAAAGGTTCTTTCAAGCCTTATTATACGCCATTTTCTGCAATTATTACCTCTTTCAGAAACCGATGCGCTAATTCATAACCAATTTGGTTGGCTTGTTCCGCCATCACCTCGCCGGGCACAAAGGATTGGTAGGCGATCACTTCGCTTTGCTGTACGCGTTCGGTGCGTTGCTGGTATTGCCGCCTGGAAAGCAGAAACTCCATGTCCGCAGTCATCAGGTCGCAGGCGAAGGAGGATACATCTTCTCCCTCTTTTGTCTTATCTGGATTGAGGATATACCCGATCCGTTCTGTCAGGCATTGAGCGATCGTTTTTCCTTTGTTGATGTGCAGGGGAATGATTCGCGTAGTTGCCATTTCTTCACCTTTCTTTTTCAAGTCTTTGATAAAACGGTTTATAGATGAGAGGCATTTGGAGCTATTGCCGTTATACTTCCGTCAATTCAAAAACAGAGTGGCTGTTAGCTGCTGAAACAGGAGCAATTGCTCCAGTTCTGGCACGCAGAAGCGTTCTATAGCTTTAGTCTGTAGGGAAAATGGATTCAGACGGTTTCAACACCTGCGAGGAAGGGAAATAGGTGTGTAATGCGTGAAGATATAGTGTTTCTGCTTAGAGAGTATCTTCAACGATTGAGTTTGTCTCTTCTGTACGCCAAACGCCTAAAGAAATATCCGATATAAGAGTTTCTATTTATATAAATAAATTTTGACTAAACACCCCCATGCGAACGAAGCGGTCGACCGCCTCATTCGCATGGGGGCATAAAGAAGCCTGTATGTATGTTAACCGCTTCAATCGCAACCCGCTTCCTTTTCTCTCGTATTGCTCATATGGCCTTACTCGATTGAAACCCAAACGGCATCGGGATAGAAAAAAAGACCGGATTTAGCCCTTTATCAGCCATTTTTCAAATGATTGAGGTATGCTAATTCCGATCATGGTACAAGTGCGCTACATTCGCATTGTAGAGGCCAGGGGTTCGACTCCCCTATGCTCCACCAAACACAAGGTTCGGCATCTTGCCGGGCCTTATTTTTCGTTATGGGGGAATCGGACGGGAGCGGTGGTGAATGACGTGCCTGTGGCACGTCAGAGCCGCGACCCGGCCCTGTGCCGCAGCGCAGGTCGACTCCCCTTGTGTCCCACAATGCCGCTGCAAGTTACATATCGCCTGCAAGAGCGGATTCCCATCGAAACCCGACCCGTCTTCATAACAAAACCAACCCTTTGTCTACTCGCAAAGCAAACTGCACGAATATATAAAAACACACATCGAAATCAGCATTGTTGTAAAGAAATCCTGCTCAATGGTTGGTATGATAGCGGCGTCGTCTATGGTATAATCGTATTGAGGCAGCAACGCAGCGCCTATATTTGACATTTGGGAGGTCGTTCTATGGCAAAGGATATGTTGGCTTCGGTCATGGTGGGAACCCGCAGGATGGAGATGTGCAGGGTACCTATGCCGGAGCCCGGCCCCGGCGATCTGTTGATCCGAATCAAACATGTCGGCGTATGCGGTTCGGATCTGCATATGTTCCAAAGCAGCCAAGACCGCTTTGACAAGCTGCTGGAAAAGGAAGGTTATTTCATTCTCGGGCACGAAGCGGCGGGAGAGGTCGTCGGCATCGGAAAAGGCGTGACGGGGTTTGAAATCGGCGACAGGGTCGCCCTGGAACCCGGCAGCACCTGTGGTCAGTGCGAATACTGCAAAAAAGGCCTGTACAATCTCTGCAGGGAGGTCAAATTCCTCTCTGTCAGCGGTCAGCGCAAGGGCGTGCTGTGCGAATATGCGGCGCATCCGGCCAACCTCTGCTTCAAACTGCCCGATACGATGGATACGCTCCAGGGCGCGCTGATCGAGCCCCTTGCGGTTGGCCTGCACGCCGCCGAGCTTGCCGGCGCCGAGCTTGGCATGGACGCGGTCGTGTTCGGGTCCGGCTGCATCGGCCTGATGACCCTGCTTTCGCTGAAGGCGCGCGGTGTGTCCCGCGTGGCGGTGTGCGACGTTGTCGACATCCGGCTGAACAAAGCAAAGGAGCTTGGCGCCGATCTGATCGTCAACAGCGCGCGAGAGAACGTGAAGGACGTTATCCTGGATTGGACAAAGGGCCGCGGGGCGGACGTCGTGCTGGACGCATCGGGCAGCCCCGTCGCCATCGGGCAGACGGAATCCGTGGTGAAGAGCGCCGGAACCATCGTGCTCGTCGGCAATCCCTCCGGCCCCATGCCCGAAAGCTTCAATCTGCAGAGCTTCGTCAACAGGGAAATCACGATGAAGGGGGTTTTCCGTTACAGGAACGTTTACCCGATGGCCATCGGCGCCGTGTCCAGCGGCATACTCCCCATACAGAACGTGCCCGACAGGATCTATCCCTTTGCTGAATCCCAACAGGCCTTTGATGACAGCATAGACCACAAGGCAGAGATCGTAAAAGCGGTCATCGCGTTGTAGGATATCGGCATTTCCGAAAACAGACCCGATGCCTTTGTGTCAGATACCGACATAAAACACGGCCAATGGCCTTTTCGTCATGCCGAAGATCAAACCCGGCATATCAAAACAGGCCCTCATCCAGACCAACGCCCCTCCCCGGTCGGGACGGGCGGAAAGGAGCTACTTATGTTGAAGGTCCGTATCCATGGGGCGGACGGTTCACCCGCGACCCATGACGAGCTCATCTCCCTGTATGCCAGCGATATAGAGTATGTGCCGTACCTGCGCAAAGCCTCCGTCGGCAGCGACGGCGTCATCGATCTTCAGGTCCCGCAGGGGCCCGTCATCCTGCACGCCAAGCTGCGCGTGCCCGGCTACGGCTACGGCATGTGGATCACCGCCGATAACTGCGGCCAGGGCTATGCTCCGGACGCAAAAGTGGACTTCATCCGCGACGCAGCCGTCAGCCGCGTGCACGATATCGAGACCGTGCTCGGCACCGACGAATTCACTCCCAGCCCAAAGTGCCTATCCCTGCTGCGGGACGCAAAGGCCCTGCTGCAGCTGGCGCAGGCCGACCCCGCCAAGGCGCCGGCCTACAACATGCTGGCCCTTGCCGCCGGCATGTGGGGCGGGGAGCTGGCTGTTGTGCAGCGCGCCCAGGCCCGCATCCGCAAAAACGGCAGGCGCAGCGATATCCTCTTCGGTGCCGGCGGCTTCGACTATCCTTACGACGGCGCCGTAAGCTGGAACGGCCGCGGCGTCCATGCCCCGAGCTATGCCGGTCTGCCCTCCATGAAGGAAAACTTCGACAGCGTCTTCAACTATGCCACCCTGCCCTTCTATCTGGCCAATCTGGAAAAGGAATACGGCAAGCCCGATTATTCCTACCTGGATCACCTGCAGGACGAGTTCGAAAAGGCCGGCATCACCACAAAGGGCCATCCCCTGTGGTGGGCTCACACCGCCGGCATGCCCGAATGGACAAAGGGCCTCAGGTGGGAGGACGGCTCCATCCGGCGCGAGATCGACCGCGTCGTCACGCGCTCCGTCAAGCGCTACAAGGGCCGCATCCATTACTTTGACGCCATCAACGAAAACCACGACTGGTGCAATGCCTACAACCTGACCCAGGACCAGCAGACCCTGATGACCAAGTACTGCTGCGACGCCATGCACGAGGCGGACCCCGACGTCCACGCCGTGGTCAACACCTGCTTCATGTTCGGCGAAAATGCTGCCGACGGCCGCACCCAATGGGGCCCCACCTGGGAGCGTAACCTCGTGCCCTACAGCGCCATCGAACGCTTGGAAGAGCTGGGCGTCAAGTATGAGGCCATCGGCATGCAGCTGTACAACCCGGCCCGTGACATGCTGGCCATCGACAAGATGTACGACCGCTTTGCTAAATTCCCGCGCCGCTTCCACCTCACCGAGCTTGGCGTGCCGTCCTTTGAGAAGGAGCTCCGTCCCGATACCACCCCCGGCGACATTTACTGCCTGAAGTATATGTACTACGGCCTGTGGCATGAGCTGGGCTGGAACGAGCGCCTCCAGGCCGACTGGGTGGAGCAGTTCTACACCGTCACCTATTCTCATCCCCAGGTGGAAGCCATCACCATGTGGAGCATGGCCGACCCCGGCTATGTTCCGGCCTCCGGTCTGTTCACCGAGGACTTCCGGCCCAAGGAAAGCTTCTTCCGCCTGAAGGAGCTGGAAAAGTCCTGGGGCTTTGATTTCGGCGCAAAGAAATAACTACCCTTAAAGCAGCAAAAAGCCGGCATGGTGCCGGCTTTTTGCTGTATTTGGGAAATCGAGGCATACGCGCCTGTTTGGCAGCCTGCTTTTTCGCGGCGTTCGTCGCCGCCGGGCGCTTGCAGGCAGTGTCCGCTCCTGTCATTTTCCATAATTTTACGAACAAAACGGATCAGAAAAAGGAGTAAGAGGCTATGAGGCAGAATAATAAAAGTGGTGGTTTTTCGGCAGAAGCCTCTGGCGCGATCTGCACGAGTGCTTTGGCCGCTCTGCATAAAGGCCATGGCTCCTGCCAAGACTGCGCATCTTCGCCAAATACCGCGGAGATCGTTGAGAATAAGCAAATGCATAAAGGAGGACTATTGATCATGGAACTGAAATTGCGTCCCAAAGAAGAATGCCGCTATGACGCCGTATCTCTGGGCGAGATCATGCTTCGTCTGGATCCCGGCGAGGGCCGTATCCGCACCGCCCGTTCCTTCCGCGCCTGGGAAGGCGGCGGCGAGTACAACGTCATCCGCGGTCTGCACAAGTGCTTCGGCATGAACACCGCCGTTATCACGGCCTTTGCGGACAATGAGGTCGGCATGCTGATGCGCGACTTTATCGAGCAGGGCGGCGTTGCCACCGATTTGATCTATTGGAAAAAGACCGACGGCATCGGCAGGATCTGCCGCAACGGCATCAACTTTACCGAGCGCGGCTTCGGCATCCGCGGCGCTGTCGGCTGCTCCGACCGTGCCAACACCGCCATCTCCCAGGCCACGCCCAAGGATTTCGACTTTGAATACATCTTCGGCAAACTGGGCGTCCGCTGGCTGCACACCGGCGGTATCTACGCCGCGCTGTCCGAGCAGTCCTGCGAAACCGTGATCGAGGCCTGCAAGATCGCCAAGAAGTATGGCACCGTGGTCTCCTACGACCTGAACTACCGTCCCTCCATGTGGAGCGCGATCGGCGGCCAGGAGAAGGCCCGCGAGGTCAACAAGGAAGTTGCCAAGTATGTTGACGTAATGATCGGCAACGAAGAGGACTTCACCGCCTGCCTCGGCTTTGAGATCGAGGGCAACGATGCAAACCTCAAGGAGCTGAACCTGGACGGCTATAAGAAGATGATCGGCGCTGCCGCCCAGACTTATCCCAACTTCAAGGTAGTGGCCACCACGCTGCGCACCGTCAAGACCGCCACGGTCAACGACTGGAAGGCCATCTGCTGGGCGGACGGCGAGATCTTCCAGTCCAAGGAATACAACGGTCTGGAGATCCTGGACCGCGTCGGCGGCGGCGACTCCTTCGCCTCCGGCCTGGTTTACGGCCTGATGACCACCGGCGACGCGCAGCAGGCCGTCAACTACGGCGCTGCCCACGGCGCTCTGGCGATGACCACCCCCGGCGACACCTCCATGGCCAGCGTGAAGGAAGTCGAGGCCATCATGGGCGGCGCCGGCGCGCGCGTGAAGCGCTAAAAGCGACGACCGAACGGTCAATACTCTTCAAAACAGCCTCTGTCAAATGAGCTGAGCGCTCCTGTTGTATAAATGGGAGCGCTTTTTTGCAAAACAAGGCCCCGCCTTCGTTCTCCCCAAACGGGAAAGCCTGCAGGGCCTTGTTTTTTCTTTGCGCGGGCTGCACTTTGGCAAGCCCTGCGCCTATTCTTCGGGGATCTCCCTGTGGACCGTGGGCATGGCGTCAAAGCCGGAGAAGTCATAGGGCGAGGGAGTGGTATCCAGCGGGTCCGGATCGTCCACCATATCGCCGAGCGCGGTGATCATGTAGTATTCGCCCGCGCTGAAACACAGACCCACGTCCGTCAGCCGGTTGATCTCCTGCAGCAGCAGGATGCCGCCGCCGCCGGAATGGCGCTCGGGGTCGAGGCGGTTGGCGTTTTCCTCCACAAAACAGAACACGTTCATGTTCTCCTTGATCCACACATGGAAGCACTCTTCCTCATAGAAGGGGTACAGCTTGCGCCACTGCCTGAAGTGTTCCAGCTTTTTCTGCCCCTCCGCGCGAACGGCGGGATCGGGGGATTCCAGCAGGTCCTTATACAGGTTGTTCTCGTCGATAAAACTGCTGTCCGGGCCGAGGTTTGCGCGCACGATGGTGGGCGTGTGGTAGATGTGCTGAATTCTAAAGCCCGGGTTGTAACGCCAGTAGATATGGCGGCCGACCAGCCGCTTGGAAAGGTGGTGGCGGATCTTGGGCAGCTCGCGGCCGGGCACCTTGATAGCGCCAAAGAAGGGCTCCACGCGGATGAGCCGCGGATATTCGGGATCGTAGCCTTCCTCCATCACCACATAGGTGACCAGGCGCTGCTCGGTATCCAGTATCCAGCTTTTGTTGATCAGGCCCTTGCCCGCAACCGGCATAACATGCACAAAATAGGTGGTGTCGTCGCCCTTCATGCATTCATAGGTTTCAAAGACATACGGCTGGCCCTTTTCGGCGATCTGAACGGATTCACCGTCCAAAAAGTTCAGGGAAAGCTCGCTGCCGTCGTCCATCACAAGATGAAAATGCTTGCCGCCCAGTTCATAGCAGAACGGCGCCTTATACTGGCTAAGACCGATGAAGTTTGGATTTACCTTTCCCATGCTGCCTCCTCCCGGTCCGCGCGGACCGTTGTTTTTTCCTGATTCGTTCGATTGAAACAAAACCATCCAGGTTCTACAAATGATTATATAACAAGAAACACCTGCTTTTCAACGCAAACAGAACAAGGGCGCATGCGAGCAATCCAGCATGCACCCTTGTTTTTTCTTTACTCTGCCAGGTTCCAGCCCTGCAGCTGCCAGCAGGCGTCGCCGCACAGGCGTGCCGGATCGAACTCCGCGATGATGACCTGCGTCTCCTCCGGCATCAAAACCAGATAGTTGTCGCTGTAGAACACGGGCAGCACCGCCGCGCCGTCCGCGCCCAGCAGGCGGACACGCACGCCCAGCGCAGGCGCGCTGCCGTTTTGCAGCCTGAGCGCATAGCGTACGCTGCCGTTATCCAGGCATTCCTTGCCAAGCACCTGCAGGCAGACATCGGCCTTTGCCATCGTGCGCAGGGTGCGGTAATCCTGGTACCGCTTCCAGTTGTGCCAATAGGTGTTTTTGCCAAGCACGGTTCCCTTGCTGTCCTTAAGCGTCAGGCGCAGGAACACGACTTCGGTTTTCGCGGCGGAAAAGTCCGCCGTGCCCAGGCGCAGGCCGAACGCATCGGCTTCCAGCAGCTCGGTTTCGTATGTTTGACTGGAAACGAGCCTGCCGGCAAGGTCGAACAGCTCCGCGGTCGTGACCACGTTCTCGTAACGCTTGGGGGTGGCATTGGCAAGCAGGATGCCCTCGTCCCTGGGATCGAAGATGGCGCGGGTGGGCTGGTTGCCGGCCTTGCTGCCGAAGAACCCGCCGTTGCTGTCCAAATAATAGTCATAGGTCTGCCACATGAAGGACGGCCAGGAGGACTGGCTC
>JBNRMU010000058.1:0-58846 GCA_050309765.1 Christensenellales bacterium
ACGCCGAGCAGGGCATGGAAGTGGTGGATCTTGCCGTGCACAGCTGCACGTTCCTGGGCAGCAACGACGCCTATGTGCTGCGCTACACCGTGCTGGATGCGCAAGGCGCGCCCGCGCAGAGCGTGGAGCATTATATCGTGGAGGCCGGCAACGGCGAGCAGTACCACTTCGTATACGTGTTCGAATCCGGCTACACGGACGTGGAGCGCGAGATGCTGTACAAAGCCTCGCAGACGGTGCGGTTCAACCGCTAAGGCGCGCGATCCCGCCACAGGCGTATCTGCTGAAAAAAACCGCCGGCAATTCCCTTTGTCGGCGGTTCATCTATCATCAAAAAACAAGAGGTATCCAACAAATGAAGAAAGCTATCGGTCTGATCCTGACGTTTGTTCTTCTGCTCTTTCTGATGAGCGCCTGCGCCCAAAGCGGCAGCAGCGCGCCCGCGGCCCAGTCGCAGGCGAGCGCCGACGGTAAGGCGGCCATCGACTCGCTCAAGACCATCGGCGATGCGATGGCGCTAGGCGGCGACAATACGCAGTATGCCGCCTACGGCAACTGCTTTGTCTATGCCTTTGAGTTCAGCGGCGCCTATTATCGCCTGATCGCCCTTATGCCCGAGGAAACCACGACGGCCATCTTTGACCTAGACTGGAGCGACGAGGACCACGACGAAAAGCTGGAAAAGCTGGTTGCGCCCCTTGCCATCGACCACATGGACAACCTGAGCGAGAACATCCCCACCCAGGCGGAAATGGACGCGCTCATCGGCAAGACCGGCGAGGAGCTGATGGCAGACGGCTGGACAAGCTGGGGCTGGAACCTGGACACCCTGGAGTTTCACATGGACCACGGCGGCTACAGCTTCCTCATCGTCTTTGACGGCAGTGTGGAGGATTACGATTCCTTCGACGAATACGAGGATATAAAGACCTGGACCGTCAAGTCCATCGAGTACGAGGGCATTGGCGACGCCACCGATATCGAGCTGGACGACGACGGCAATCCCGTTTACTAGGGACGGGCGCCAAGGCTCCGCAAATACAATGAACGGCCGCAAAAGCTATGCTTTGCGGCCGTTTCTCGTTTTGGGTCCTGCCTTTTACGGTGCGGGCTCTTCCTGCCGCACCACGGCGTAAACGTCCCTGCCCATTCTCCGCTTAAAATGGCTTAGCAGGCTAAGGTTCTTATCCCACTTCGCCTGGGGATAAAAGCCGTATCTGCGCCGAACGTCCTCCATGCGCGCTTGAATATCCACCACGCCTTCGCTGTCCGCCAGCGCGTCGCAAAGCTGGATCAGCCGGTCGTATTCGTCCATGTGCAGGGCGGAAAGCGCGTCGCGCAGCAGCTTTGATTCCTCCGGCGTTACGTCAAAGCGCCCCACATACTCCTCCAGCACGCCGTTGTTGAAGGAGTGCGAAAGACACACGCGCGCTGCCTCATCGTAACCAAGGGAGAGCATGTAGCGGTAGCCGTCCAGGACATGGCCCAAATGCCGCACGCCGAACCTGCGGCCGATATCGTGCAAAAGGCCGAGGATATAGGCCTTGTCCGCGTCCAGATCGGCGCAGTTGCTCGCGATGCGCTCCGCGCAGCGGGCTGCCACGCGGCTGTGCTCGCCCCAGGGGCCCGGGTTGCGGCTTTCCGCCTCCAGCAGCAACCGTTCCGCCTCCTCGCGGCTGGGCAGCATGCTCTCGTCCTCCTTTGCAAACGATTTTATGTCTTTTCAGTATAGTCGTCTGCTTCGTATGCGTCAAACAGCGTGCCTTACACAAAGGGGATCGTGCCCAGCACTTCGCCCGTCTGCGCGTCCGCCGCACAGCGGACATTGTCGAAAAGGAGAAGGAGATCGTCCGCGTCCAGCGCGATATCCGCGGCTTCGGTCTTATTCGTCACCGCGCTCATCCTTTCCTCACCCAGGCGGATCGCGCGGCGAAACTCACCTGTCTCGTAGCCAAGTGCCGCGGCGTAGGCCGCGCAAGTATCGATCACTTCCTGCGAAACCGCGACCGAGGGCTCGCTTATAAAGTCATCCCCGCCGTCGCCCGTAAAGGGCCCGCCGTCCGCTGCCGGCGACGTCTGCGCCGCGCAGGCGGTAAGGATGAGCACGACCGCCATCACAAATACAGGCGCTGCCTTCCTCATAGTGTATTCCTCCTTTTGCTCTTTACCCATAGACGGCAAGGCGGAACAAAAGGTTCCAAAGCAATACGAAAAGCGCCGCAGCTGCGGCGCTTTTTGCGTTTTGTTCTATCTATGCGGCCCCACATAGGTGCCGACCCTTTCGCCGCACACGGCGCGGATCAGGTTGTCGGGGTCCTTTAAGCCAAAGCAGAGGATGGGCATCTTATTGTCCATACAAAGGGTCAGGGCGGTGGAGTCCATCACGGTCAGGCCCCGCTCCAGCACCTCCATATAGGTGATGTCCGTCAGCTTCTTGGCGTCCTTGACGATACGCGGATCGGCGTCGTAGATGTAGTCGGTGTTCTTGGCCAGCAGCAGGGCCTGGGCGCCGATCTCGGTGGCACGCAGGGCGGCGGCGGTATCCGTGGTGAAAAACGGGCTGCCCGTGCCGCAGGCGAAGATGACCACGTTGCCCTTTTCCAGCTGATGCACGGCGCGGCGCTGGATGAAGGGTTCGGCGATCTGGCGCATCTCGATGGCGGTCTGCACGCGCACCTCCACATCCTTGCCGTTTTCCAGCGCGCCGCGGCCCAGGCGCTCCACAGCGTCCTGAATGGCCAGGGCGTTGATGACCGTGGCCAGCATGCCCATATAATCGGCGGTGACGCGATTCATATCGCTGGAAGCGCCCTCGCGGCCGCGCCAGATGTTGCCCGCGCCCACGACCAGCGCCACCTGCACGCCCATCTTGGCCAGGGCAATGACGCGGGAAGCCACGGACTCGATGGTGGCGGGTTCAAAGCCCTTGCCGTCCTTGCCCAAGGCCTCGCCGGAAAGCTTGATGAGTACTCGTTTGTACGCAGGTTTCATGGCGACAACTGCTCCTTCCATGCACGTGTCCCTACTTTCGCAAAAAAGGGGCTGTGAAAACGGGATTCACAGCCCCTTTTTGTATTTTTACTTAGGCCTTGGCAGTCTGGGCTGCCACTTCCTCGGCGAAGTTGTCCTGGCGCTTTTCCAGGCCCTCGCCCATCTCATAGCGCACGAAGCGGCGGATCTTGACGTTCTCGCCGGTCTTCTGGATGCGGTCGGTCACATACTGGGCAATGGTCATATCGGTGTCCTTAACGAACTGCTGGTCCAGCAGGCAGTTGTCCTTATAGAACTTTTCCACGCGGCCCTCGACCATGCGCTCGATGATCTTTTCGGGCTTGCCTTCGTTGCGGGCCTGGGCGCGCAGGATCTCGCGCTCCTTCTCCAGCACCTCGGCGGGAACCTCTTCGCGGGACAGATAAGCGGGATTGGCGGCGGCGATGTGCATGGCCACGTCGCGCACAAAGGACTTGAACTCCGGGGTCTTGGCCACGAAGTCGGTCTCGCAGTTGACTTCGACCATAACGCCGATCTTGCCGCCCATGTGGATGTAGCTTTCCACAATGCCTTCGGCAGCGATGCGGCTGCCCTTCTTGGCGGCGGAGGCGATGCCCTTTTCGCGCAGGATCTCAACGGCGCGGTCCATATTGCCATCGGCCTCGGTGAGGGCCTTTTTGCAGTCCATCATGCCGACACCGGTCATCTCGCGAAGGGTCTTGACGTCGCTAGCGGAAATTGCCATAGGAATATACCTCCAAACTGTGGTGAAAATGCGGGAAACTTCTTAAATTATTCGCTGACCTCGGGGGCGGCGGCCTCTTCGGCGGCGGGCGCTTCCGCGGCGGCCTCGACGGCGGGCTGGGCCTCAGATGCGGGCTCCTCGGTATCCTCGCCCTGGTGGCCTTCCAGGATGGCGTCGGCCATCTTGCCGGCGATCAGCTTCACGGCGCGGATGGCGTCGTCGTTGCCGGGGATGACATAATCGATCTCATCGGGGTCGCAGTTGGTATCCACGATGGCCACGATGGGGATATTTAGGGCGCGGGCTTCCTGCACGGCGATGCGCTCCTTGCGGGGATCGACGATGAACAGGGCGCCGGGCAGGGCCTTCATCTCGCGGATGCCGCCCAGGTTGGCGCGCAGCTTGTCGCGCTCCAGGGTGAGCTTGGCGACTTCCTTCTTGGGCAGCACGTCAAACTGGCCGTCGGCCTCCATCTTATCGATCTGGTTGAGGCGGGCGATACGGGTCTTGATGGTGCGGAAGTTGGTGAGCATGCCGCCCAGCCAGCGGTTGTTGACAAAGAACATGCCGCAGCGCTTGGCTTCCTGCTCCACGGATTCCTGGGCCTGCTTCTTGGTGCCCACGAACAGAACGCTCTTGCCCTCCAGGGCCAGGTCGCGGATGAACATGTAGGCCTCATCGATCTTGCGGACAGTCTTCTGCAGGTCGATGATGTAGATGCCGTTGCGCTCTGTGAAGATGTAGGGCGCCATCTTGGGGTTCCAGCGGCGGGTCTGATGACCGAAGTGCACGCCGGCTTCCAGAAGCTGTTTCATGGAAATAACTGCCATTTGGGGATTCCCTCCTTGTTGATCCTCCCCCTGCGCGAGGTGTTTTACAAAGACCAGCGGATATCCGCCACAAGCTTTGCAGCACGCAGAGGTGTGTATTTCACACTGACGAATAGTATACCACGCCAATTTGCCCACCGCAAGGATTTTTTGCCGCGTTTGCGCCACTTTTTACAAAAGCGGAAGGGCTTTGCGGCAAAACGCGGGCAAAGGCCGCCGCGCGCCGGCACCGATCGGCAAAATTTAAGGGGGCCTTGCCGGCCCCCTTCTTTGCCTACGCGTCTTCTTTCAGTCTGCGCATGATCTCATCGGGCTTGATCCCCCTGCGGCTGAGCTGCATCACGCGCTTCATCGGCGCTTCGGCATGCGCAAAAAACATCCGCAGCCCCTCGCAAAGATAATACTGGCCCTCTTCGCCGTCCTGCGAAACGCCGAACCTGTCCTTGAGGCAGCCGCCTCCGCATACGTTCAGCCAGCGGCACGCGCGGCACTGTGCGGTCAGACGGGTTTGTTTCTGGTTGCCGAAGTCGATCTGGCGCACATCGTTTGCCAGCTGCGCAAGGGTATCGGTCCGGATGCTTCCCAGCCGATGCTCGGCGTCCACAAAATGGTCGCAGGAATAGACGCTGCCATCCTCCTCCACCACCAGCACGCGGCCGCAGGTCTGCGCCATCCAGCACAGTACCGTCCCGCCGCCCGCCCAGACAGAGGCCGTCTCGGCAAAAAGCTGCACGTCCATCCTGCCTAGATCGTTCCTAATCCATTCGTCAAACACCCGGCACAGGAACTCGCCGTATGCCTTGGGCGATACCGACTCCGGCGTAAAGCCGCCGTCCGGCCGCCGCACCACGACGGGGATGAACTGCGCCCAGCCCGTCCCCAGGTCCCTGAGCCCGCGATACACCTCCAGCGGCATCGCCGCCGAATCGCTCGTCACCGTGCACAAAAGATCGGGAAGTATGCCCGCCTTTTTCAGCAACTCCGCCACCCGCACCACGCGCTCGTAGGTACCGCTGCCCGCCCGGTCATGGCGGTTCTTGTCGTGCACCAGCTGGCACCCGTCCACGCTCAGGCCCACATCGAAACGGTTGGCCTTCAAAAAAGCGCACCACTTTTCGTTGAGCATAAGGCCGTTGGTCTGCAGGTTGTTCCACACTTCCCAGCCTTTGGGCAGGTGCCTGCCTTGCAGGCGGACAACATTCTTATAAAAATCCAGCCCCGCAATGGTCGGTTCGCCGCCGTGCCACGTAAAGGATACCACCGGCCCGGGGCTGCTCCTGATCGTCTGCACGATCAGCCGCTCCAGCACCGGTGCGCTCATCACGCCGCCGTCGTTTTCTTTTTGCAGATAGTAGCAGTAGCTGCAGTTCATGTTGCAGCGCGACCCCACGGGCTTTGCAATGACGGCAAACGGCTTGTTCCCTGCCATCTCAACTCATCATTCCTTTAGGTGCCTGTCCAGGAAGGCCAGGCATTTGTTGAACGAATCCATCGCCTGTTCCTGCCGGTACATGGGCTTATCATAGTACCATATGCCGTGCCCGGCGCCATCGTAACGGTAGAATTCGTAGTCCTTTCCCAGCTCCTTGAGCACCGCCTCGAGCTTATCCACATCCTCGGCGGTCGGGTTTCTGTCCTCGTTTCCGAAGATGCCAAGCAGCGGACAGCTTAGCTTAGGCGCGTAAGCGATCGGCTCCACCGGGCGCGCGGGGGTCAGGTCCTCCGGCCTGCATACCACGCCGCCGCCCCAGCAGTCCACCGCGGCGTCCACGCCGTCCAGCTGGCAGGCAGCCAGGAAGGTATGCCTTCCGCCGGAGCACATGCCGATCACGCCCGCCTTTCCGTTGCCGTGTGCCTGGTTGCGCAGGAAGCTGAGCGCCCCCTTCGTGTCGCCCATGACGCAGTCGTCCGGTACGCCGCCCGCTTCGCGGGCCCTTGCGCTGACCTCGGCAGGGGTCCCGTGGCCGAATCGCTCATAGATGTTGGGGCACAGCACGCTGTAGCCGTGCTGGGTGAATCTTCTCGCCGCCTCGCGGCAGTACTCATCCCAGCCCGGCATGTGGGGAATGAGCACCAGGCCCGGATAGGGGCCCGCGCCCAACGGACGCGAATAATACGCGCGGACGGCGTCGCCGTTGAACCCGGAAATCACGACGGTCTCGGCGATCATGCCTTCGTATTCGCCAGTGTTCAGACTGTTCCACATGTTCATCCCTCCGTTATTGTTTTTGCTTTTTCACCAGTTACTTATCTACATCTTACCACAACGGTGCTCCCTTTACAATTTGGCAGTGCTCGTTGACAGGAATACTCGGCAGGGCTATCATTATGGCAACATGGATGGATTTTTCCGATGCCAAAGCGCACAAAAACGTCGATCGATGGAGGGGTCTTATGAAACAGATCACTGCCGTTCTGTTGGGAGCGGGAAACCGCGGCCATTGGGCGTACGGTCCGTGGGCACTAGCGCATCCCGAGCAGTTCAAATTTATCGCCGTTGCCGAGCCGGACCCCGTCCGGCGCGAAAGGTTTTGCAAGGCGCACGACATCCCCGTCGAACGCTCCTTTGCGGACTGGAAGGAGGTTTTCTCCCTCGGCCGCATTGCCGACGCGGTCCTCATCTGCACGCAGGACAACATGCATTTTGAGCCCACGGTGAAGGCGATCGAGCTTGGCTACCACGTGCTGCTGGAAAAGCCCATCTCGCCCAGCGCCACGGAATGCGTCGCCATCGGCGACCTGGCCGCGCAGCACCCCGACCAGGTGGTCTCTATCTGCCATGTTCTGCGCTACACGCCCTTCTTCTCCAAGATAAAGGAACTCATCTCCGCCGGCGTGATCGGCGATGTGGTCAACATGGTGCACAACGAAAACGTCTGCTTCTGGCACCAGGCGCACAGCTTCGTGCGCGGCAACTGGCGCAGCTCCACGGAATCCAGCCCGATGATACTGGCCAAATCCTGCCACGATATGGACATCCTCCTCTGGCTGATGGGAAAGGACTGCGAAAAGGTGTCCTCCTTCGGCTCGCTCAGCTATTTCACCGCCGCCAACGCCCCCAAGGGCGCGCCACTTAGGTGCACCGACGGCTGTCCCGCCGCCGACAACTGCCCGTATGACGCCGTGCGCGTGTACACAAGCCCGACCGTGCCGGACTTTATGCTGACCGCACTCACCGCCGATCCCTCTCCCGAAGGGCGCCGCAGGGCGCTGGAGGAGGGGCCGTACGGCCGCTGCGTGTTCCGCTGCGACAACGACGTGGTGGATCATCAGGTGGTCAATCTGCAGTTTGAGGGCGGCGCGACGGCCACCTTCAGCATGACGGCCTTTACCCATAAGGGCGGCCGCAGCCTGCGCATCATGGGCACAAAGGGAGAGATCCGCGCGTCTTCCGACACGATGGATATAGAGGTGCGCGATTTTTTGACCGACACCGTGACCGGCATCCATCTTCCGTCGAGCAGCGCCGGCCACGACGGCGGCGACGAGGGCATCATGGCCGATTTTGTGCGCCTCGTTGCGGATGGTCATGAGGGCCGGACCAGCGCCGGGCAGTCGGTGCAGAGCCATTTGATGGCGCTGGCCGCCGAACGCAGCCGCCTGGAAGGAAAGGTCATCACACTTTCGGAATTCGCAGACGAGTACAGAGCATAATCCTGTTCGTCCGCCCGCCATTTTTCGATGGTGGGTTTTTTTGCACAAAAATGCCCCGTCTGCACATATGGCAGGCGGGGCGGTTCTTTTCCCGGGTCGTTTTTCAGTCAGGCGCTTTTTTCTTTCGCTTCCGGCGGCGCCGCATCGGCGCTTTGCGCCTTCTTGGGCAAAAGGCCGCGCACGGCAAGGCCGATCAGGGCAAGGCCCAGGCTCATGTTGGCGGCGGGCAGGGTGCTGCCGCCAAGGATGCCCAGCAGGCTGCGCACAAAGCCGTCCTGCTGCATGAGGGGCCGGAACAGATCCAGCCAGAAACAAAGCTGCAAAAGGCCAAACACCAGCAGCGCCGCACCAAGCCCCTTGGACGCGGGCCTTTGCAGCATGAATTGTGCGCCCAGCGCCGGCAGAAGCAGCAAAACATAATACAACAGGCGGTAGCCCGCGCTGTTTTGAAGCGCGGCGGCATTCTGCGCCAGATGACAGGGCCTGTCCAGCAGCAGCACGAACAGCAGCACGCCGGCGTAGAGCAGCGCACGCTTTTTGTCAAAACCCGCGCGTGCCTTCTGGACCAGCACGCTGTCGAGCATAGCAACCAGCAGCGCGCCGCACAGGGCCATGGCCAGCAGGGAAAAGTTGCGCGAATACTGCCAAAGGCGCAGACCGTATTCTTCCCACAGGATGGGCGTTGGCGTCAGGCACAGATACCACACAAGCCCCAGCAGCAGAGCAGGCAGGGCGGTCAGGGGCTTTGCCTCCCGCGGAACAAGGCCGCACAGATACAGTCCTGCGCCCAGGACAAGCCCCGCCAGAAAGTAGGGCCAGCGAACCGTGTTTTCCTCCATCAGGGCGCTGTTTTCCGCCGGCCCCCGCAAGGGAAGCGTGTCCAAAGGCGAGGCATACAGGCGGCAGCAAAAGGGCAGAACGAACAGCCCCAGGAGCAGCAGCACAGCGCCTGCGATCAAAACGGCGCGGGCGCTTTCTTTTTTCATCGTCATGGCAAAGCCCTCCTCTTTGGGGTCGTGAGGAACCCAAGGCGCGACAAATGCCCAACTAGACAAGTCGTCCCATCATCTTGTTTTTTATGATAATATTATTATGCATCAAATCGCCTGGTTTTTCAACCGTTTTCAAAACGAAACAGCAAACGTTTGCGATGTGCAGGCGCAAAAACGGCCGCCCTCCCGTTTGGGAAAGCGGCCGCCTGGCTTTTAATATGCTTACAACTCCAAAGTAAGGCCCACCGGGCAGTGGTCGCTGCCCATTACATCGGCATAGATGTCCGCCGACTTCACGGCATCGCCCAGCGCGCGGCTTACCAGAAAATAGTCGATGCGCCAGCCCACGTTCCTCTCGCGGGCGCGCATGCGGTAGGACCACCAGGTATAGGCGTCGGCCTTGTCCGGATACAGGGTGCGGTAGCTGTCGAGCAAGCCGTCCTCCTCGAGCAGCCGGCCGAACTTTTCCCTCTCCTCATCGGAAAAGCCGGGGTTGCCGCGGTTGGCGGCGGGATTTTTCAGGTCGATCTCGTTGTGGGCCACGTTCAGGTCGCCGCAGATGACCACGGGCTTGGTCTTTTGCAAATGGGCGATGTAGGCGCGGAAGGCGTCCTCCCAATCCATGCGGTAAGAAAGGCGCTTTAGGCCCTCCTGCGCGTTGGGCGTGTACTGGCAGATGAGGAAAAACCCTTCTGTTTCCACCGTGATGAGACGGCCCTCCGCATCCGGCATAAAGGGCTCCATCCCGTAGGCCACGGAAAGCGGCGCTTCCTTCAAAAACACCGCTGTGCCGGAATAGCCCTTTTTTTCGGCGTAATTCCAAAGGCAAGTATAGCCCTTGGGCGCAAAGTCCAGCTGGCCGGCCTGCAATTTGGTTTCCTGCAGGCAGAAGATGTCGGCATCGCTGTCCTCAAAGAAATCGGCAAAGCCCTTGCCCATGCAGGCGCGCAGGCCGTTCACGTTCCAGGAGATGAGTTTGGTCACGAAAGGCGTTCTCCTTATTTGTTTATTGGTTGCGCTCGGGGGTATAATTCACATCGACGGCGTAGCGGTTGCGGTAAGGCAGGTTTTCGCCGATGGCCACAGCAACGCGCGTGCTGCCGAGATACTCCAGGGGGCTGGCCTCGGTCTTTTCGCCCGAACGCAGGGAGAGGGTGATCCACTCCGTGGTGTTGGAAAGCACGGCGTAATCGGTAAAGATGGGCGTGGTCTCCTCCTTGGTAAACTTCAGGCTATAGCCGGAAGAGGCGCCCTGCAGCCGCCCGCGCAGGGCGGAGGGCACGGAAGCGGGCGTTTTATACTCCGGCCCAAACAGGGCAGCCATGGCGCTGTCCATCATCTGTTTGGAAACCTTGGCGGAGGCGTTGGAAGCATCCAGGCCGAAATCGCCGCCGTAGCTGTTGAGCAGCGCGTACGCCGCCTCAAAGGCGAAGGTATCGGAGGGCTTTTGCGTAAAGCCGTCGCCTGTGAGCACGCAGGCCTTGGCCAGCGCGTGCAGCATGGGCATGATCTGTTCCACATCGCGGGCGGGATGCGAGCCGAAATCGTCCCCCGGGCGCAGGGCCACCTGGGGCTCCAGCAGCGCCAGGCCCAGGCCGTAGGGCGAATCGTCGTTCTTCTTCACCCAGCACTTGAAACCGCCGCCGTTTGTCGCCTGCGCATCCTCGGGATAGGCCCAGTCCAGGGTAAAGGCAAGCTCGTAATAGTTTTCCTCCTGCAGGGCCTGCCATTTATTAAGCTGCACGGAAAACTGCAGATCGCGGTTGTCCGGCAGGGCGAACTGGATGCCGCCGTCGTTCTTCTTTTCACCGTAGCCTTTTTCCGGCAGGCCGGCAAACTCGCCCTCGGAGAAACAATCGGCATACAGGGTCTTGACGCTCTGTGCGTCGATATAGACCGCTATTTTCGAATCCAGCGGCGCGATGTGATAGCGGTCGGACTGGCCCATATCGCGCAGCAGGCGGGCCAGCACCGCGTCCACCAGGGCCGGGTCCGGATAGCGCTTAAAGCGCATGTCGCCGTCCACCACCAACGTTTCGGCCACCGCCTTGAAAAGGGGCGCGGCCTTTTGCAGATCGACGGGGCTTTCCGCCGCCGGCGACGCGGAGGGCTCCGCCTCGGGCGTCTGCGCCTGGGGCGTTGCCTGCGCGGAGGCGCTCGGCGCGGGCGAAACGGACGCCGCGGGTGCGGCGGCGCTTTGCGTGGGCGCAGCCGTTGCGGGGACGGCCGTCGGCTGCTGGGCCTGCCTGTCGCCGGGCTCCTGCCTCTGGCAGGCGCAAAGCAGAAGGACAAAGCACAAAAGCAAAATCAAAAAGGTCTTTTTCATGGGTAAATAACTCCGTTTCCCGGGCGGAACCAGAGCCCCGACCGCCCAGGGATGGGGAATGGCAGGCGTTTTAGGCCTCTTCCCTTCTGGCGGCCACGTAGGCCTGGATCACATCCACCGTTTTTTCGACGCCGAGCAGGCCCGAATCCAGGCACAGGTGGTAGTTGTCCATCTGCATCCAGGTCTTGCCGGTGTAATAGCCGTAGTAGTTGCTGCGCTGCTTGTCCATGCGGGCAATGGTGCTTTCGGCCTTGTCCGCCGGCACCTCATACAGGCGCGTGATGCGCTCGATGCGCTTTGACAGGGAGGCGTGCACGAACACCGAGCACAGGGCAGGATCCTCGCGCAAAATGTAGTTGGCGCAGCGGCCGATGATCACGCAGGAGCCCTGTCGGGCCAGGTCGCGGATCACGCCGGAGGACAGGATGAACAGCCTGTCGTTCAAGGGCAGTTCGGCCTGCTGCATATACTGCATGCTGCCGATGGAGGCGGAGCCCACGGCCAGCGAATACAACAGGCTGCTGGTGGGCTTTTCGTCCACGCGCTCAAAGACCTCGGGGCTCATGCCGCCCTCCTTGGCGGCCAGCTCGATCAATTCCTTGTCGTAAAAGGGGATCCCCAGCCTGTCGGCCAGCATGCGGCCGACGGCGCGGCCGCCGCTGCCATATTGGCGTCCGATGGTGATGATGGCTTTTTTCATGGGTTTGCTGCACCTCCCTGTTTCAAAAAGGGCAAAGGTGCCGCACCCATTACACTGGATAGACGATCCCTGCCCTGCAAATTCTTCCATTCGGCAATGCTTTTTACTTTGATTTAACATTGCACAAGGTATTTTTCGACACCCGTGTACAAAAATCCTTTTTTATGCGCAAAACCTACTCCTCGGGCATCTGGCGGTTGAGGCCGTCCAGCCTGCCGCGCAGGGCCTGGCTGCGGCGCGCAGCCTCGTCCACGCTCTCGCTGGCCTGGCGCAACCTGAGCTGTGTCTTGGTGAGGGCGTCCAGAAACACGTCCGTCTCGCGCCGCACCTGCGAGAGCAGCTCCAGCACCTGGGCCGAGCGCCGCTCGATGGCGACGGACTCAAAGCCCATCTGCAACGAGTTGAGCAGGGCCAGCAGCGTGGTGGGCCCGGCCAGCACCACCCTTTGTTCGCTGCTGAGCGTTTCCACCAGCGCGCCCTGGCGCAGGGCCTGGGCGTACAGGCTTTCGGTGGGCAAAAACATCACGGCAAAATCGGTGGTCACGGGCGGGTTGATGTATTTGGTGCGGATGCGCCGCGCCTCCACGCGCAGGGCCAGCAAAAAGGCCTTTTCCGCCTCCTGAGCGGCGGCCGCGTCGCCCTTCTCCTGGGCGGCGACCAGGGCAGCGTAGCTTTCCTGGGGAAACTTGGAGTCGATGGGCAGCAGCATATGCTCGCCGTCCCGCAGGGGCAGGCGGATGGCAAACTCCACCCGCTCCTGGCTGCCGGCCTTCACCTGGGCGTTTTTGATGTACTGCTGGGGGGCAAAGGCCTCCTCCAGCAGGGCATGCAGCTGCACCTCGCCGAACACGCCGCGGCTTTTGACATTGGTAAGCACGCGCTTTAGATCGCCCACGCCCTTGGCAAGCTGCTGCATCTCGCCCAAGGATACATACACCTGCTCAAGCCTTCTGCTCACCTGCGAAAAGCTGGAATCCAGCCTTTGCTGCAGTTGGCCGGAAAGCCTTGTATCCACCAGGGTGCGCATCTCGTCCAGCTGGGCGGCGTTTTCGCGGCGCAAAAGCTCCAGCACGCGCTGCATTTCCTGGCGCGACTGCTCCATCTGCATCAGCTGGCGGCCGGACTGGCTCTGGCTGAGGGAAAGGTGCCTGTCGATGGAGTCCAGCTGCGCCTTTTGCAATGTGAGCAGGGGATCCAGCAGCTCTTTGGAAACGCCCCTTTGCCTTTCCATGGCGCGGCGCGTGGCGATCTGCAGGAGCAGCAGCACCACGACCAGCGCGGACAGAACGATCAGAAGGATCTGTTCCCAAGCCATGCCTTTTTCCCTCCTAAGCGGTGTGTATGCGCCTTGCGCGGGTTATTTGCGTCCCTGCAGCAGCTTTAACGTGCGCTGCAAGAAGGCGTTCATCCTTTCGGGTTCCAGGGGCTGCAGGGAAAGCTCGGCCAGATCGCGTATCTCCCTGCACATTTCGCGGCTGTCCTCATCCTGCGCGGCAGATGCCAGGCTTTTAATCAGGCCATTGGCGCTGTTCAGCACCAGCGTCTGCTCCACGGGGAAGACGGGCATATTGCCGTTTCCCTGCCAAAGACGCATGGCCTCGGCATAGCGGCGCATGTTTTCATCCTGCAGGATGAAGGCGCAGGTTTCCGTGTCCTTCAGGGCCTGCGTTTCGATCTTGAGGCTCTGCTCGTCCAGCGCCCAGGCGAACAGATCGCACAGCTTCTTTTGCTCCTCGTCGGAAAGCCCGCCCTCGCCCTTGAGCGCATCGGAAAGCTCGGCGTCCACGCGGGCAAAGCGCAGGGGTGCGTTTTCGCCCTCGATCATCTGCATGAAGGCCACGTCTATGGCGGTGCCCATCACCAGCACATCCACGCCCTCGTAGAGCTTTAAGGCGGCGAGCTGGCGATCCTTGTCCTGGGAGTAGTAGAGCTTGTTCTCGTGGCTGTCCTTGGCGCGGTCCAGCAGCTCTGTCAGGGTAAAGCTTTCGCCCTTGACGGTCTTATAGACCAGGCAGTCCTTCACGCGGTCGTAGAACTTATGATCGCGCAGGCAGCCGTATTTGATGAAGGGATGGATGTCGTCCCAGTATTTGTCGTACTGCTCGCGCTCGTTCTTGAACAGGGACAACAGCTTTTCCGCCACCTTGCGGGTGATGTAATCAGACAGCTTGCGCACGTAGCCGTCGTTCTGCAGGAAGGAGCGCGACACGTTCAGCGGCAGCTCCGGGCAGTCGATCACGCCTCGCAGAAGCAGCAGGAATTCGGGAATGACCTCCTTGATATTGTCGGCAACGAACACCTGGCCGGCGTACAGCTTTACCTGGCCCTCGTACTGGCCCAGCTGGTTGCTCAGGTGCGGGAAATACAAAATGCCCTTTAAATTAAAGGGATAGTCCACGTTCAGGTGGATCCAGAACAGCGGCTCGTCGAACTGGCGGAAGGTGGAATAGTAAAACTCCTTGTACTGCTCGTCCGTCACATCCTTGGGCGCTTTGAGATACAGCGGCTCGGTGGTGTTCAGCTGCACGGGCGCGTGCACATGCTCGTGTTCTTCGCCCTCTTCGTGGTCATGGTCGTGCACGTGCTCGGTCACAAGCTCGCCGTTCACGCTCAAAAAGATGGGCACGGGCATGAAGGCGCAGTATTTTTCGATGGTCTCGCGCACATGGGCGCTATCCAGGAACTCGTCGGATTCGTCGTTGACGAACAGGGTGATGCGCGTGCCGATCGCATCCTTTTCGATCGGCTCCATCTCGTATTCCATGCCGCCGTCGCTCTCCCAGGCCACGGCCCCGGCGCCCTCCTGGCAGGAAAGCGTCTCGATGCGCACGCGGCCGCCCACCATAAAGGCGGAGTAAAAGCCCAGGCCGAAGTGGCCGATCAGCTGCTCGTGGTTGTCCTTATACTTTTCCAGGAAGTCGTTGGCGCCGGAAAAGGCTACCTGGTTGATGTACTTTTTGACCTCTTCATCCGTCATGCCCACGCCGTTGTCCGTAAAGGACAGGGTGCGCGCCTCTTTGTTCACGTCCACCACGATTTGGGGCGTCTCGTCCTCCATCCGGCCCATGGTGCGGCGCTTTTTGATGGCGTCACAGCCGTTGGAGATGAGCTCGCGCACGAATATATCCTTATCTGAATACAGCCATTTTTTGATGATGGGCAACAGGTTTTCCGCATGAATGGAAAGCTGACCTTTTTCCATATTTGATCCTTCCTTCCGGATAAACTTGAAATCATATCCAATACACCATAGTAACACGGCCCGCGGGTTTGTCAAGCACTTTTTAGCACTCTCACATAAAGAGTGCTAACGGCATTGCCATCGCGACGAAAATCTACGCGCCGTCTTGACGAAAAAGGGCGCAGCTTCTACTATTTAGGTATCGTTGCCCGTGGCTGCCGCTGGCCAAATAGCAGGCGGTACCTTACGCAAAGGAGGAGGATGCGCATGCGTCAAACGCCCGGATGGCTGATCCGCATCGGCGCTTTTTTTCGCCGGCCCTGGCTGTGCCTTGCCGTCGTATGCGCGCTGGCGCTGCTGACGCTGCCCTTTGTCTGGCGGCATTTTGCCTCTGTAGATACCCCCTTGTCCGCCGCGCCCAGCCCTTCCTCGGCCTGGAAGGCGCAGGCCCCCGTACCCGCGCAGGCGGCGCCCACTGCGCCCTCTGCCACTGCGCCCGTGCAAACGCCAGCCCCTGCCGTGCAGACCCCTGTACCCAAATCCGGTCGCGCGCGCTTTTTTGCCTTTGCGGGCGAGTACCCCCTCTACTCTCTGGACGATGCGGCCGCACATGCGCAGGCGCTTTTGACTGCCTATCATGAGGATGCGCGCCTTGTGTCCGTGCGCGAAACGGCGTTTTCGTCGGCTCCTGTCCTGGCCCTGGACTTTACCCTGGACGGAAGGCAGCATACGGCCTGGGTAACGGAAGGCGGCGCAGGCTTTGGCTGCCGCCTGGCCGTGTATCCGCAAAGCGATCTGCCGCCGGAGGAGCTGTCCGCGGCGTTTGCATCCCCGGCGGAGGGTGAAGAGAGCCATGCGCTTCTGGAATCGTCCGAACTTTCCGTCTGCTTTTTATACCAACCGGGCCTCTTGCAGGAAGCGCCGATCCCAAAGCCTGCCGACGATACGGGCGTTGCCGCCTGCACCCTGCGTTTGAGCGAGACCGCCTTCTGCCTGGTGGAGGACGCTTCCGGCTATGCCGGCAGCAAAAAAGGCGCGTTGGACGCCTGCATGCGCCAGCTGACGGACTTTTACCCCGGCGGCGAGACCTCTGCGGACAGCTACCAAAGCTTTGCCGACAACGCCTATACCCTTCGCCGCTATGCGCACCGCTTCGCGGGCGAAGCGCGCGCCTTAACCGCGGCCTGCATCAAACTGGAAAATGGCCGCCTTATATCCGTGCTGGTCTACTCCCCGGCGGAGGGGCCCATGGCAAAGGACGCGCAGCGGCTGTTTGAGGATATCCTGCGCTCCCTGCGCCCTTTGCGTTCATAATTCTTTTGCTTTTGTCCTTATCCCCTGTGTGGTATGATAAGGTTGCGTTTCAGAAACTTTTCTTTTCATTCTTGATCGGAGGACCGCAATGGCGTATTTAAGCAAAAAGATTTTATCCATCACGCCCTATACGGCGGGCGACCAGCCAAAGTCCGCCTCCTTTATCAAGCTCAACACCAACGAAAACCCCTTTCCTCCTTCGCCTTGGGTGACGCAGGCCATCTTAGACGAGATCCCGCGCCTGAATCTGTATCCGCAGATCAGCGCGGAGACCTTGCTTCAAACCATCGCCGAGCGCGAGCAGCTGCCCGCGGACTGGGTCTTTGCCGGCAATGGATCGGACGAGGTGCTGGCCCTGTGCTTTCCCGCCTTTGTGGACGAACAGCAGCCGCTGTACATGCCGGAGTTGACCTATTCGTTTTATCCGGTGTTTTCGGCCCTGTTTTCCACGCCCTATGTGCGCGTGCCCATGAAGGGGCTGGATATCGACGTGGACGCGCTTCTTGACGGCAGCCACCACGTGATCCTCGCCAACCCCAACGCCCCCACAGGAAGGCTTTTGCCACTGGAGACCATCGAGGAGATGGCAAGGGCGCTTAAAAGCCGCGGCAACCTGCTCATCGTGGACGAGGCCTACGCCGCCTTCGCCCGCCAGAGCGCGCGGCCACTGCTGGAGAAATACGACAACCTGCTCCTGACCCGCACCCTTTCCAAGGACCATTCCCTGGCCGGCCTGCGCGTGGGCTATGCCCTGGGCCAGCCGCAGCTGATCGGAGCCCTGCGCTGCGCCAAGGACAGCTTCAACTCCTATCCCCTGGACAGGCTGGCCATCGCCGCCGCCTCCGCCGCGCTGAAGGACGAGGAATACTTTGCCTCCTGCGTGGAAAAGATCATCGAAACACGCGAATTCTTCCACGACGAGGCCGTGAAGCTCGGCTTTGAGCCCAACCCCTCGCACACAAATTTCGTCTTCCTTCGCCATGCGCGCGTACCCGGCAAACGCATCTATGAGGCGCTGAAAAAACGGGATGTGTTCGTGCGCCGCTTCGACGCGCCGGGGATCGAGGACTACCTGCGCATCTCCATCGGCACGCGCGAGCAGATGGAAACGCTGCTTTCACATCTTAAAGAACTGCTGCCCATTCTGTAAGGGCCGCCCGAAAAAAAGGGGGAACAAACACCCATGAAAAAACTGCTCGCACTGCTGCTGGCGCTGGTGATCCTTCCGCTTGCGCTCTGCGGCTGCGCTTCCTTGGAGGGGCGGCCGGACGGCACGCGCCCCGATACGCTCGACGGCAACAAGCTTTTGCCCAGCTTTGCCTCCCGCAGCGCCGTCGTGCCTGAACTCAACTACCAGATCACCCGCATCGAGGAGGCGGAGGATATCGACGCCCAGCGCGCTGCCTATCAGGATTTCCTGCACGCGGGCTTTGTGTATGTGCTGGGCGATTACGGCATCGCCAGCTTCATCGCCGACGACGGCGGCAACCTGGCCCTGTACCAGCAGGAGATCACGAACCTGCTCAACGACTTCCTTGTCACCAGCGATCAGCGGGCCTGGACCGCCATCCGCGAAAAGGAGTGGGGCAGCGTCCTGGTGCAGGAGTTTTCCGCCGGCGCCAGCACGCCCACCAAGATCCGCAGCTCCTACCCCACCACCACGGACAACGGTCAGGAGTTGACGCAGGCCATTTTCAATTCCCGCCAAGACATCTACGAGGCTCTGCAGGAGGACAAGCCGGACGAGGAGCTTGCCGCCCTGATGCAGGAGGCGCTGGTGCTGCGCCGGGACATCGCCGAGCAGATGGGCTACGACAGCTATCTTTCCTTCTGCTTTCAAAATCGCGACAACATCCCCTATACGCCGGAGGATGTGTTAAAGCTGGCCCAGCTGGTGCGCGATAAGCTCTGCCCCGTGCTGGCCGCCGCCGCGCCCGCCGCTTCTTTGCCGCAGGCGCTGGACAGCGAAGGCTGGCAGCAGGCCCTGCCCGAGCTGATCGCGCGCCTGCCCGCTCCCTACCGCGATGACCTTAGCTACTGCCTGGATCATAACCTTTTGACCGTCGTTCCCGTGGCCGAAGACGGCAAGGCCGAACGCTACTCCTATATGCTGTACCAATATGACGCCTCCTTTGGCCGCGCGCGCGTCGCGGGCGAGTTCGCCGATCTGCCCATCGTGACCGGCCTGCTCGGCGCCATGGCGCGGGATATGGTCATCCCCTCGCAGCAGTGGGCCGTCAGCACCGCCCAGCTTTCCGACTGTACGCAGGTTTCCGCCTTCCAGCAGCTTATAAAGGGCGAGCTTTCCGCCGTGTACGGCGAAAACGCCGCCGTGCAGCACGAATACGACCGCCTGCTGCTGGAGGATATCTGCCGCGCCGCCATGCGCTATGAGCTTTTGTACCGCTTCTATGAGATGGAAACGGTCACCGCCTCCGCCGTGAACGACCTGGCCGCCGAGCTTTCCACCGCCTACGGCCTGCCGCTTACCGCACGCGAGGTTTACGCCCTGGAGCCGATGATGATGGGCACCGCCTATTACGCGCCCCAGCTGCTGGGCGGCCTTGCGGGCGTGCAGGTCGGCATATTGGGCGACAAAGACCCCGAGGCAGCGCAGGCGCTGTACGAAGTGATGCTCAGCGTTTACAACTATGGCAGCCCCGTGAACGAAGCCGTAAAAGCCGGTCTTGCCAATCCCTACAGCGCCGAGTCCCTGGACGCGGCCGCCGCCTGGTACGCGGACAAGCTTGCCTGATAACAGGCGCACCGCACAAGCAAAAACAAGGCGTTCCCAAAGCGGGAACGCCCCTTGTTTACCTAATAAAGCAATGATTTTTAGGAGTATGCAAAATGAAATTCAGCACGACATTGCTTGCCGTTTGCGATATGGACCGATCGCTTAAATTCTATAAGGAGCTGTTCGGCCAGGAGGTCGCCCTGGATCTGGGTGCGAACAAGATCCTGACCTGCGGCCTTTGCCTGCAGCTGGATTTTGATAAGCTGTGCGAGTTTCCCAAGGAAAGAATGCAATTCAAACCGTACAATATGGAGCTCTACTTTGAGACCGAGGACATCGATACGTTCGTAAAGCTGCTGGACGCGCATCCGGAGGTGGAGCGTTTGCACGATTTAAAGCAGCATCCGTGGCGTCAGCGCGTTATTCGTATTTTTGACCCGAACGGGCACATCATCGAGATCGGAGAGAGCATGCAAAGCGTGGCATTCCGCGAATTTGTTGCCGGCCATACCGTGCAGGAAACCGCCGCGATCGTCCAGCACCCGCTGGAAATCGTGCAGCAGTGGTATGATGCCTATCGACGCGAGCATCCGTGACGAATGCAGGCGCTGAATCGTCTTTATGACAGTCAAAAGGGGCGTTCCCAAAGCGGGAACGCCCCTTTATATGTGGTTTTGTTGCTGGCCTAGTCCTTGAACACCTGCCTGCGGTAGCGATAGACCATCTGGCCAAAGCTGCCCATGTAGGCAAGCTCCTCCCATCCCCTGTCCTTCAGCTCCTCGCGTTGAGCCGTGTGCCTTTTCTGGTCGCCGGGGCAGTCCAGCAGCCAGCCGCCATGTTTGACCACGCGGCTCAGCTCGCCGATCTCTTTGTCCAGGTCGTCGCCAAGCACGTGGCCGCTCATCGCGATGTCAAAGCTGTTGTCCGGAAAGGGCAGCTGCGTGCACAGGCCGTCGCCGACCCGCATGTTGGCAATTCCCTTTTGCAGGATCGTTTGGCGCTGAAAGCGGCGGAGGCTTTCCACCGGCTCGCAGGAGCAGACGAATTTTGCCCGCTTGGCCGCGGCAAAGGCCAGCCTGCCCGTGCCGCTGCCCACATCCAGCACGATCCTGCCGGCAAAGTCGGCCAGCTCGTACAGGCGCTGCTCGTTCCAGCCGTACACCCAGTCGCACTTGCTTTCAACCTGCTCCGGCGTGGTGTAGATCACAAAGTCCTGCACGCCGTCCAGCACGGTCAGCTCCGCAGCGCGGATATCCGCCGCATCCCGTCCGGCACGGACCAGCTCCCCCACCAGCGCCGCCTTTTGCGGCAGGCGGTGGGCAAAATACCAGCTAACCGCCGGATGCGCCCGGAGCGCATCGGCCAGCGCCGCGCGAAAGCCTTCATCCTCGATGGAAAGGATCAGGTCGATCTGAAAGCCTTCCATCAGCAGCATGCAGTTGAAGTCGTACTCGTTTGGATCGATCCAGTTCAAACTGTGCATACTATCCTCCGTTTTGTTTGTGGGAGGACTATTTTTGATTCATCCTCCCCTTTTGTGCATAAAAACGAATCGCTTTCCTCATGCGGATCACCCTTTCTTTGTAAAGCATACCTTATTGTAACATGCGGGTCTTTGCAATATCAACGCGGGCCGGCAAAGCTGCCGGCCCACGTCCGTCTTTATTCGTCTTCGTCGTCCTGCCGTGCGCCCGCGGCGTCCACCAGGCTCTCGCCCAGTATGTAGGCGGCCACGGAGGCGGCGGCCGTGATGCAGGCCGTGACCTGGCTCACGGTGTTTTGCTCGGCGCCGAAGGCCAGGAGCAGCGCGGCGACAAGGCCGGACAGCGCCATCCAGAACTTGCGGGAAGACAGCTTGCGTTTCCAGTCGATTTTCATACTATGCATCTCCTTTTTTATTCGTCGATCAGTTTGTTCTTCATATCCTTTAGGGCGCGGTTCACCTCGCCGTTGCAGCCCAGTTGCCTTAAGCCGTCCAAACAGGCGAACAATGCCTTATACATCACGCGGATATCGCCGCGGTTTTCCCGCGTCTGCTTTTCCACGGCGGCAAAACGCGACAGCAGCCGATAGATCAGCGCCGCCACGGCACCCAGGCTACCCAGCAGCCCGCAGACGCCCGCGAGCAGGCCGATGTCCAGCGTCAGCATGTTATTTCCTCCGGATGGCGCAAAAGCGCCGCCTGCGTCTTATCGCCGAATACGCCGTCGATCTTTATCTTTTCGCCGGCCGCGCACAAGGCCTGCTGCAGCTTTTTCACGCGCGCGCCCCGCATGCCCTTTTGAAGCGGGACGTTCGGATCATAGCGAAGCAGGGCGCAGACGCGGCCCGCGTACAGTTCGCGCTCGTTTACGCACACGCCGTAGCGCGCGCTGCGGGCGTGAACGATGCTTTTTTCGTCCAAAACGACGGCCACGTGCGTGATTTTGTTTTTGCGGGACGTGCCCTTGTCCGTGCAGAGGAATTGCAAATCGCCCGCCTCCTGCGCCAGGGAAAGCTCCTGTTTGCCGCCCAGGCGCCTGCCGATTTGATCGTAGCTCTCCGGCCAGAGCAGGCGAAAGCAGTCCTCGTACACCAGGCGGCAGCTCACCGGCGCCGGCGCGCTGAGGCTTACGCCCTGCGCGGCATAGGCCCGCGCCGCCAGGGACGAGCAGTCGAAGGCGTCGGGCGCCATGCGTTCTTCCTGGCTGTAGCGGCAGCCGCGCTTTTCCAGCGCCCAATCGGCCGCCCTTTGCGGCAGCTCATCCCGGATCGCATACCAAAGGCCGTTGCGCCGCATGTGCTTTTCCACATCCCGCACGCGCTTGTTGGCAAAGTTCAGGCAGGTCTTGCTATTTTGCCCGTAGCGGTGCACGGAAAGGGCGTAGCGCCACATATCTTCGCCGCAAAGGCCGTGCCGCTGTCTTCCCCATTTGGCATACCTTGCAAACACCGCCCCCGCGCCCAGGATCGCCCCCCAGCCTTCCAAGTCGAAGTCAAAGCCGGCGTAGCGCACATAGTCCGCCTTGTAGCGGGGCAAAAACTGCATCGGCCCCACCGCGTCCGCGCCGGACACGACTCCAAGGCGAAAGCCGCTCTCGCACTCCGCCGTGGCAAGCAGGATGCCCGCAGGTACCGAAAAGCGCCGCTGCGCCTCCAGCGCAAAGCACATCGCCTCCTTAGGGGCCGGCGCGCCGTTTTCCTTTCTCCAGATCATGGTTTCACTCTCCTTTCTCCTGCCAAGATTTAAGCACAAAAAAAGCCCCTGTTTTTCCCGGAAAAGGGAAAACAGGGGTTTGTATTTGCGGGGATTTGTCAGATGATCTGGGCGGAAACGTCGATCTCGCGCACCATGGATTTGAGCTGCCTTCGCACATAGTCCCGGTCGATCGTGACCTGCTCCTCGCCGTTTTCGCCGGCGGTGAAGGCGACCTGCTCCAGCACCTGCTCGATCAGGGTGTGCAGGCGGCGCGCGCCGATGTTTTCGCGGTTCTCGTTCACCTGCACGGCGATCTCGGCCATCTCGTCCAGGGCGTCCTCCGTAAACTCGATGGAAACGCCGTCCACGGCCATGAGCTTGGCGTATTGCTTCAAAATGGCGTTTTCCGGCTGGGTAAGGATGCGCTTTAGCTCCTCCTTGCCCAGGGGCGCCAGCTCCACATGCACGGGGAAGCGGCCCTGCAGCTCCGGGATCAGGTCGGTCACCTTGGCCACATGGAAAGCGCCCGCGGCGATGAACAGCATGTGGTCGGTCTTGACCGGGCCGTATTTGGTGTTCACGGTGGAGCCTTCCACGATGGGCAGGATGTCCCTTTGCACGCCCTCGCGGGAAACGTCGGCCTGGCCCGTCTGCGCGCGGCCGGCGATCTTGTCGATCTCATCCAGGAAGATGATGCCGTCCTGCTCGGCGCGGTACACGGCCTCGCTGGTGGCGGCGTCCAGATCGATCAGCTTGGAGGTCTCCTCCGCGCGCAGGATGCGCCGTGCCTCCAGCACCGTGACCTTGCGCAGCTTTTTGCGCTTGGGCATGAAGCTTCCCATGATGTCCTGCATGGAAACGTCCGTGCCGGGCAGGGTTTCGCCGGTGGGCGTGTCGTCCACCTCGATCTCGATGATCTCGCCCTCCAGATCGCCGGAAAGCAGCTGCGAGCGCAGCTCCTCGCGGCGGGTCTTGCGGCGCTCCGCCTCCTCAGGCGGCACGGTGGGCTCGCGCACGGGGCCCAGCAGGGCTTCGATGGGGTTTTGCGACTTTTTGGCCTTGCCCTGGTCCAGCAGCGCGTCCAGTATGCGCTCCTGCGCATTCTGGTCGGCGGTCAATTCCACATCGCGGCCCATGCGGTCCTTGACCAGGCGCAGGGAAACCTCGACCAAATCGCGCACGATGGAATCCACATCGCGGCCCACATAGCCGACCTCGGTGAACTTGGTGGCCTCTACCTTTAAAAACGGCGCATCCACCAGCTTTGCCAGGCGGCGGGCGATCTCGGTCTTGCCCACGCCGGTGGGGCCGATCATGAGGATGTTCTTGGGGGTGATCTCCTCGCGTATCTCCTCCGGCAGGCGGGAGCGGCGGTAGCGGTTGCGCAGGGCGATGGCCACGGCGCGCTTGGCCTCCGGTTGGCCGATGATGTATTTATCAAGCTCGGATACGATCTGCCTGGGGGTCAGGACCATATCTCTTCTCCTCCTTGCTGTGCAAATGTTTTTGCGCGCCTTTATACCTCTTCCACGGTGATGTGGTCGTTGGTATAGACGCAGATCTCCGACGCGATCAAAAGCGAACGCTCCACGATGTCGCGCGGCTGCATATCGGTGTTGCGCACAAGCGCCCGCGCCGCCGCTAGGGCAAAGTTGCCGCCGGAACCGATGGCCAACACGCCGTCGTCCGGGGCGATGACCTCGCCCGTGCCGGAGATGAGCAAAAGGTTTTCCTTATCGGCGGCCAGCAGCATGGCCTCCAGCTTGCGCATGGCCTTGTCCATGCGCCAGGTTTGTGCCAGCTCCACGGCGGCACGGGGCAGGTTGCCCGCGTACTGCTCCAGATAGGTTTCGAATTTTTCGCACAGGGCGAAGGCGTCGGCAACGGAGCCGGCAAAGCCCACCACGACCTGGTCGTGGTACAGCCTGCGCACCTTTTTGGCGCCGTGCTTCATGATGGTGGTTTCGCCCATCGTCACCTGGCCGTCGCCAGCGATGGCCGTTTTGCCGTTCCTCTGCACCGCAAGTATGGTGGTTCCTTTAAATTGTGTCATATCATTGGTTTCCTTTCCCGTTTCAAAAAACGATGACCATAAAACGAGTATAGCACCTATCCCGTTCCCTGCCCAGCAAAAAGCGTCCCAAAACCGCGTTTTGGGGCGCCAATGCAAAGTTACAGGGTTTGTTTGAGCACTTCGATCCTTTTCAGGCTCCGCTCGGCGATGGCAGCGTACTTTTCGCGCTTGTTTTTTATGCGCCTGGGCAGCTCCGCCATCACGCCGAAATTGGCGTTCATGGGCTGGAAATTGCGGTTGGGCGTCGAGATATAGGCGCCCATGGCGCCCAGCACCGTTTCGTCCGTGAAATCCGGGCGCGGCTGCCCTTTAAGCTCATGGGCCAGGGCCACGCCCGCCACCAGGCCGGAGGCGGCCGATTCTATGTAGCCCTCCACGCCGGTCATCTGCCCGGCGAAGTACAGGCCTTCCTTCAGGCGGAACCAGCGGTCCAGCAGCCCGGGGGAATTTATAAACGTGTTGCGGTGCATCACGCCGTAGCGGGCATAGCGGGCGTTTTCCAGCCCCGGGATGAGGCCGAACACGCGCTTTTGCTCGGGAATCTTAAGCCTGGTCTGGAAGCCCACCAGGTTGTACAGGGTGTCCGCCGCATCGTCCTGGCGCAGCTGCAAAACCGCGTAGGGCATTTTGCCGGTCCTTGGGTCAATCAGGCCCTTGGGCTTTAAGGGCCCGAAGCACAGAGTTTGCGGCCCGCGGGCGGCCATGACCTCCACCGGCATGCAGCCCTCGAACACCTTGTTGTCCTCAAAGCCGTGCACGGGGGCTGTCTCGGCAGAAATCAGGGCGTTGTAAAAGGCCTCGTATTCCTCCTTGGTCATGGGGCAGTTGATATAGTCGCCGCCCTCCTCGCCGCGCCCGTAGCGCGAGGCGCGGAAGGCCTTTTGCATATCGATGGAATCCTTGTAGACGATGGGCGCGGCCGCGTCGTAAAAGGAAAGCTGCTCCCGGCCGGTCAGGGCCTGGATGTTTTCCAGCAGCGCGCCGTCCGTGAGCGGGCCGGTGGCCACGATCACGGGAAGGTCCCGCGGGATCTCCGTCATCTCCTGCCGCAGAACGGTCACGTTCTTGTGCTCCGTCAGCGCGCGGGTGATATGGTTCGAAAAGCGCTCCCGATCCACGGCCAGCGAGCCGCCGGCAGGCACGCGGGACGCATCCGCCGCCGCCATCACCAAAGAGCCCACGCGGCGCATCTCCTCCTTGAGCAGGCCGACGGCGTTTTCCAGCCTGTCGCTGCGCAGGGAATTGGAGCAGACCAGCTCCGCAAAGCCCTCGACGTGGTGGGCGGGCGAAAAGCGCGCAGGCTTCATCTCGTAAAGCGTCACCTCAACGCCGCGCTGCGCCAGCTGCCAGGCGGCCTCGCTGCCGGCCAGACCCGCGCCGATCACGCATGCCTTCACTTTAAGCCTCCTCCGTTTCCACGTCCTGGCGGTGCTTGCAGTTTTCGTTTGTGCAAAGGTTGTAGGCGACGTCCTTTTTGCGGTCGAATTTCCGGACCATGGGGCTGCCGCACACGGGGCACTTGTCGTCCACCGGCATATCCCAGGAGGTATAATCGCACTCGGGGTACTTTTCGCAGCCAAAGAACACGCGGCCCCTGCGGGTGGTGCGCCGGATGATGGCCCCGCCGCATTTTGGGCAGTGCGCGGCGATCTTCTCCACAATGGGCTGGGTGTTGCGGCAGGCGGGGAAATTCGGGCAGGCGAGGAAGCGGCCGAAGCGCCCCATCTTATACACCATCAGTGCGCCGCACTTGTCGCACACCACGTCGGAAACCTCGTCCTGCACCTCCACCTTTTCGATGGCCTGCTCGGCGCTTTGCAGCTCCTGGCTGAAGGGGCCGTAGAAATCGCCGATCACCTGGTGCCAGTCCATGCCCTCTTCCTCGACGCGATCGAGTTTTTCCTCCAGGTCGGCGGTGAACTGCTCGTCCACGATGCCGGAAAAATGCTCCTTCATCATCTCGGTCACCAGCACGCCCAGCTCCGTCGGCACCAGGGCTTTATTGCGCGAAGCAACGTAGCCGCGGGACAAAATGGTGGAGATGGTGGGCGCGTAGGTGGACGGCCGGCCGATACCCTTTTCCTCCATAGCGCGCACCAGCGACGCCTCGGTGAAGCGGGCCGGCGGCTGGGTAAAGTGCTGCTCGGCGCTGAGCGCCTGCATCTGCGCCGTTTCGCCCTCCTTTACATCGGGAAGGGAAACGTCCTTTTCGCCGGGCTCGTCCTGACCTTCCTCATACACGGCGGTAAAGCCGGCAAAGCGCTTTTTCTGTCCGGAAAAGCGGAACTGCATCTGCGCATCCTCCACGAAGAAGGACAGCGTATCGTACACCGCCGGCGTCATCTGGCTGGCGAGATAGCGCTCGTAAATGAGCTTATACAGCCGGTACTGGTCGCGGGTGAGCGACTCCCTGACCTTTTCCGGCGTTTGCGCGGCATAGGTGGGGCGGATGGCCTCGTGTGCGTCCTGGGCGTTCTTGCGGCCCTTGAACACGTTGGGCGTTTCCGGCAGGTACTCGGGCGCGTAATTTGCGGCGATCACCTCGCGCGCGGCGGCCACGGCCTCCGTGGAGATGCGGGTGGAGTCGGTGCGGATGTAGCTGATCAGGCCTATGGTACCGCTGCCCTTCACGTCCACGCCCTCGTACAGCGCCTGGGCGATCTGCATGGTCTTGCGGGTGGTGAAGCCGAGCTTGCGCACGGCCTCCTGTTGCAGGTTGGAGGTGGTAAACGGCGCGGGCGGATTCTTTTTTCTCTCGCCCCACTTGACCTTGCCGATGGAAAACTCGCGCGATTTGAGCTGCGCCTCCAGCGCCTGGGCCTGCTCGCGGGAGGTGATCTCCTCTTTTTCGTTTTTCTTGCCGAAATAGCGGGCCTCAAAACGCTGCCTGCCGCACACAAAGCTGCCGGTGAGCGTCCAGTATTCCTTTGGCTCAAAGGCCTCGATCTCGGCCTCGCGGTCCACGATCATGCGTGTTGCCACGGACTGTACGCGGCCGGCGGAAAGGCCTTTGCGCACCTTCTGCCACAGAAGGGGGCTGATCTTATACCCCACCAGGCGGTCCATCACGCGGCGCGCCTGCTGCGCATCCACCAGGGAAAGGTCGATGGCGCGCGGCTTTTTCATGGCGCTTTTGACGGCCTGGGAGGTGATCTCGTTAAATTCCACGCGGCACTTGGTGCTGGGGTCTATCTTTAGGATGGCGGCCAGGTGCCAGGAGATGGCCTCGCCCTCGCGGTCAGGGTCTGTGGCCAATATCACGGCGGAGGCGGCCTTGGCCTCCTTGCGGATGCGCTCTAATATCTCGCCGCGGCCGCGGATGGTGATGTACTTGGGCTCGAAGCCCTTTTCCACATCCACGCCGATCTGGCTCTTCGGCAAGTCGCGCACGTGACCGTTGCAGGCCTCCACCTTGTAACCCTTGCCAAGATATTTTCCGATCGTCTTGGCCTTTGCGGGAGACTCCACGATCACCAGTTTGTATCCGTTTGCCATGATAGATCCTCCAAAGTTAGACTTGATTGCATTCAGCGTCCCGAAAGGCTGTAGCGCCGCCCGGGGGACTTGCTTATTATTTCCCGCATCTCAAGCGTTGTCAAGAGCGAATTTAATTTCCCCGGTGCAAAACCGAGCATATCTACCAGCTCGTCAAAGGAAAGCTCCTCGCGCAGCAGCGCTTTGAGCACCCGTTCCTCCTCGGGCGTAACGTCCTTCGGCAAGGCGTGCGCGGTCTCCTCGGACACCGAGGGCCGGGCGTGCAGTCCCATGGCCGTGAGCACGTCCTGCGGCGCGAGCGCGGGCAGGGCGCAGGTTTGCAGCAGCAGGTTGCTGCCCCGGCTTCCCGGCGAAAAGATCGGCCCCGGCACCACGAACAGCTCGCGGTCGTAGTCCACCGCGCAGCCGGCGGTGATGAGCGAGCCGGAGTTTTCGTCCGCCTCCACTACCAGCACAGCGCGCGAAAGCCCCGCCATGATGCGGTTGCGAGCGGGAAAATGCCAGGCCTGCGGCTGCGTGTCCGGCGCATGCTCGGTGAGCAGCAGGCCTTCTTTGGCGATCCTTTGCTGCAAAGCGGCGTTTTCGCGCGGGTAGCACACGTCTATGCCGGTGCCGAGCACCGCGATGCACTTGCCCCCGGCATCCAGCGCCGCCGTCTGGGCGATGGAATCTACGCCCCGCGCCAGGCCCGAGACGACCGCCGCGCCGCCGCGGACCAGGCCCTCGCTGAAATACCTGGCCGCGCGCTCGCCGTAGCGGGTGCAATTGCGGCTGCCGACCACGGCCGCCGCCGGCGCCTCCAGCAAAGAAAGGTCGCCCTTTGCGTACAGGGCAAAGGGCGCGTCCTCCGTCTGCAAAAGCAGGGACGGATATTGGGGATGAGCCCGTGTGACGAGCTCCACCCCCATCGCGCGCAGGCGGCGATAGTTTTCGTTGAGCTTCTTTGGATCGTGCTGCGCACCCATCTCGGCGGCTAGGGCCGGGCCCACAGCCGCTTCCCATTCCTTTTCGCCCGCATCGAACGCGGCGCCGGCGCTGCCAAACACATCCACCAGCTTTTCGATGCGCTTGTTTCAAAGCCCTTTGACCAGCGTGAGCCAGTACAGGCACCCATCCTCCCGCGTCACGGCGGCGACCCCCTTTATTAAGTCAACTCTTCCAGTATTTTTCGCCCGCGCCGCGATACGACAGGGCTTCGGCGATGTGCGAAGACGAAATCCTCTCCGCCTGTTCCATATCCGCCAATGTGCGCGAGAGCTTGAGCACCCGCGTGGCCGCCCGCATGGAAAGCTGCAGTTTTGCCATCGCGGTCTGCAAAAAGCGCCGCGCCTCGTCGTCCAAGGGGCAATAGGTCTCGATCTGCGCGCCGCTCAGCTGGGCGTTGGCATAGATGCCGCTGCCCCTGTAGCGCTCGCGGGCAAGCTTACGCGCGCGTTCCACGCGCAGGCGCACGGTTTCGCTGCTCTCGCCCGGGGCGCGGGTTTTCAGCGCCTCCTCCGCGGGCACGAAGTCCATCTCCACCACCAGGTCTATGCGGTCCAGCAGCGGGCCGGATACGCGCGACAAATAGCGCTCGATCATCTGCGGCGTGCAGCGGCACTTTTTCACCTGCGAGCCGTAGTTTCCGCAGGGGCAGGGGTTCATGGCGCACACCAGGGAAAACCGGGCCGGATACTCGCACTGGGCGCCCACGCGCGAGACCTGCACCGTGCCGTCCTCCATGGGCTGGCGCAGCGCCTCCAGCACGGCGCGGGGGAATTCCGGCAGCTCGTCCAGGAACAATACGCCGTTGTGCGCTTTGCTGATCTCACCGGGCATGGCGGTCCGTCCCCCGCCCACCAGCGCTGCGGCGGAGGCCGTGTGGTGCGGCGCGCGGAAGGGCCGCTGCAGGATCAATCCGCTCTGCGCGCCGGAAACGGAGTGGATGCGCGTGGTTTCCAGCGCCTCCTCAAAGCTCATGCGCGGCAATATCCCCGGCAGGCAGCGGGCCAGCATGGTCTTGCCCGAGCCCGGCGGGCCGATCAAAAGCAGGTTATGCCCGCCGCTGGCGGCGATTTCCAGGGCGCGCTTGGCTGCGTACTGGCCGCGCACCTGGGCCAGATCCATCTGCGGCGGCGCGTCCCGCAGCTGCTCCTCATAGGCGGTCGTCGGCGTGGGCCGGATCTCCTCCTCGCCGCGCAAAAACGCCGCCGCCTGGGCGATGCTCTTTGCGCCGTAGACCGCAAGGCCGTCAAGGCAGGCGGCCTCGCCGGCGTTTTGCTCCGGCAGCAGCACGCGCGTAACGCCGTCCTGCCGGGCGCGGATGAGCATGGGAAGCACGCCTGTGATGGGGCGCAGGCCGCCGTCCAGCGAAAGCTCGCCCAGCACCAGCAGGCCGCAAAGCGATTCCATGGGGATCTGCCGCGAGGCCGCCAGCAGCCCCAGGGCGATGGGCAGGTCGTAGCGCGGCCCCTCTTTCTTCACATCCGCGGGGGCAAGGTTCACCGTGGTCGGCCCATAGGGAAAGCGAAAATGCGAATTGAGCAGCGCGGAGCGCACCCGCTCGCGCGACTCCTTCACCGCCGCGCCGGGCAGGCCCACCGTTTCAAAGGAGGGCATGCCGCCCTCGCGGCAGTCCACCTCCACCTGCATCGGGTAGCCCTCGATGCCGTTTAGTCCGTAGCTGAGCACGCTGGCCAGCATCTGCATCCATCCCCCTAACGCTTTATATCTGTTTATTTTTCCGCTTGTTTGCGGAACACGATCCACTTGTTGCCGATAAAGTTCACCAGCACGGACCCGGCCGTGGACAAAAGCTTTGCCCCGTACAGGTTCATGCACAGCCCTTCGCGCAGCACATACAAAAGCCCCGAGGATACGCCCAGAGCCGCCAGGTTCACCATCAGGAAGCTGATCAGCTGCCTTGGCGTCATCCTTTCCTTCTGGGCAAAGGTCCAGCGCTTATTTAGGATCAGGCTGTTGACAAGCCCGCAGGTATAGCCCAGGATCTGCGCCAGCAGATAGTGCGTGCGGAAAAAGGGCAGCTGGATCAGCAGCGCGTACACGCCGTAATCCACGGCGGTGTTGGCAACGCCCACCAGGCCGAATTTTACCGCCTGCCAAAGCGTGGCCGCAAAGGCTTTTTTCTTTTTGTTCATCGTCTTTGGACCTTCTCTCTAAAACAGGTGCCAGCTGGGCAGCCACTCAAAAAGCTGTGCGCGCACGTCCGGCATGGGAATGCCCGTCAGCAGCGGATAGAACAATGCATACAGCGCCAGCACCACGGCCAGATACAGCCCGATCCAGGTCTTTGCATACTTGTGCCGGGCATAGAAATCCTCCAGATACAGCCCCACGGCCAGCGCAAGGAAGGGCACGGAGGCAAAGTAGTGATAGATGAAGGTGATCCTGGGCACCAGCACCCAGGGAAGGAAGTTCATAAAATAGCCAAGCAGCACGATGTAGATGCGCCTGTCCGTCTTGCCGTAGCCCTGAACGGCGCGCACGCAAAGCCACAGGATGGCAAGCAGTCCCGGCCACCACAGGGCGGGATTGCCCAGGGAGGCGATGGACGACACCATGCCCTCCGGCTCAAACTCACCCAAATAATACCAGATGGGCTTGAGGATCAGCGGCCACTGGTACCAGGGCGAGGCAAAGGGATGGCTCTGGAATACGCCCTTGTGGTAGTTCAGCATGTGTTGCTGATAAGCCCACACCTCTTGCAGGCCGTTGCCCTCGATGCGCAAAAACTGATAATACGAGCCGATGTACACGGCGATGGGCACCGCCACGAAGAACACCAGGCAGCAAAGTAGGGTTGCAAGCGTATACGTTGGAAACTTCTCCACGATGCTCTGCGCCCAGGCTATATCCTTGCCGCCCTTTGCAAGGGCCTGCCTGGCCTTCCTGTATTCCCCAAAGCGCGCAAACAGGATGGCAAAGAAGAACACGGCAAGCCCGGCGCCCGCGTACACGCCGATCCACTTGCTGGCGATGCCAAGGCCCATGAACAGACCCGAGAAGAACAGCGGCACCAGCGTCTTTATCAGCTTTTCGTGGTAAAAGCTCAAATGGGCGTAGTGCAGCATGCAGGCAAATTCCAAGATGATGAACAGCACCGGATAGGAATCGATGGTGCCGAGCCTTGTCTGCGCCAGATGCATGAAATCAAAGCAGAACAGGAACACCGAGGCAAAGGCAAACCCGCTCTTTTTGAACAGCAGCTTTGCCAGGTAGTACAGGGCGGGCACCATTAAAACGCCCGCCAGGGTGCCGGCAAAGCGCCAGCCAAAGGGCGTCATGCCAAGCAGGGCGATGGACCAGGAGATGAACACCTTGCCAAGAGGCGGGTGGGTGTTTTCGTACCAGACGCGGTTATTGAGCTGCTCGTAGGCGGTGCGGCCGTGGTAGGACTCGTCGAAGTACATGCCGTCCATATATCCCGGGCGCGCGGGCACCATCCACTGCTCGTCCGCAAGGGCCTGCGCGTCCTCGGGCACGGTCAGGTCGTAGGGCGTGCCCTGCGCATCCGTTAAGGCCAGCTCGTAAATGCGCATGGGGCCTGCGCTGATGCTGATTTGCGCATAGCGGGCGGTTTCGTCCATCTCGCGCACGTTCCATCTGAACATGTCGTAGGTGCCGGATTGCAGGACATATTCCTCGGAATAGGTCTGCCCGTCCCTGGAAAAGCGCAGGCACAGCGTGGCGTCGTTGATCTCGCCGTAGTAATAAAAGCGGCCGATCTCCCTTTCCTGTCCCAGGTCCAGCACCACGCTTTGGCCCTGCTCGCCCACCCACATGGTGGAAGGCGCATAGGTATTGCCGAGCTTATAAAACGCCGTGAGCGCATACACCAACGTGAGCGCGGCCATCAGCAAAACATCCGCGCGGGTAAAGCGCGGCTTTTCGCCCGCCTGCCGCGCGTCGGGCAGGGCGGGGCCCAGCACCTGGATACGCAGCTTGCCCTTTTCCCGCGCAAGGGGCAGCGTCTTTTTTTGCACGGCGGCCCGATAGCTCGCGATTAGAAGCAGCGCAAGCAGGGCGAGGTTCAAAATCCCCACGATCACCTGCATCGTGCGGTTTTCCGCGAGCACATGCCCGTTTTGCAAAACGGTGAAGATGTTGGCGCCGTTGGTGACCGAAAGCCCCGCAAAGGCAAGCAGCAGACGCCGGTCGTCATAGGCAAGGGCCGCCAGCAGGCACAGCGCCAGGACGGGGAACATATAGCGCTCGTGCATGCGCACGCCAAGGGCGAACACGCCCAAAAGCTCGCAGCAGACCATGGGCAAAACCGCCCTGCGCTCGCGGGCTCTAAAGTACAAAAACAAGGCGTAGGCAACGCTCAGCCCCATGCCCAGCGCGCCCCACAGGCTGTAGGAAAGGCCAAGCACCGTTTCGCTCTGCTCCACCCAGTTGCCGCCGAGAAGGCCGAACAGGTTCATGGCGTTTACGCTGGCATAGGGGTAGCTGGACAAAACCTCCAAGTATTTATCGATCAGCCAGGCAAACCCCCTGCCGATGGAAAAGGGCGTGACCAACAGCAGCACCAGCGCCAGTGCGCTGACCATGGAGATCAAAAGTGCCTTCAGGCCCTTTTTCCAGTCCTCCAGCATATCGGAAACAAAGCCGCACAAAAGGATGGTGCCAAACATCAGCGCCTGGGGCTTGACCAGCACGGCCACGGCAAAGACGAGCGCGCTTTTTAGCATCTGCCTGCGCAGCATAAAATGCAGCACCAGCAGGATCAGCAGCACCAGCACCGCGTCCATTTGGCCCCACAGAGCGCTGTCCAGCCACACGGCAGGCAAAACGGCGTACACAAGGGCAGAAGCGGCGGCGGTCTTTTTGCCCGTCCACTCCTGCGCAAGTACGTAGATCAGATACGCGGCAGCGATGTCCGCCAGCAGAGCGGGCAGCTTGAGGAGGAGCACGAACAGCTCCGAATCGTAGGGAAGCTGCAAAAGCCTTGCCAGCGCGCCCACCAGCCACAATACATACAGATACCCGGGCGGATAGTCGCAGAACACAGCATCGTAAAAGCCCATGGGGCCCGTTTCCGCCATGGTAAGGGCCCAGCCCCTGAAGCACCCCATGTCCACATCGTAGCCGGGGCTCAGCACCGCCAGCAGCGCGCGCAGCAAAAAGGCCAGCAAAAGCCCAAACAACAGCTTGCGGCGCAGGGCGTCCTCCTGCACGGGCCACTCGTTCGCGCGGCGCACGCACACATAGGCCGCGCAGGCAAACGCGGCGCACAGGAAGATGAACGAAGCCGTCCAGTTGGCCCTGCCGCCCTCCTCCTCGACCACGGCGGCCTCCACCTTTTTCAGGCTCTGCGCCTGAACCCCTTCGGGCAGGGCGGTCACGCGCTCCACCTTCAGGTCGTCAAACCAGGCGGCGCCGCTGTTCACGGACCCATAGCCGCCCGCCCGCGCGCAGAAGGTCAGGCTCTTTTGCAGCCAGCTCGTGCGGCCGTAAAACTCGGTGTAAACCCACTGGCCATTCGTATCCGTAAAGCTCGGCGAGGAGGCAAAGCAATCCTTGACGGAAAGGTTCGCGCCCGTGCCGTCTTCTGAAAAGCCCTCGGCCTTCAGGTAACCGGAAAACTTATACAGGCTGTTTCCGCGCACGGCGATCTGCTGCTCCACGCGCGCGTCGTTGTCCCATAGGTTTTCGATGCACACCACCGTGCCGCGCTGCGCGTCCGGATCCAGATGGTATACGCTCGTTTCCGTGCTCAAATCCCAGGCGTCGTAGCCCCAGGAAAGGATATAGCCCTGCTCGTCGTAGCCCTCCTCAAAGCCGGGGTTCAAAAGCAGGTTTTCCCCTTCGGCGGCGGCAGGCGCAAACAGGCAGCAAAGGCACAGCGCCAGCAGCAGGCCGTATAAAAGCCGTTTCTTCATGCAAAATACCCGCCTTTGATAAAGTCGAACGCATAGGGGATGTGGTGCAGGCGCATCTGTCCGCCTTCGTCGAACACCTCCACCACGTCAAAGCGCATGGGGCATTGAAGCTTTTCCTGCGTCTGGGCATAGCCAAGGGCTGCGCGGCAGATGCGCTGCTGCTTGCGGCGATCCACGCTCAGGCGCGGCAGGCCATTTTTGCGCCGCTTGACCTCCACGAACACCAGCGTGTCCTGATCCTGCGCGATCAGGTCGATCTCGCAGTGGTCGAACACATAGTTTGTCCGCAGGATCGCATAGCCCTTGTTTTCCAGATATGCGGCGGCCAATTCCTCGCCGCTTTTGCCAATCTGTCTTGTGTTCATCGCTTATCTTCCAGTATCTTGCGCAAAAACAGCGGCCTGTGGATGGGGCAGGGCCCCTTTTCGCGGATGGCAGCCACATGCGCCGCCGTTCCGTAGCCCTTGTGGGCAGCAAAGCCGTAGCCGGGGTATTCCTCGTCCATCTCTCGCATGAGGCGGTCCCTCGTCACCTTGGCAACGATGGACGCGCAGGCGATGGAATAGCTGAGCGCGTCGCCGTGGATGAGCGCCTCCTGGGGAATATCCACATCCAAATCCCGCTCCGCGTCCACCAGCAGGCACTGGGCCCCGGTCTGCTCGATCGCGCGCTGCATGGCAAGGCGGCTGGCATTGCGGATGTTGAGCTGCTCTATTTCCGCAACGCTCGCCTTTCCCACGCCCACATACAGCGCCCTTTCCAGTATTTGGGGAAACAGCGCCTCGCGCGCCTTTTCGGACAGCTTTTTGGAATCGTTCACGCCCAAAAGCAGGCTGTCTTTATCCAGGGGCATCACGCAGCAGGCCGCAACCACGTCTCCCGCCAAGGGGCCGCGGCCGGCCTCGTCCACGCCGCCCAGCAGGCGGCCGCCTGCATACCGTTTATCCGTTTGCACCATCCGGCAAAGCCGTTGCTGCTTCGTTTCCCTCTGTGTCATGATTTTCCTCCTGCGGCGGCCCTTCCAGGCTGATGCGGCCGAGCTTGCCGCCTCTGAATTCGTCCAGCACGATCTGTGCGCCGCGCTCCAGGTCATACGCGCCGCCCTTTAAAAGCCAGCCGCGCCTTTGGCAGGCGGTTTCCAGCAGGCTGTCGCCGGAAGCGGAAACATCCTCTATCTTATACCTTGCCGCAAGGCTCTGCGGCGCCAGGATGCAAAGCTCCTCCAGCAGGCTTGAAGATAGCCGCTGCAGGTCCATGATCTCCTCGCGGATGGAGCCTAAGTACGCCAAATGCAGCGCGGCCTTGGGATCGTCGAACTTGGGCCAGAGCAGGCCCGGGGTATCCAGCAATTCCAGATACGGGCCCAGCACGATCCACTGCTTGCCGCGCGTAACGCCAGGCTTGTCGCCCGCCTTGGCGGAGGATGCGCCCTTGAGCCGGTTGATCAGACTGGACTTGCCCACGTTCGGGATGCCCACCACCATGGCGCGCACGGTCTTTTTCACGCCGCGCTTTAGATACCTTTCCACCACGGGCCGCGCCGCCGCCTCGATGGCGCGCACCACCCTTTCCTTCCCCTTGCCGGAGCTGGCGGAAAAGGGGATGGCCTGTATGCCCTGCGCCCTGTACCATTGGGCCCAGCGCCGCGTCTGCTCCTCGTCGGCAAGGTCGGCCTTGTTCAGCAGGCAGATGCGCGGCTTGTCGCGGAACAGGTCGTCAAAATCGGGGTTGCGGGTTGCCAGCGGCGCGCGCGCGTCCACCAGCTCCACCACCACGTCCACCAGCTTCAGGCTTTCCGCAAGCTGGCGGCGCGCCTTGGCCATATGGCCCGGATACCATTGTATCTGCACGGGAGTGTTCCCATCCTTTCCAAAGCAACGTCTTTTCTATAAATCTTACCAGAAGCGCCGCACTTTACGCAAGGCAAAGCGGAACGGGACGCAAAGGCGCCCCTCCCCATGCAAAAAGCAGGGGCTCTCTCCGCTTTGGAAGAGGCTCCCTGCCATGCTTTGCCTGAAGGTTTAGGCGATCTCGTTCTGGAAGGCGACCAGCGTGGCGTCGTGCACGCCGGGCACGGAAAGCAGCGCGTCCACGATGTTGGTGCGCTGCTGGGGCAGGCGCAGCTCGTAGGTGGCCTCCACGCCGCCGCGGGTGACCGTGCGGGACTTGACCTTCATCTGGGGCACCTTGTGCAGGATGCTGGCCACATCCTTGCTGGCCCGATCCTCAAAGTGCACCACCAGCAGATAGTTTTCGCCGGCCTTGCTGGAAAACAGCGACAGCGCAAACAGCACCACCGCGATGATCAGGGTGCCGATCACGGCGTACAAAACGTAGTTGGCGCCGATGGTGATGCCGGCGGCAATGGCCCAGAACATGTACACGGTGTCCATCGGGTCCTTGATGGCCGTGCGGAAGCGGACGATGGACAGCGCGCCCACCATGCCCAGGGAAAGCCCTATGCTGGAGGAGATGCACATGATGATCATGGACGTGACCATGGTCAGCATGATCAGCGAAATGTTGAAGCTGTGGCTGTACAACACGCCGCGATAGGTCTTTTTGTAGACGTAAAAAATCAACAGCCCGATCAAAAACGCGCTTAGGAGCGTGACCAGCACCGTGGGCACGGTCAGGTTCTGGCGGGTGAGGGAAAACCCTTCCAGCACGGATTTTTTAAACAGATCGCTTGCGCTTAGCATCTCGTTTTGCATAAGTCCTTTATCCTCCTAAAGATTGAATTCGTAGCGCCGGCAAAAGGTGTATTTGGAAATTGCGCTCCTTTGCGCAGGAACAGAAGAAAGGATGGGACGGATGAACTCCGGAAAGCGGCGGTCGTACTTGACCTCCAGAATCACCGTTTCCTCGTTGAGGCAGGGAATGGTGGGAAGACGGGGATCGAACATGTCCTTGCCGAACAGGCCGGTCCTTAAGCGCTTGTCCAGCGTCACGCGGGTGTTTTCCGCCGGATGCACGAAGGCTTCGCGCACATAGTCCACCACCACCGCCGGCCGCAGCATCTTGGTGGTCATCTGGCGGAACATGTCCTGCAGCAGGGGGTGGTTCATCCTTTCCAGCCCATAGGTATCGCCGGCGATGATCTGCTCGGCCAGGTCGCGGTCGATGGGGGCGGAAATCTTGGAGATGTAGTTGCCCACCTTGCGCTTCCGCTCCAGCATGATCACCTTGTCGGACAGGTTGTAGATGCGGATGCGGTATTTGTCGCGGTGCTGGGTGCCGTCTATCTTATCCGACATGGCGGTGTTGAAGCAGTCGTCGAAGTACAGGGATCGGATGTGGTATTCGCCGCGCGCGTCCGCGTTTTCGTCTATCCACATGGTGCGGCCCAGCACCTGGGAAAGGTAGGCCGACGAGCCCTGCGAAATGTGGAATTTGAGCTCGTGGCGCAGCGGTTCTTTTTTGTCCGCCATCTCTTTCACCCTCCCTGCTTACCGGTTGGTCCAGGTTTCGCCGAACAACTCCGTCATACGGGAATCGCTCAGGTTAAACCAGTCCTTCATGTGCTGCATCATATAGCCCGTGCGGTTGTCGGCAAACTCGCGCAATCTTCCGATGTGCCGCTGCCAGGAGGCGACGGAGCCGTGATCCGGCCAGCGCTCGTAATGCGCCTCCATCTCCGGGGCCATCTTCTGCTCCAGCTCGTCTATGGCGGCATAGATATTTTCGCGCGTGTACACCTCGCGCACATAATAGGCGCAGCGCTCGATGAACAGGTCGCGCATTTGCTTATTGTTGAGCAGCCCGCGGATCAGATCGTTGCTGAAGGCGTCGTTCACGCCCGTGCCCTTGGGGTCCAGCACGTGCAGAAAGCCGTCGCGCTTATAGCCGTTGTTTTCGCCCGTGTTGATGCCCCAGTCCAGATCGAACAGTATCCACTTCCACTTGCCGCCGGGGATGCGGTAATATTTGATGTTGCCGTTGTCGGAATTGACCCAGAAGATCTCGGCGATCTGGTAATCGAAGTAGTTTTGCACGTCGATCCGATCGGTGACGTATTTCAGGTTGTCCTCGTTGGAAAGATCGTGGCTTTTGACAAAGTCGATCAGTTCCATATAGTCCTTGTTGCTGCCGTTGAGCACGCGGGCGGAGTTGTTGCCGTTGCCCTTTAAGATATCGATGTTGTCGATGATGTTTTGATCCTCTATGCCTTCCCATTGGGCGACGGACCACTTGTTGATCCTCTCGCGCATGTTGTAATGGCCCCAGTACTTGCCGTTCAAATACATCACGCAGACCTCGGTCTCCTGGTACATGATGCCGTGGTCGCGGATGAGCGAGGTCATCATCGCGTCGCGCATGCGGGCGCGGTTGTAATCCTGGCCCGTGCAGCGCATCACAAAGGACTTATACGATGTATAGTCGCGCTTTTCGAACAGCGGCGCCTCAAAGCGGCTCGGGCCGTATTCCTTTCTTGCGTACACAGAAAAGGACTTCTGGTCCAGCGCGCGCGAATACTGGCCGTTGAGCTTGAACTCGCCGCCCTGGGAGATGAGCATCTGCCCGTCGGGGTCGAAAATCTCCACATACACGGGCCGCTCCCAGTCCATCCAGAAGTTGGCGCCGCGGCCGGGAGAGCCGTGCGGGAACTCCTCCTGGTAGCCCGGCCCCTTGGCATAGATGCCCTTTTCGTCGGAAAACAGGTTGTCCGGGTCGGTGGAAAGGGACACGATGCGCACGCTGTGGTCTTCGCCGATAATGTAGCTGCCGGTGGTGGGCTGGGGGCTCAAATACCCATCGCGCACGGCCACCGCCCGCACCACCGTGGTGGAGGAAAGCGTGATCGGGCCCGAATAGGGCGTGCTGCGGCTGCTGGGATCGGAACAATCCAGGGTGTAATATACCTGCGCGCCCTCCGGCACGCTCATTTCCAGCGTCACCGTGCCATCGTACAGCCCGGGCGCCTGCGAAAAGGAAACCGCATCCACCAGGCCCTTGTACACCGCGCCGGAAACCTTATCGATATAGGCATCTTCGCCGCGGTCGTAGGCGATGTCCGTCTGCAGGGCCGGCACGAAGAGCTTATCGACCATAAGGCCCGCGTCGTCAAACAAATACAGCGCCTCGCCCGAGGCGCTGGCCTTGAAGGAAGCGCTTAAGTTTTCCGGCTCCATCGAATCCGTGCCCGTCAGCGCCACGGCGATGTCTTCTCCGCTTTCGATCGTCACATCGGGAAAGGTGAAGCGGCCCGTGCGCTTGGGGTTGTTGGAAAGGCCGTAGCCGGAAAGGTTCACAGCGCTTCCGGTGTTGTTGAGCACGCGCACATAGTCCACGGCCTGGCCGTTTGTCAGCGTTTGGGAGGCGGAGGACAAAACCTCCGAAATGAACACGCCCTTATTATTCAGGCGAAAAAACTCCTGCGCAACGGACAGGCCGTTTTCACCGGTATTTTTAAGGCCGGGCGTTGGCATCTGCGTGGCTTCATAGCTGCCATCGGATTTGCGGGCATAGGAATAATCGTCCTTGAGCTCCGGCAGCTCCACGCGGTCCAGCAGGTTGCCCATGCTGTCATACAGGCTGATGTTTTCCCCCGCGGAGGAAATGCCAAAATTCGCGCGCGGCGGGGTCAGATCGATCCGGTCTTGCTTGTCGCAATAAACCAGAACGTACTCGCCCGGCTGTATCTGCATGGAAGGGAAGCGCCAGCGCATGGGCTGCAGATCGTCGTCCGAAAGGCCGTAGCCGTTAAGGTCCACCGCCGTATCGCCGAGGTTTACGATCTCGATCCAGTCGGGATACAGGCCGCTTTCATCCGCCAGGGTGGAGATGTTGCTGGACTGTATTTCGTTGATCTTCAGGCTGCTTTCCCCGCGCTTGTCAAAGCTGGAAAGGTATTGGTCGTGGCCGGCCTGGCTGTTTTCAAAGCCGGGGGAATACAGGGTGCTTTCCTCAAAGCCGGTCGACGTGCGGATGTAGCTGCTGTTTTGGGCAAGGCTGGGCACAACCACCTGATCGGCGATGGCGGAGCCCGCAAACAGGTACAGCGTTTCGCCCGCGCTGAGCTTAAAGCCCGCGTGCAGGTTGCTCCCCGCCGCATTGCGGCTCTTGCCGGAAAGGTAGACGACGCGATACTCGCCGTTTTTAAGCGTTGTGCTGGGCAGAGGGAACTTGGCGGGGTTGTCCTCGCGGTCGGACAAAGCATAGCCGGACAGGTTCACATCCGCGCCCGTGCCGTTGAACAGCTCCACCCAGTCGGGATAGTCGCCGTCCTCGTCGCGCACCGCGCCGGCGTTGGAGACCATCAGCTCGGAGATAACAAGGCCCGTGCTGTGGATAACGCTGCCGCCCGCGGAAGCGTCGCTTTGCACGTTCTGCACGGCGGGCGCGCTCTCTTTTTTCAGGGCATAGAGTCCCACGCCCAGGGCCAGGGCCAGCAAAAGCAATATATTCAAGACCGCAAGGCCTTTTTTCTTCATGCGTTCTCCTCCTAAAAAAGCGACGGCAATCGCGCTTTTTTGCATTTGTTAGTGTAACACAGCCCAGTTAGGATTGCAAATCCAATCCATGGCGCGTTTACCAGATATACATCAGACGAAACGGCCTGCAAAAATGTGACGGCGGGCACCCGGTTTTCGCTCGCCGCGCGGCGGTTGACGGGGCCCCGCCGGGCTGATAAAATGGAAAAAACAACCGATCCACACGCCTTAAAGGATGCAAGCTGCACCATGAAACTTACTCGTCTCACGCCGCCCTGATCCGTTTGGGCCAACGGAAATCCAACCAATCGGAATAGGAGCTGCAACACAATGAAATATACGCGCACAAACGGCGAGATCATCAGTTCCTGGAAGGAAAAGTACGCCCTGCCCTGGATGGAGCCTGTTTCGCACGAGGACTATCTGCGCGCGGCAAAGGGCGAGGCGCTTATGACGCTGACGCCTCTGCGAAAGGCGCCCTTTTCCTGGTACGGCGACTGCGCCGGAAAAAAAGTGCTGGGGCTCGCCGCGGGCGGCGGGCAGCAGATGGCGATCCTGTCCGCCCTGGGGGCGGACTGCACCCTTATGGACATATCAAAAACGCAGATCGAGTCCGACCGCCTGGTGAGCGAAAGAGAAGGCTATGCCATCCGCCTGCTCCAGGGCGACATGACGGAACCGCTTCCTTTTCAGGACAATAGCTTTGACATGGTCGTAAACCCCGTTTCCAACCACTACATAGAGGACGTTTACCCCGTTTTTGCCGAAATCTACCGCGTTTTAAAGCCAGGTGGCACCTTTCTGGCCGGGCTGGACACCGGCATCTACTGGGCCTTTTGGGGAGAGGACGGCGGGCCCGTGAACCGCCTGCCCTTTAACCCCCTAAAGGATGAAGAATTGCGCGCCCGCCTGCTGGAGGAGGACATGTCCCTGGTGTTTTCGCACACTCTGGAAGAGCAGATCGGCGGCCAGCTCAAGGCCGGCTTTATCCTTTGCGAGCTGCTGGAGGATACCAACGAGGCCGGGCCCTTTTACGACTGCAACGTGCCCACCTTCATCCTCACCAGAGCGCAGAAGCCGCTTGTTTGATCCTAAGCGCAAAAAGGCCTCCGGCAAACGCTTGCCGGAGGTCTTTTATCTTTTATCTTACAGTTCCGTCCTTCCCCGCATGGCACGGGAAAGGGTGATTTCATCGGTGTATTCCAAATCGCTGCCCACGGGCATGCCATGGGCGATGCGGCTGACGCGCAGACCGAAGGGCTTTAATAGCCTGGCGATGTAGGTGGCCGTGGCCTCGCCCTCTATGTCCGGGTTGGTGGCAAGGATCACTTCCTCCACGCCGTCCAGGCGCGAAAGCAATTCCTTGATGGCGATATCCTCGGGGCCGATGCCCTCCATGGGCGAGATCACGCCGTGCAGCACGTGATACAGGCCGTTGTAGTCGCGGGTGCGCTCCATGGCCGCCACGTCGCGCGGGTCGCGCACCACGCAGATAAGGCTCTTGTCGCGGCGTTCATCCCTGCAGATGGCGCATAAGTCCCCCTCGGTATAGTTGCCGCACACGGGACAGCGCCTGACCAGCCGCCTTGCGTCCACAATGGCGCCGGCCAGGGCCTCGGCTTCCTCCAGGGAGCCGGACAGCAAATGGAAGGCCAGGCGCTGCGCGCTCTTGCGGCCGATGCCGGGCAGCTTGGAAAGCTGCAGCACAAGGCGCTGCATGGCCTCGATCTGTTCTGCCATTTAAAAGCCCATCCCCCTGCCGCCGGTCAGCTTGGACATTTCCTTTTCGGAGGTCTCCTCCACCTGCTGCAGCACCTGGTTCACGGCCGCAAGCACCATATCCTCGAGCATTTCCACGTCGTCGGGGTCCACGGCCTCGGGGCTGATCTTGATGGAGATGAGCTCCTTTTTGCCATTGGCTTTGACGGTCACCATGCCGCCGCCGGAGCTGGCCTCAAACTCGCGCGCCTCCAACTCCTCCTGGAGCTTTTGGATGCTCTGCTGCATCTTCTGGGCCTGCCTGAGCATCTGCTGCATGTTGCCGCCCATACCGCCCATGCCGCCGGGGAATCCGCCTCTTGCCATAGAAAAAACCTCCCGTTTGTCTTCAAAATCGATTCAATTCAGTATACCAAAGCCGAGAAAAAAACGCAACGCGGGCGGAAAGCTTCCGCCCGCGTTGAATGTCCGTTTTTTGCTTACTTGGCGTATTCCGTTGCGCGCAGCTCGCGGATCACGTTGACCTTGATCTGGCCGGGATACTCCAATTCATCCTCGATGCGCTTGACGATCTCCTTGGCCATGATCACGGCGCCGTTGTCGTTCACGTCCTCGGGCTTGACCATGATGCGGATCTCGCGTCCCGCCTGGATGGCGAAGGACTTTTCCACGCCCTCGAAGGAGTTGGCAATCTCCTCCAGGCGCTGCAGGCGCTTGATGTAGTTTTCCAGCGTTTCCCTGCGGGCGCCGGGGCGGGCGCCGGAAATGGCGTCGGCCGCGGCTACCAGCACCGCCTCCACGGAAGCGGGCTCGCAGTCGCCGTGGTGGGCGGCGATGGCGTTGACCACAAGCTCATGCTCGTGATACTTCTTGGCCAGGTCCGCGCCCAGCTGGATGTGCGTGCCCTCGACCTCGTGGTCGATGGACTTGCCGATGTCGTGCAGCAGGCCCGCGCGCTTGGCAAGGGCAACGTCCGCGCCCAGCTCCGCGGCCATGATGCCGGCCAGGTGCGACACCTCGATGGAATGGCGCAGCACGTTCTGGCCGTAGGAGGTGCGGTACTTCATGCGGCCGAGCAGGCGCACCAGCTCGTTGTGCAGCCCGTGCACGCCGGTTTCGAACACGGCCTGCTCGCCGGCCTCGCGAATCTGTGTATCCACCTCGCGCTTGGCCTTTTCCACCATTTCCTCGATGCGGGTGGGATGGATGCGGCCATCGTTGATGAGCTTTTCCAGGGCGATGCGGGCCACTTCCCTGCGGATGGGATCAAAGCCGGAAAGGATCACGGCCTCGGGGGTGTCGTCGATGATCAGATCTATGCCTGTGGCCGTTTCCAGCGCGCGGATGTTGCGTCCCTCGCGCCCGATGATGCGGCCCTTCATTTCATCGTTGGGCAGCGCAACGACGGAAACCGTGGTTTCGGCCACATGATCCGCCGCGCACTTTTGAATGGCCAAAGAGATGATGTTGCGGGCCTTTTTCTCGGCCTCGTCCTTCGCCTTTTGTTCTATCTCGCGCACCATCACGGCGGCATCGCGATAGGCGTCCTTCTGGACGGCGGAGATGATCATCTGCTTGGCCTCGCCGGAGGTCATCTGGGCAACGCGCTCCAGCTCCTGCTGGCGCTTTTGCTCCAGCTCGTCCAGGGACTGGGTGCGTTTGTCCAGCTCCTTGGTCATGCGGGAAAGGGTTTCCTCGCGGTTTTCCAGGTTGTCCTGCTTTTTGTCCAGAAACTCTTCCTTTTGCAGCAGGCGGCGTTCCAGCCGCTGGGTCTCGTTGCGCCGGTCGCGGATTTCCTTTTCCATTTCCGTCTTCTGGCGCAGGATTTCTTCTTTGGCTTCCAGGATGCGTTCTTTCTTGGCGGTCTCGGCCTTTTCGCGGGCCTCGTCCACCAGCTTCTTCATGGCTTCTTCCGTGCTTCCGATCTTTTCTTCGATGCTTTTCTTGGTTCTGTCAGCGCCGATGAAGGCGCCGGCGGTTGCTCCCGCAGCGAGAGCCGCTGCGATCAACAAAATCCAAATCCATGTCTGCAAATGTGTTCACCACCGTTTCGTTCTGCAGACGATGACCTTAAGGCACTCACGCACAGAGGCGCACCGCGCCAAACCAGGCGGCGGAAAATACGTCCCCACACCCAAACGCGCCCGTTCTGGGGATTGTCGATTGCTTCTTATATTATATAATAAAATAAAAAAACGCAACAAAACACCAAAACGATCACCGTCGTATCGTTACTATTGTATATGCTGTGATCAAGCCGTGTCAACCAGAAATATTTTAACGAAATACCGCTTTTTGTTTCGTCGCCAATATGTTTTGTTTGGCAGAATATGTCAGATTTTTGCCGCAATCAGCGTGTTTTTGCACGTTTTGTCTGCATAAAAAGGCGGCGGGGACGCCTGTGCGTTCCCTGCCGTCTTTTGTTCTTTCTTGTTTTTTAACTATACGTCTTATACATCCTCGGGAAGGAAGCCGTCGTCCTCCTCCAGCTCCGCATCGGTTTCCGGCAAAACAGCCGGAACCGCATCGGCCTCCTGGTTGGGCACGGCAGTCAGCGCCTGGCGGATCTTCATCTCGATCTCATCGCAAATATCGGGATGGTCCTGCAGGTACTGGCGCGCGTTTTCGCGGCCCTGGCCGATCCTCTCGCCGTTGTAGGAGAAGAAGGCGCCGGACTTGTTGATGATGTCGTTGGCAACGCCCAGGTCCAGCACGGAGCCCTCGTGGGACACGCCCTTGCCGTACATCAGATCGAACTCGGCCACGCGGAAGGGCGGGGCCACCTTGTTCTTGACCACCTTGATGCGCACGCGGTTGCCGATGGCCTCGGTGCCCTTTTTGATCTGCTCGGTGCGGCGCACGTCCAGGCGCACCGTGGCGTAAAACTTAAGCGCTTTGCCGCCGGCCGTGGTCTCGGGGTTGCCGAAAAGCACGCCCACCTTTTCGCGCAGCTGGTTGATGAAGATGCAGATGGAGTTGGTCTTGTTGATGATCCCGGCCAGCTTGCGCAGGGCCTGGCTCATCAGCCTTGCCTGCAGGCCCACATGGGAATCGCCCATGTCGCCCTCGATCTCGGCCTTGGGCACCAGGGCGGCCACGGAGTCGATGACCACGATGTCCACCGCGCCGGAGCGCACCAGGGCCTCGCAGATCTCCAGCGCCTGCTCGCCGGTGTCCGGCTGGGAAACGTACAGCTCGTCGATGTCCACACCCAGGGCCTTGGCGTACACGGGGTCCAGGGCATGCTCGGCGTCGATAAAGGCGGCGGTGCCGCCCAGCTTCTGGGCCTGCGCCACCATGTGCAGGGCCATGGTCGTCTTACCGGAGGCCTCCGGCCCGTAGATCTCGATGATGCGGCCCTTGGGGATGCCGCCCACACCCAACGCCATATCCAGCTCCAGGCAGCCGGAGGGGATCACCTGCACGTTCAGGGCGGTGTTTTGCCCCAGCTTCATGATGGAACCCTTGCCAAACTGCTTTTCGATGTTGGTCAACGCCAGGTCCAACGCCTTTTTCTTTTCCTCGACGTTGTCGGCTTCCTTGTTGTAGCGTACCGCCTTGGCGGCTGTCTCTCTCTTGGCCATCCGGTCCTTCTCCACCTTTCCTCTGGTCGTAAGATTGGAATAGTTATGCTTAACGTTTTTATACTTTGAGCAGCGCACGCCTGAGCAGGTCGAGCGCGTTTAACATGGACATGCGGCGGATGCGCATGCGGTCGCCGCCAAGGCGCAGCTCCTTTACCTGCACGCCATCCTGATCCGCCAGGGCCAGGTACACAAGGCCCACAGGCTTTTGCGCCGTGCCGCCGTCCGGCCCGGCGATGCCCGTCACCGCCACGGCATAGTCCGTGCCTGCGGCCGCCCTTTCGCCCAGGGCCATTTCGCGCGCGCACTCGGCGCTCACCGCGCCGTGGGCCTTGAGCGTTTCTTCCCTCACGCCCAGGCGGCGCATCTTGGCCTCGTTGGAGTAGCAGACGATACCCTCCAGCAAAGCGGAGGAGATGCCGGGCAGGGCCACCAGCTCGCTGGCGATCATGCCGCCGGTGCAGGACTCGGCAAGGGACAGCGTCTTATTCTTTTCGATCAGAAGCCTGCCCACGGTCTCGGGCAGCTTCTGGTCGCCCACGGCGTATAAGTATTCGCCCGCGATGGCCAGGATCTTCTCCTGCACCGCGTCCAGCAGGGGCTCTGCTTCCTCGCCCTCCTTGACCTTTACGCTCAGGCGCAGGCTTACCTCGCCAAAGCCCGCGTATGGGGCAATGGTCACGCGGCCCTGTCCGTCTATGATCTCACGCAGGGCGTCGGCCAGGGCCGATTCGCCGATGCCGAAAAAGCGCAGCGTGCGCGAGACGATCCTTTCGCCGGAAAGCGCATGCAGGTAGGGCACCAGGCAGTGATCCGTCATATACTCCAGCTCGTTGGGCGGGCCGGGCAGAACGCAGTAGCGTTTTTTTCCCTTTTGCACGGCAAAGCCGGGCGCCGTGCCGCGCTCGTTGAAAAAGACAAACGCCCCTTGCGGCAAACAGACCTGACGGTAATTGTTCTTTGTAATGGTGCGGCCGTGCCCCTGCATCCATTTTTCCATGGCTGCGCGGCACTCGGCGTTTTCGATGAGATCAAGGCCCAAATGCTTGGCCAGTGTTTCCCTCGTGATGTCGTCCTCGGTCGGGCCCAGGCCGCCGGTCAAAACAATAACGTCGCTGCGCCCTTCGGCCAGGCGGATGGCGGAGAGCAGACGCTCCTCGTTATCGCCCACCACCTGCTGAAAGTAGCTGTCCACGCCCAGCTCCGCCAGGCGCACGGCGATGTATTTGGCGTCGGTGTTTACGATCTGCCCCATGAGCAGCTCCGTTCCCACGGAAATGATTTCGGCATTCATAAACGGGCAGGACTCCTTTCGGACGGCAAAGGTTCTATTTCAGGGAAAGCAGGCGGCGGTTCTTTACGATGTATTCCGCGCCCGACCATACGGTGAACACCAGCGCGACATACACGCAGATGGTATCCATGGGGAAGGGGATCAGGCTGAAGGGATAATTGTACAGCAAAAGCAGCACCAGCGCGATCAGCTGCGTGGTCGTTTTGACCTTGGCCAGGGGGCTGGCGGCGATGACCACATTGCGCGAGGCCGCCACCAGGCGAAAGCCGGAGATGAGAAATTCGCGTGCAAGAAAAAGGATGCCCACCACGGCGGAAAGCCTTCTATCGCCCACCAGCAGCAAGATGGCCGCCATCACCAGCACCTTGTCGGCGATGGGGTCCATGAACTTGCCGAAGGTGGTCACCTCGTTGCGGCTGCGGGCAAGGTAGCCATCCAGCAGGTCCGTCAGCGAGGCCAGGGCAAACAGGACCGCCGGCAGAAACCACAGCGTTCCCCTTGCGCACAGATAGTAGGCGGCGATGAATGCCGGGATCAGGCAGAGGCGCAAAATGGTGATCTTGTTGGCAAGCGTCATGGCTCTTGGGGCACTCCCATCATATCATAGTCCAGCGCCTTTGTCAGGCGCACGGGCAGTATCTGGCCGATCGCAAGGTTTTCGGCCAGCTCGATGTAGATGCGGCCGTCCGTTTCCGGCGCTTCCCACTGGGAGCGGCCGATGTACAGGCCCATTTCTTCCTCTTCAACAAGCACATCCACCACGCTGCCAACGCGCGAAAGGTTGAACGCGCGCGAGATGGGCCGCTGCTGGCGCATGATGCGGTTCGCGCGGCCGCGGCGGTTGCGCAGGGGCACCTGGTCCTTTCTCGCGGCGGCGGGAGTGCCCTCCTCGCGGGAATAGGCGAAGGCGCCCAGGCGGTCGAAGGGATGGGTTTTGAGGTAGTCCAGCAGATAGCGGAACTCCTCCTCCGTCTCGCTGGGGAAGCCGGCGATCATGGTGGTGCGCAGGGCAAAGCCGCCCAGATCGCGGATGCGGTGGTAAAGATGGTCGATCAGGGCATGGTCGCCGCGGCGGTTCATTTCCTTAAGCAGCCGGTCGTGCACATGCTGCAGGGGGATGTCGATATAGGCGCAGATCTTGGGATCGTCGTGCATCAGCTGCAAAAGCTCGTCCGTGGTGTTGTCCGGATAGCAGTACAAAACGCGCAGCCAGGTGGTGGACGGCAATGCGGAAAGCCTTTTGAGCAGCTCCACCAGCATGGGTCTGCCGTAAATGTCCTCGCCGTAGCGCGTGGTATCCTGCGCCACCAGGTCGATCTCCTTGACCCCGGCGCGACAGAGCTCGTCCACCTCGCGCACGATGTCCTCCATTTTGCGGGAGATGAGCGGCCCGCGGATGTAGGGGATGGCGCAGTAGGCGCAGCGGTTGGAGCAGCCGTCGGCAATCTTGACATAGGCGTACTGCGCCGGCGTGGTGAGCAGCCGCGGCGTTTGTTCCGGATAGCAGTAGGGCAGGTCGGTTTCAAGAATGCGCTTGCCGGACAGCACCTGTTCGATGATCTGGTCGATCTTCTCGATCTCGCCGATGCCCAGCACCGCGTCGGCCTCCGGCATATCCTCGATCAACTCTTTGCCGTACCTTTGCGAAAGGCAGCCGGTGACGATCAGCGCCCGGCAGGCGTCCTTTTTGTGCTCGGCCATCTCGAAGATGGCGTCGATGGACTCCTGCTTGGCCTCCTCAATGAAGCCGCAGGTGTTGACAAGGATCACCTCGGCCCTGGCCGGATCGGACACGATGGGATAGCCCTTTTCCTTCAGCCTTCCCAGCATCAGCTCCCCATCCACGCGATTCTTTGCGCAACCAAGGCTGACCATTCCCACAGACGGCAGCAAATCGTTTTTCCCCCTTATGGTCTTGCTTTATGTATGTATCGTTTTAGGATGATTTTCTTCCGAATACGCGCTCATATTCCTCGCGGTTGATGAGCACCTGGCGGGGCTTGGAGCCCTCAAAGCCGGAGATGAGCTTGCGTTTTTCCATCTCGTCCAGCAGCCTTCCCGCGCGCGCGTAACCAACGCGGAAGCGCCTTTGCAGCATGGAGGCCGATATCTGGCCCGAATCCACGGCCAGCTCCACGGCCTGGGCCAACAGCTCGTCGCCTTCCTCGTCGCTCTCGGTCTCGGTTTTTTCCTCCTCGCCCTTTTCCATGGCCTCGAGGAAGCCTTCGTCGTACTTGGCCTCGGAACGCTGGCGCATATACTCCACCAGCTCGTTGACCTCTTTATCGGAGATGAAGGCGCCCTGCACGCGCAGCTTCTTGTTGGCGCCGCTGGGATCGAACAGCATGTCGCCGCGGCCGAGCAGCTTTTCCGCGCCCGCCATGTCAAGGATCGTGCGGCTGTCCACCTGGGAGGCCACGGCAAAGGCGATGCGCGAGGGGATGTTGGCCTTGATCACGCCGGTGATCACGTTGACCGAGGGGCGCTGCGTGGCGATGACCAGATGGATGCCCGCAGCTCTGGCCAGCTGGGCCAGGCGGCAGATGCGCTCCTCCACGTCGCCGGGAGCCACCATCATAAGGTCCGCCAATTCGTCGATGATGACGACGATCTGCGGCAGGGGCTTTTCGCCCCGCTCGGTCAGGTAAGCGTTGTAACCCTTGAGATCGCGGCAGCCGGACTTGGCGAAGGCACGGTACCTTTCATCCATCTCGTGCACGGCCCAACCCAGCGCGCCGGCCGCCTTCTTGGGGTCGGTCACCACGGGGATGAGCAGGTGGGGAATGCCGTTGTATACGGAAAGCTCCACCACCTTGGGGTCGATCAGGATCAGCTTGACCTCCTCGGGCGTGGCTTTGTACAAAATGGAGGCGATCAGCGAGTTGATGCACACGCTCTTGCCCGAACCGGTGGCGCCGGCGATCAAAAGGTGCGGCATGCGGGCAAGATCGGCCACCATGGGGTCGCCGGCGATGTCCTTGCCAAGGGCCACGGCCAGCTTGGAGGGGTGCTCGCGGAACTTGTCGCTCTCCAGCACCTCGCGCAGGGGCACGGTGTCTATGGTCTGGTTGGCGATCTCGATGCCCACCGCGGCCTTGCCGGGGATGGGCGCCTCGATGCGCACGCCGATGGCCGCCATGTTCAGGGCGATGTCATCGGCAAGGCCCGTGATGCGGCTGACCTTGACGCCGCGGGCGGGCTGCAGCTCATACCTGGTGATGGCGGGGCCGCGACTGACGTGCAGCACGCGGGCCTCGATGCCAAAGGAGCTGAGCGTCTCCTCCAGGCGCAGCACGTTTTCGCGCTGCATCTCTTCTTCCCGATCCGCGTCCGTCTTCTGCTTAACGGGCAGGGACAAAATGTCCATCGGCGGGAAGTGATACGGCTCCACCAGGGCCTGGGGATCGATGGCCGGCTCGGACTCGCGGCCAAAGAGATATTCCACCTCCTGTTTGGGGATGGCGGTGATGGTCACGGGCTCGTCGTCAAAGCCGCCGACCTCGTCCTCCTCGTCGTCAAAATCGGCAACGGAGGGGTTCTTGGGGCCATCCTCCTCGGGGCTTTCCTCGCGCACGGAAACCGGCACCTGCCGGATCGGCCGCACGGGAATCGCGGGTTCCTCGGGTTCCGGCAGCGCTTGCGCCGTGTTCTCTTCGGAAACGGGCGCCGCAGGCGCGGGCTTTGTTTCGTATTCGTCGGCAAAATCCGCTTCCGGCGCAGCTGCGGCGGGCGTGCTCTCCTGCGGAAGAGTCTGCCGGGCGGAAGCCCTTTTTAAGGCAAGCTCGGGCGGGAACAGCGGCGGCCTGGCGTCGTCCCTTGCGGACAGGCCGTCCTTTTCGCCGGCCCTGCGCGGGCGCAGGGGGGTGAAGGCCGCCTCCCGGGCCGGCTGGTCGGCGCTGCGCTCGAGCACCTCGTTGCGGAAGGAGTCGGTCTGCGCCTTTGCATCGTCGGTCTTTGTGGGTGTATCCTCCAGGAAAGCGTTTCGGTATTCCTGCAGGCTGCGGCGCTGCTCCTCCAGGCGCTGCTCGCGCTCGGCGGCGCGCTGCAGCTTATCGTCTCTGCGGCGCTGCTGGTATTCCTCGCGGTAGGCGCGCACGTTGTTGGCTGCGCGCACGGTGGACTCGGCCACGGACTGGCTCATCTTCTGGCCCATGCTCGTCAGCGACAGATGGCTGAGCGTGGCGATGCAGCCGATCATGCCCAGCACCGACAGTATATAGCCGCCGGCGCTGCCGATCAGCAGGCGCACAGGGTAGCAGATCGCGCCGCCCAGAAGGCCCGTACCGAGGCCGAGCTCCCTGCCAAGGGCATAGGAGGTGGTAAGGTACGCGCCGTAGCTCGCGTCGCGGGCCGCCTGCGCGGCCCTTTCGTGCCAGAACAGGTGCAAAAACAGGGCCAGGAACAGGAACAGCGCCACGGTCAGCAGCACCTTGCCCGCGCCGATCTTACGCTTAAAGGCGATGAGCGTAAGCCAGCCGGCGGCCAGCAGCACCAGGGGCATGATCCAGGCAAACAGCCCGAACATACCCTGCAAAAAGGCGCGCACGGCCGCGCCCACCACGCCGGTGAGCGTGGTGAACATGGAAAGCGCCGCAAAAATGCCAAGGCCGATCAGCATAAGACCGGCGATGTCGCAGGGCAGCCTGCGCTGCTGCTTTTTGCGGGTCGATTGTTTTTTGCTTGTGTTTTTCGCTTTGGATGCCACGAAACTTATTAACTCCTTATATTTCCTGCGCCGCTTCCTTTTCCAGGGAGGAAAAATCCTCCACCGGCGGCAGCTGGGAAAGGTCGCTCAGGCCGAAATGCCGCAAAAACTCCTCCGTTGTGCCGTAGAGGATGGGCCGGCCGATGGTCTCCTTGCGGCCGAGCTCACAGATGAGCCCGTGCCCGAGCAGGGTAACGATGGCCCTGTCGCACTGCACCCCGCGCAGGGTCTCGATCTCCATGCGCGTCACCGGCTGGCGGTAGGCCACCACGCACAGCGTTTCCAGCGCGGCCTGGGTCAACGTCTGGCGCCGTACGGGCGCAAGCGTCTTTTCCACCAGCTCGCGGTAGGCGGGCTTGGTGCACAGCTGGAGCTTATCCTCCAGCCGGATGAGGGCAAGCCCGCTGCTCGCGGAGGCATATTTTTCGTAAAGCATGAGCTCCAGCTCGCGCATTTCTAGCGGCGTCAGATCCAGCGCCTGGGCAAGCGCGTCCATGGAAACGGCGTCGCCGCTGGCAAAGAGCACCGCCTCGGCGGCGGCCAGCAGGTCAGGCTGCATTTGTGGTGCCTCCCCTGTACAAAAGGATGGGTCCGTACAGCTCGCGCTGCACCAGGCGGATGCGCCCGTTTTTAAGCAGCTCCAGCATGGCGATAAAGGTAGATACCAGGTGCTCGCGGTCCGGCGCGCCGTCGAACAGGGCCTCAAAGCGCACCTCGGACAGCCTGTCCACCAGGGACAATATCTCCGCGGTGCAGCGGGCGATGGACCACTGCTCGCGGCGGATGCGGCGCACGGGCACGTCTATCTGCACGTCCGTAGGCCGCTGCAAAAGCCGCAAAAACGCCTCCTGCAAGGCGGAAAGCGAGATCTGCGAAAGCTCGAAGCGCTGCTTTGTTACCATTTCCTCCGGCAGGCGGTAGAGCCTGTCCAGCGCCTCTTTTTCCAAGGGGCGCAGCTTTTCGCCCGCCTCCTTTAAGCGCTTGTATTCCTCCAGGCGGCGCAGCAGAGCCTCCTCCGGGTCCTCCTCGCCCTCCTCCAGGCGCGGGGGCTTGGGCAGCAGCGCGCGCGACTTGATCTCGAGCAGGGTCGCCGCCATCTGCAAAAACTCGCTGGCGGTTTCCATGTCCAGCGCGCTCAGATCGCGGATGGACTGCATATACTGCTCGGTGATCTCGGAAACGAAAATATCGCGTATGTCGATCTTCGCCCGGGAAATCAGGTGCAAAAGAAGGTCCAAGGGACCCTGGAACTGCGTCAATTGCACTTGAAGCATCCCGCTGAAGACCTCCTTGCCAATAAGCCTCGCGCATTTGGGCATAAGCCCGCACGGTATCATCTTATTATAACGATTCAGCCCCTATTTGTCAAAGCGCGCATGCCGCCCGGCACGGCAAAACGGGGCTTATTTCGCCCTTATGCGCTTCTTCTTGGCCAAATGGCCAAAGCGTGCTACAATCAGGTTCAGGCCCACACATACGAAGGAGGCGATCCAAATGGACAAACGGCTGTTTTGGCAGGCGATGGGCAAGTTCTTTGGCGGGTTTTTTCTCGTGGCGCTGCTGCTCTTTCTTCCCGCGGGCACACTGCGCTATCCCCATGCCTGGCTGCTGCTTGCGCTGCTGTTCGTGCCCATGTTCTGCGCCGGCCTCGTGATGCTGCGGCGCAATCCGGCCCTTTTGCGCGCACGCCTGAACGCAAAAGAGCAGGAAATAGAGCAAAAACGGGTCGTTTTGCTCAGCGGGCTTTTATTCATCTGCGCCTTTGTCCTGGCCGGGCTCAATTTCCGCTTCCGCTGGCTGCTGCTGCCGGACTGGGCGGTGTGGGTGGCCGCGGCCGTGTTTCTGATCGCGTATGCTCTGTATGCCGAGGTTTTGCGCGAAAACACTTACCTTTCCCGCACCATCGGGGTGCAGGAAGGCCAGAAGGTCGTCGATACGGGGCTGTACGGCGTCGTCCGCCACCCGATGTACTTTGCCACCGTGCTGCTTTTTCTTGCCATGCCGCTGGTGCTTTCATCGCCCCTTTCCTTTGCCGTGCTGCTGCTTTATCTTCCCTTGATCGTAAAACGCATCAAAAACGAAGAAAAGGTGCTGGAAAAGGGCCTGCCCGGCTATGCGGCCTACAAGCAAAAGGTCAAACACAGGCTGCTCCCCTTCCTCTGGTAGGGCGGGCATCCGCAACCGCATACAAAAAGCGTTTCCGATCATTTCACGGAAACGCTTTTGCTTTTCACCTAAAATTCCTGTGCCGCCGCTTTGGATGCTTACTTTTGCCCGTAGTAGGCGTTTGGCCCGTGCTTGCGCAGAAAGTGCTTGTCCATCAGGGCCTGGCCGGCGCCCGGGGCATCCGGGTTGATCTGCAGGGTGAGGCAGGCCATGCGGGCCACCTCTTCCAGGATCACGGCGTTTTCCACGGCGCTTTCGGCGTCCCTGCCCCAGGCAAAGGGGCCATGGGCGCGCACCAGCACGCCGGGGGTGTGCATGGGGTCGCGGCCGGAGAAGGTCTCCGCGATCACGTTGCCGGTTTCCTTCTCGTACTCGCCCTGTATCTCCTCTTCGGTCAGGGCGCGGGTGCAGGGGATGCTGCCGTAAAAGCTGTCGGCGTGGGTCGTGCCGAAGCAGGGCAGGTCCTTTGCCGCCTGCGCCCAGGCGGTGGCATAGGTGGAATGGGTGTGCACCACGCCGCCGATGTCCGGATAGCGCCGATACAGCACCAGATGGGTGGGCGTGTCCGAGGACGGGCGCAGGCTCCCCTCCAGCACGCGGCCTTCTATGTCCAGCACCACCATATCGTCGGCGGTCATCGTGTCGTAGGACACGCCGCTGGGCTTGATGGCGATCTCGCCGCTGTCCTTGTCGCGCATGGATACGTTGCCCCAGGTGAGGATCACAAGGCCGTGCTTTTTCAGGGCCAGGTTGGCCTCAAATACGCGCTGCTTTAATTCCTGCCTGGTCATTTCACTTTGCCGCGCGCTGCTTCTGCACGCACTCGATGCCCTTTTCGATGGCCTGACGGTTCACGGGCAGAAGGTGCGCTCTGCGCTCGCCGAAGGATTTCTTCAGGCTTTCCATGGCGGCGTCCACGCTCACCGCGCCGGACACGCCGATGTAGGCGCCCAGCATGACCATGTTGGCCGTGCGGGAGTTGCCCACCTCCTGGGCGATCTCGTTGGCGGGAACGTAAAACACCTCGATATCGTCGCGCTCGGCCTTGCGGTCGATCAAGGACTCGTTGATCAGCAGCGCGCCGCCGGGCATCACCGCGGATTCGAACTTATCCAAAGAGGGGCGGTTGAGCGCCATCACGCAGGTGGCCTCGTTGACGAGGGGGCTGCAGATGGGCTCGTCCGCGATGATCACGTGGCAGTTGGAGGTGCCGCCGCGCATCTCGGCGCCGTAGGAGGGCAAAAAGGAGACTTCTTTTCCTTCCTCCATGCCGGCCTTGACCAGCGTCTGGCCGATCAGCTGCACGCCCTGGCCGCCAAAGCCCGCGATAATCAACATTTCTTCCATTTATTCACACACTCCTTATTTCCTTGAAAAGGGCGGTCCCGCTAAAACTTATCTCCTGTGCGTCAGATCTCCTTGTACACGCCCAGGGGGAAGCGGGGGATCATGTTCTCCTCCAGCCACTTCAGGGCCTCCTGCGGGGGCAGGCCCCAGTTGGTGGGGCAGGTGGAGAGCACTTCGATCATCGAAAAGCCCTTGCCGGAAAGCTGGGCGTCAAAGGCCTTGCGGATGGCCTTCTTGGCGGCGACCACGTGGCGCACATCGTGCACGGAAACGCGCTCGATGTAGGCGGGGCCGTCCAGCTGGGAAAGCATCTCGCTCACCTTGACGGGGAAACCGCAAAGGTCGGTATCGCGGCCGTAGGGCGAGGTGGTGGTCACCTGGCCGGGCAGGGAGGTCGGCGCCATCTGGCCGCCGGTCATGCCGTAAATGGCGTTGTTGACGAAGATGGTGGTGATCTTTTCGCCGCGGGAGGCCGCATGCACGATCTCCGCCGCGCCGATGGAGGCCAAATCGCCGTCGCCCTGGTAGGTGAAGACCACCTTGTCCGGATGTACGCGCTTGATGCCCGTTGCAACGGCGGGGGCGCGGCCGTGGGCCGCTTCCATCATGTCGCAGTTGAAGTAATTGTACGCAAACACCGCACAGCCGACGGGGGCCACGCCGATGATGTTGTCCTTGCCGACGCCAAGCTCCTCCAGCACCTCCGCCACCAGGCGATGGATGATGCCGTGGGTGCAGCCCGGGCAGTAATGGAAGGGAACGTCGGTGAGCATGGACGTCTTCTGGAATACGACTGCCATATTACATGCCCTCCTTGATCTGAGAAAGTTTGCCGAGGATGTCCTTGACCGTGGGCACCACGCCGCCGGTGCGGCCGTAGAAGGAAACGGGCTTTGCGCCCTGCACGGCCAATCGCACGTCGTCCACCATCTGGCCGGTGGACATCTCAACGCTCAAAACGTGCTTGACGGACGGCTGTTCCGCCACCTTTTTCAGCGCCTCATACGGATAGGGCCACAGGGTGATGGGGCGCACCAGGCCAACGTTTAAGCCCAGCAGCTTCTTGGCGTCGCGGGCGGCGCGCTGGCAGATGCGGGCCATGGTGCCGTAGGCGACCAGGACGATGTCCGCGTTTTCGGTGTCGATCAGCTGCACGCGCACCTCATTCTTGGTGATCTCCTGGTACTTTGCGTCCAGCTTGTTGTTGTGCACCTCGCACTCGTCGGGGTTGATGTACAGGGAGTTGATAATGGAGCGGCCTTGCTTTTCCGGCACGCCGGAGGCCCAGGGCTTTTTGGGCAGGGGCTCGGTGCGCTCCTCGATCATTTCCACGGGCTCCATGATCTGGCCCAGCATGCCGTCGCCCAGCAGCATCACGGGGTTGCGGTACTTGTCCGCCACGTCAAAGGCCACGGCCATCAGCTCCACGGCCTCCTGCACGGAGGAGGGAGCGAAAACGGGCAGGCGGTAGTCGCCGTGTCCGCCGCCGCGGGTGGCCTGGAAATAGTCGCTCTGCGCCGGCTGGATGGAACCCAGGCCGGGGCCGCCGCGCACCATGTTCACAACGACCAGGGGCAGCTCCGCGCCCACGGCGTAGCTGATGCCCTCCTGCTTTAAGCTGATGCCGGGGCTGGAGGAAGAGGTCATGGCCCGGGCGCCGGCGCCGGCCGCGCCGTATACCATGTTGATGGCGGAAACTTCGCTTTCCGCCTGCAGGAAGCAGCCGCCCACCTGGGGCATGCGCTTGGACATATATTCGGGAATCTGGTTCTGGGGCGTGATGGGATAACCGAAGAAAAAGCGGCAGCCGGACTTAATGGCGGCCTCGGCAATGGCTTCGTTTCCCTTCATCAATACTTTTGCCATGGCGATTGCGTCACCCTCCTATTCTAAAACGATTGCTTTTACGCTTATCTTTCCACCGTGATGACCACGTCGGGGCACATGCGCGCACAGCTGGCGCAGCCGATGCAGGCGCTCTGGTCGCTGCACTCGGCCGGATGATAGCCCTTGACGTTGATGCGCACGGGCGCCAGGCGCAAAATACCCTTGGGGCAGGCTTCCACGCACAGGCCGCAGCCCTTGCAGCTTTCTTCGTTGAATGTAACCTTGGCCATCTGAGTCCCTCCAATATTTTCCGAACGATTGCTTGCAAATACACAAATACGTCCGTTTAGTTTCATATTAGGATAAACCCGGGACGCGCATCTGTCAACGCCGCTTTTTGGCAATTTGCTTTAAAACTTCTTTGCGTTTTTTCACATAAAAAACGGAGGGACCATCGTCCGGCCCCTCCGCTACCTGCAGGCTTGTGTTTTTATTTCTCCCTTTTTACAAAAGTGTTTTTATTGTACAAACCGGAATTTGAAAACCACATTTTTATAAGTGGTTATTAACCCTCACAGGGTTTTAATAAAATCCTCCGAAAGCCTTGAAAATAAAGGGTTTATCGCAAAATGCTCACCTTAACTTATTATACGATTTCACTTACGTTTATTC
>JBNRMU010000059.1:0-3590 GCA_050309765.1 Christensenellales bacterium
TCCAATTTAGGTAAGAACTGTTTATAATACTTTGCAGGAGGCAAAAATGCGAAAAGAACTGCAAAAAGAGAAAAAATTCCTTTGGCTGTGCTTTGGCTTTTGTGCGCTTGCACTTTTAAGTCTGGGAATTCGCCTTTTGTTTTCCAGGGATCAGGCCCTGACGGAACGGATATATTCGCAGGGCGTCTATCCGCCCCTTGCCCAGCTTATCTCCCGCATTACCGGCCTGTTTCCCGTTTCTCTATCCGAGATCGGTTTGGTTTTGCTGTTCGTGCTCGTCATCGTGCAGATCGTGCGGTTGTTCCGTAAAAAAACGAACCTGCTGCGCCTGCTGGCGGGGCTCCTTGCCATCGTATCCTTTCTTTACAGCGTGTTCACTCTTGGCTGGGCCATCAACTACGATCGACAGCCCTATGCGGTCATCGCCGATCTTCCCGTGCGCAACTCCTCCCCCGCCGAATTGGAAGAGTTGTGCATGGAACTTGTGGAAAACGCCAACGCCCTGCGCAGGGAGCTTAGCACGGAGGATACAGCTTATAAAACAAGCGAGACCATCTCCTCCACCCTCTCCCGCGTACAGGCCGCCTACACGGCCGCATCGGCGCAAAATCCCTGGCTGGCCGGCCGCTACGGCAATCCCAAGGCGGCGCTGTTTTCGCTGCCGCTTGCCTATATGAATATCGCGGGCATCTATTCGCCCATCACCTTTGAGGCGCACGTCAACGCCCTGGAGTCCGACCTGATGCTGCCGGCCACCGCCTGCCACGAGGCGGCGCACCTGCGCGGCTTTGCCCGCGAGGACGAGGCCAACTACATCGCCTATGTCGTCTGCTGTGCGAGCGGGGATACGCGTTTTGCCTACGCGGGCACGCTTCTTGCCCTGATCCATGCCGGCAACCAGTTGAATTCCGTTGATAGACAAGCCTTTTTGCGGGTATATATGGCCTATTCGCCGGGCCTTGCCGCCGATCTTAACGCCTACAACGAAAACTGGGAGCCTTACGACGGTAAAGCGGCCGAGATCCACGAAAAGGTGAACGACGCCTATCTCAAATCCAATGGACAGGCCAGCGGCGTCCGCTCCTACGGGCGCATGGTGGACCTGCTCCTTGCCGAGAAAAGAAAGCGCGAAGGGAGAAGCGACACATGACACAAACCAACCTGACCCCTGCCGAACCGACCAAGGAACCCGCTCCGGAAAACACCCAGGAAAACATCCCCGAAACCGCTCCTGTAAAGGAAGCCGCCGCAGAGCCTTCCGTCGATCTCAAAGGCTCCATCGCCCAACTGACCGCCGCCCTGGAGCGGCAGGAAAAGGTGCAAAAACGCCTGCTTCTGCACGGCCGCATCCGCACGGGCGTCACCTGCCTGCTGGTGGTGCTGCTGCTCTGTCTGCTGCCCATGCTTTTTGCCGCCCAGCGGACAGTGCTGCAAGCGGAAAAGCTGCTCATCAGCGTACAGCAGACCTTTGATTCCATGGACCTAAAGGCCACGCTGGACAGCGTGGATACCCTGCTGGCCGACAGCATCCAACTGGTCGGCGACGGCACCGGCTTCATCGGCGAAAGCTCCGAGAAGATGGGCGGCATGATCGAGCAGGCGCAGCTGGCGGTGGAAAACCTGGCCTCCATGGATATCGACGCGCTCAACGAAAGCATCGAGTCCCTGCAGAAGATCACCTCGGCCATGAGCCGATTCCTGCGCATCGGTTAAATCAAGAAAGGGAGTGCTTGCATGCGCATCGCCGTCGGCGGCGACCACGCCGGTTTTGACCTGAAGCAACAGCTTCTTGCGCCCCTGAAGGACATGGGGCATGAGATCATCGACTTTGGCTGCTACACCAAGGAGCCCGTGGACTTTCCCGACATCGCCCGCAAGATCTGTCAAAGCATCCTCTCGGGCGAAACGGAGCGGGGCATCATGTTCTGCGGCACGGGCGTGGGCGCGGCCATCGCCTGCAACAAGGTGCCGGGCATCCGTGCCAGCGTCTGCCACGATCTGTACACCGCGCACCAGTGTGTGGAGCACGACGACGTGCAGGTGATCGCCCTGGGGGGACAGATCGTCGGCCACACCGTGGCGCTGGAGCTGATCGAACGCTTTCTTGCCGCTCGCTTCGACGGCTCCGAGGAGTTCCGCCGGCGCGTGGAAAAGCTGGCCGCCATGGACGGCAGCCAGTATTGACCCCACACCTGCTTCGTATCTTCTTCGACCAAGGAAAGGAAAATTGCCATGTCCACTCCCCACAATTCAGCTCAGCTGGGCGATTTTGCCAAGACCTGCCTGATGCCAGGCGATCCGCTGCGCGCCAAGTTCATCGCCGAAAACTATCTGGAAAACCCAAGGCTCGTCAACAACGTGCGCGGCGCGCAGGGCTACACCGGCCTGTACAAAAATGTGCCCGTCTCCGTAATGGCCTCCGGCATGGGCATACCCTCCATGGGCATCCACTCCTATGAGCTGTTTGCCTATTACGGCGTGGAAAACATACTGCGCATCGGTTCCGCCGGCGCCATCTCCCAGAACCTGCAGCTGCACGACATCGTCGCGGGCATGGGCGCCTGCACCAACTCCAATTACATGCAGCAGTTTTCCCTGCCCGGCAGCTATGCTCCCATCTGCAGCTACGATCTGCTGACGCAGGCCGTGCAGGCGGCAGACGCCATCGGCGTGGACTTAAAGGTGGGCAACCTCCTTTCCTCCGATACCTTTTACGACGTTTCGGAATCCACGCTGCGTTGGGGAAAGCTGGGCGTGCTGGCCGTGGAGATGGAAGCGGCCTCGCTGTACGCCAACGCCGCCTACTTCGGCAAGCGGGCGCTGGCCATTTGCTCGATCACCGACCACGTGATCACGGGTGAGAACCTGCCCTCCGACGAACGACGCAAGGGTCTCAACAAGATGATCCGCATCGCCCTGGACGTGGCCTGCGCCATCGGCTGAGCCCGTTATTGCACAGCAAAAGGCTCCGGCAAAAAACCGGAGCCTCTTTATTTTGGCTAGAGTTGCTCTAGCCTATTGCTTTTTCAGCGGCAGCAGGCCTTTAAGGCCCAGGCACAGCCAGCTAAGGTACAGCGTGTTGCCGTCCGCATTGGCGGAGCCGAAGGCTGTGCTGGCTTTGATCAGCTTAATGGGAAGCGGCATCACCCGTATCATCTCACCGGTTTCGGAACCTATATCTGCAAGAAAAACCGGGAAATGATAGGATAGCACATACAGCACCACGCCCACTACGCCCAAGCCCAGCAACGTCCAGGCCGCCGCCTTGTGCGGCCTATTACAAACGATCATTACGCCCAGCGCGGCAACCAGCGACAAAAGCGCATTCCCAGCCTTGAAAAAAGATCGGCGACGATAGCGCAGCTGCATCTCTTCCTTAAAATCGCCGATAAAACCCAGTTTCATCCCGCCGCGCAGCATCTGCTGCATCAGGTAATACTGGCCGATCTTGATCAGGATGATCAGCAGCACGCACAGCACCGGCCACAGCGCCGCCTTCCACGAAAAGCCGCGCCTATCCTTATCTCGCAGGGCGGAAAGGAAGCTGAACAGCAAAAGCCCGAGCAGGCTCGCCTCCAGTGCGCCCTGCT
>JBNRMU010000060.1:0-8158 GCA_050309765.1 Christensenellales bacterium
ATGGCGGAAATGCAGGGCGCGCAGGTCAGCGGCAGCATTATGCTGGACAACGCCTCGATTTTTATGATGCAGCCGGATGAACTGCGCACGAAGGTGGGCATGGTCATGTCGGAGCCGGTGATCTTTCCGGGAACGGTGTTCGACAACATCTGCGCAGGCCTCAGGCTGCACGGGGTGCTGAGCCGTTCGGCCCGCATGCAGGCGGTGGAAAGAACGCTGAAAGAGCTTGGCGTGTACACCGATTATTATCCGCTGCTGGCAATGAAGGCCTCCGTGCTTTCCGAACCGCAAAAGCAGATCGTGTGCATCTGCCGCGCGCTGGCCATGGAACCCCAGTTTTTGCTGATGGATGAACCTACCAGACCTTTGGACCCCGTGTCCGTCATGCGGGTGGAAGAAGCGCTGACAAACCTAAAGAAAAAGTGTTCCATCCTCATGTCTACGCGCACCTTGCAGCAGGCCGGGCGTATCGCCGATGAAACGGCCCTGCTTATGGACGGCGAGGTGGTGGAGTGGGGCAGGACGGGCGATCTGCTTTCCCATCCGCGCAAAGAAAAGACCGAACAGTACATCACCGGACGATACCTATAAATCTCATGCCTTGGGAGGAACAACATGCAATTTCGTTCTCTGTACGAACAGGAGCTTCACGATCTGCAAAGGGAAGCTTTTCACATGGGCAATCTTGTCAGCGAGTTTCTGATCGATGTGCTGCAGGCTTGCCATCGGCGTGATTTTATGGCCATTCAGCGCGCCTATGACAAGGACGAGGAGGCCAGGCATATGCGTATGGCCTTTAACGGCCAGGCGCTCAAGGTCATAGCCACCCAGAATCCCCTGGCCGCTGATCTGAGAAAGCTTCTGTTCCTCATCCATATGAGCGACGAGCTTGGCCGCATCGCCGCCCAGACCGTGGGCATCGGCCACACGGGCATGCAGCAGATGGACGGCAAGGTGCTCATGTTCGAGGATATCTATCGCATGGGCGATAAGGCGGCCATGATGCTGGACCAGATGCTCAGCGCCGCTGCCAGCGGCGACGAGGAAACCATCTGCCGCGTGATCGAGATGGACGATGATGTGGATGTGTTGTACGAACAACTCAACCGTGAGTGCACCGTGCGCCTGAATCAGCCCGGCGAGGAGGAAAAGGGCGCGCTGCTCGGCACCTACAAGATGGCCAAGCGCCTGGAACTGATCGCGGACAGCGTGGTCAATGCTTCGCGCTGGTATCTGTACTTCAACGCGGATAGGGAAAAGTATAAGGAGCTGTTGATCTGACGTGGACCGGATCATCCTCAGGGAAGGGGAAAGAATCGACGACCTGCAGGCGGCGGGTTATCGGATCATCCAGCATCCCGCTCGTTTCCGCTTCGGCACGGACGCGGTGCTCCTGTCCCATTTTGCCCATGCGCCCAAGGACGCCCGTTGGATAGACCTTGGTACTGGCACGGGTATCGTTCCCATTTTAATGGCCGCACACAAGCCATTTTTGTCCTTCGACGCTGTGGAGATACAGCCGGAGGTGGCCGATATGGCCGCACGAAGCATGAAGCTCAACGGCCTGGAAGACAAGATCCGCGTGCACCTGATGGACATCAAGGACGCGCCGGCATACTTTGGGGCCGGCCGCTTCGACGCGGCGGTATGCAATCCGCCCTACGGAAAGCGCGGCGGCGCCCTGCTCAATCCCAGCGACGCGCTTTCCATTGCCAGGCACGAGGTCTTGATCACCCTGCCGGAGATCGTGCAGGCCGCTTCCCAGCTTTTGAAAAACGGCGGGCGGCTGTTCATGATCCACCAGGCGGAAAGGCTGATCGAGCTGCTTGGCCTGTTGTCGCAGGCGCACCTGCAGCCCAAGCGCGTGCGTTTTTTGTATCCCTGTCCGGGAAAAAACGCCCATTTAGTCTTGGTGGAGGCCTGCAAGCTGGCAAAGCCCGGCTGCGTGTTCCTTCCGCCCCTGTGCGTCCATGACGATGCCGGGCAGGTCAGCCAAGAGATCAAGCGGATTTATGCCGGAGAAATGGACATATAGTACATTAAAAGGGCGGCTGCCGGAACCTTCCGGCGGCCGCCCTTTGTGTTTATTCGCGCGCGTCGCTCCGACGTCTGAGCAAGCGCTTTTCCAGCGCGGCCACGCCAAGGTACATGAGCGCCGCCAACACGCAGAGGATGGCTGTTGCGCCCATGACCAGGTCCAGGCGGAACACCTGCCCGCCGTAGACGATCAGATAGCCAAGCCCGGCGCGGGAAACGAGGAATTCGCCCACGATCACGCCCACCCAGCTCATGCCGATGCCGAGCTTCAGCGCCGAGACGATGGTCGGCAGCGATCCGGGCAGCACCACGTGCGTCAGGCATTGCCATTTGCTGGCGCCGAACGAGCGCAGCAGCGTGATCTTTTCCGGCGAAACCTCGGCAAAACCGGCCAGCACCGTGCACAGCGTCACGATCACGGAAATCAGCAGCGTCATGGCGATGATGGCCTTGGCGCCGGAACCCATCCAGACGATGAGCACGGGCCCCAAAGCGATCTTGGGCAGGGAATTCAGAACCACCAGGTACGGGTCCAGCACGCGGGAGAGCGTCTTCCACCACCATAGCAGCATGGCAAGGCCGATGCCAAGCACAGAGCCAAGAAAAAAACCGGCCAGCGTTTCGCCTAAAGTGACGAGAATGTGGTGCAGCAGCTCTCCGCTTGCGGCAAGAGAACACATGGCAGACAGCATGCGGCTGGGCGAGGAGAGTAAAAAGTCATCGATCCAGCCCATCTGCGCCGCGATCTCCCATAAGACGAGCAGCAAAAGCAGCAGGCCTATGCGGACAAAATGGATCAGGCGCTCGCGGCGGCGATGGTGCCTTAGAAATACCGCCTGGGCCGTCGATACGGATTCAGCCGACATGCACATCCAGCTCCTTCCACAAAAGATCAAAGTATTCGCGGAACGCGGGATCGTTCCTGCGCTGCATGGGCGTGCCTGCCAAGCGGATCTCGTGCACCTGCTTGATGCGGGCGGGACGGCGGCTTAAAACCACCACCCGGTCGGCCATGGAGATGCATTCGGAAATGTCGTGGCTTACCAGCAGCGCGGCCCGCTGCTTGCCCAGCATGGCCTTGACCTCATCCGCGAGAAAGATGCGCGTCTGCGCGTCCAACGCGGAAAAAGGTTCGTCCAGCAGCAGAAAGTCGGGGTCCATGGCCAGGGTGCGCACCAGAGCGGCCCGCTGACGCATGCCGCCGGAAAGCTGCTGGGGAAAAGCATCGGAAAAGTCGGCAAGGCCGCAGGATTTAAGCAGGGCCTGCACGCGGGAGAGGCTTTCTTCGTTCAGCTCGCCGCGTACCGCAAGGCCAAGGCAGGCGTTTTTCAGCACGTTCAGCCAGGGAAAAAGCTGGTCGCGCTGGAGCATGTAGCCCATGCTCTTGGGCGGGGAAAGGATGGGCGCGCCCTGCAGCAGCACCTGCCCCTTGTCGGGCCTAAGCAGGCCCGCCGCCAGGGACAGTATGGTGGTTTTTCCGCAGCCGCTTGGCCCCAGCAGGGCGATGAACTCACCCCGCTGTACGGTAAGGTTGAAATCCTCCAGTACGCTCACCTCGCCCGACAGGTCGTGGTAGCGCATGGAAACGTTTTTAAACTCCAATAAGGGCGGCAAAGTAGATTCACCCCTTCGAATATAAACGGCGTTAAGGCGTCTTTGTCTGCTATCCAGCGGCAGACGGGGCGCCTTTACTCCGAGTATATGCCCGAGGCATAAAGGCTGTGCTCTTGCACATACGGACAAGAACCGCTAAAATAGGTAGAAGAAATGCGTCTTATCTACGGAGGAGTCGGTATGATCAAAAAGGCCATCTTCAACAAAGCGCCCCTGGCGCCCAATCGCTTTGCGGAGCTGCCGCTTGGCAGCATAGAGCCGCTGGGCGAGCTCAGGGAAAGATTGGAGGCGCAGGCGCAGGGCCTGGGCGGTCATCTGACGGAGGTTTGGCCGTCCCTGATGAACAACGCCTGGATGGGCGGCGACGGCGACGACTGGGAGCGCGGGCCCTACTATCTGGACGGCCTGATCGCCCTGGCGTATACCCTGAAGGATGAAAAACTGATCGATCTTGCCAACCGCTTCGTGGAATGGATCCTTGCCTCCCAGGACGAGGACGGGTTCTTCGGCCCCAAGACGAACAGGGGCTGGTGGCCGCGCATGGTGGTGCTCAAGGCGTTGATGCAGCACTTTACCGCCACGGCGGACAGGCGCGTGCTGCCCTTTATGATGAAGTACTTCCGCTATCAATATGAGCATTTGTCCGAGCAGCCCCTGGAGCTGTGGGCTTCTGCCCGCGCAAGCGAAAACCTGTTGTCCGTGCTTTGGCTGTACAACATCACGGGCGAAAAGGCCCTTTTGCGCCTGTGCGACAGGCTCATCGGCCAGGCGCTGGACTGGACAGGGCTGTTTTCGGCCTTCCCCTACAACACGGACCTGAAACGCACCATGCCATGGAAAGAGCTGGAAGCGCGCCTGAAGGACAACGGCGACATCCACAGCCAGGCCTGGTTTGCGCACCAGAGCACACACGTGGTCAACCTGGCCATGGGGCTTAAATACCCTGCCCTGGAGCACGCCCTGCACGGCGGCATCAAGCAGGATGCGGCGGTGTTTGCCGGCTACGAAAAACTGATGAAGACCCACGGCGTTGCCACGGGCATGTTCACCGGCGATGAGCATCTATCCGGCGCCTCGCCCTCGCAGGGAACGGAAACCTGCGCCGTGGCGGAGATGCTCTTCACCCAGGAGGTGCTCATGGGCCTGCTGGACGATGCGCGCATCGGCGACATTTGGGAAATGATCGGCTACAACGCCATGCCTGCCGCCCTGTCCCGTGACGGCTGGACCCACCAGTATGACCAGCAGGTGAACCAGATCCGCATCTCCAGACAAAAACGGAATTGGTACAACAACGGCGACGACAGCAACGTCTTCGGCCTGGAGCCGAATTTCGGTTGCTGCACCGCCAATTTACACCAGGGATTACCAAAGTTTGCGGCCCATCTTTGGATGGCCACGGAGGATGGCGGCCTGGTCTGCCAGAGCCCCGCGCCCTGCATGGTGCGCTTCCGCGCCGGCGGGCAAAGGGTCAAGGTCGAGGTTGGCGGCAACTATCCCCACGACGGCGCTGTTTCCATCCGCGTACAGGTGGCAAGCCCCGCTGCGTTCCCCATCGTTTTGCGCATCCCTGCCTGGGCGGAGGGCGCGAGCGTGCGCGTAGGCGAGGAACAGTATGAAGCCCGCTGCGGCAGCTTCGTGAGCATCCACCGCCTGTGGGAAGGGGGAGAGGTGATAGAGCTTACCCTGCCCATGGTTCCGCGGATCAAAAAGTGGTACCACCAGTCGATCTCCGTGTACAAGGGACCGCTGCTGTATGCCCTGCCCATCCGCGCCATCTGGGAAAAAGACGGCGATGTACCTTATGCCGATCGCTTTGCCGCGCCCGCATCGCCCTGGAACTACGCCCTGTATCCATCCGAGCATCTATGTGCTGCAGGGGATGGCAGCATCGAGGTCTGCGGCGCGCCCGTGCCAGGCTGGCAGGAGAAAAATGGCTCCGCCGCGCCGCCGCCTGTGCTGCCAAAAACAGCGGGCGATAAACAGGTTTTGCGCCTGGTGCCCTATGCGCAAAGCGAGCTCAGGATCGCACAGTTCCCCCAGGGCGTGTAGCCGTATTGCCCGGAAATTTACAAAATTACGGTTGACACCCTAAGCGGCAAACAGGTATAATGAAACTGTTCATAGGCGAAGTTTCGCATTTTGCCTTAGATTCGGTGTTTCTCAGGCATCGTAATCGTGAACGTGAACACAAGGCACTCTAGGATGAATGCAAGCGCGAGGGGAGGGAGAACAATGTCTGAAATCCGCGTTGGGGAAAACGAATCCCTTGAAAGCGCTCTGAAGCGTTTTAAGCGCAAATGTGCCCGTTCCGGCGTCTTGGCTGAGGTTCGTAAGCGTGAACATTATGAAAAACCCAGTGTAAAGCGCAAGAAGAAGGCTGAAGCCGCCAGAAAGCGCAAGTACTAAGAGCCGCGATCGCAAGAATAAGAGCAGACGCACAGCGTCTGCTCTTTCTTATATCCATGTAATCCTATTCCAAAACAAAACCACCCGGCGTTTTAGACCGGGTGGTTTTTGCATGTGTAGACGATGGTATGGGACTTATTTCAGCGATACGACGGCACTTATAAAGTCCATGGCCGAATCGCCCCAGCAGCCGTGTTCGGCGTACAGCGAATAGGAGTAACCGCCGCAGGAGAGCAGCATTTGCAGCTCATTGGATGCATCAGACTTGTACGTTACCGTAACGCCATCCACCTCTTCTGTGGTAACGCTGCTATATTCGTTGTAGTTGCCGCTGATATCCGCGTCCTCGCCTTTTTGCTTGCGCACGCAGACGGTGTAGTCAGGATCGTTTTGATCCCGATACAGCACCTCCAGCAGTTCACCGTTCATGCTGCGGAAGGAAACGGCCTGATAACTGTCTGCGATCACTTCGGGAAGCCCCAGGGAAAAGCCGACCGCTTCTTCGGCTGCAGCCAGCGTGTCGCTGTCCGTCCAGGGATTGGCAAGGCCCGCTGCACCCTCGTTTGCAGGCACGGCAGGGGAGCAGGCCACAAGGGACAGGATCAATACGGGCAGCAGGATAAGCGTTAAATAAAAACGCATGGATCATCCCTCCTCATAGCCTAATAGACGAACGAGCAGGGTGTTTTGTTTCCTATGGAGATGATTAAAACTGCAAGCGATCCTCGATATAGGCCTTGAGGCCTTCCACAGGGATGCGCTCCTGGGTCATCAAATCGCGGTCGCGCACGGTCACGCAGCCGTCGGTTTCGGTATCGAAGTCCACGGTGATGCAAAGCGGCGTGCCGATCTCATCCTGGCGGCGATAGCGCTTGCCGATGGAGCCGGTCTCGTCGTAATCCATGGAAAAGCTCTTGCGCAGTTCGTCGTAAATGGCGCGGGCTTTTTCGCCCAGCTTGTTCTTCTGCAGGGGTAAAACCGCCGCCTTGAAGGGCGCCAGCGCCGGATGCAGATGCAGCACCACGCGGGTATCCTTTTCCAGCTGCTGCTCCTCATAGGCCTCGCACAGGAAGGCCAGCGCCGCCCTGTCCGCGCCCAGGGAGGGCTCGATGCAGTAGGGCAGGATGCGCTCGTTGGTCACGGGGTCGATGTATTCCATGGACTCGCCGGAGTGCTCCTGGTGCTGCTTTAAGTCGTAATCGGTGCGGTCGGCAACGCCCCACAGCTCGCCCCAGCCAAAGGGGAAGAGGAACTCAAAGTCCGTGGTGGCCTTGGAATAAAAGGCCAGCTCCTCCTTGGCGTGGTCGCGCAGGCGCAGGTGTTCTTCACTCATGCCCAGGGACAGCAGCCAATCGCGGCAGAAACTGCGCCAGTATTCGAACCATTCCAGATCCTCGCCGGGCTTGCAGAAGAACTCCAGCTCCATCTGCTCGAATTCGCGCGTGCGGAAGGTGAAGTTGCCCGGGGTGATCTCGTTGCGGAAGGACTTGCCCACCTGCGCGATGCCAAAGGGCAGGCGCTTGCGGGTGGTGCGGGCCACGTTTTTGAAGTTGACAAAGATGCCCTGCGCGGTTTCGGGACGCAGATAGACCTCGTTCTGCGTGTCCTCGGTCACGCCCTGAAAGGTCTTGAACATCATGTTGAACTTGCGGATGGAGGTAAAGTCGCTCTTGCCGCATAAGGGGCAGGCGATCTTGTTTTCGGCGATGTAGCTGTCCAGCTTCTCGTTGCTCCAGCCGTCGGCGGAAATGCCGGCCACCTGCTCGATGAGCTGATCGGCGCGGTAGCGGGACTTGCAGGCCTTGCAGTCGATCAAAGGATCGTTGAAGCTGCTCACGTGACCGGAGGCGACCCAAACCTCGCGATTCATCAGGATGGCACAGTCCACGCCCACGTTGTAGGGGCTTTCGGTGACGAACTTTTTCCACCAGGCGCGCTTGACGTTGTTCTTGAACTCAACGCCCAGGGGACCGTAGTCCCAGGTGTTGGCAAGGCCGCCGTAGATTTCGGAGCCGGCAAAAATAAAGCCCCTGCCCTTGCAAAGCGCGACGAGCTTGTCCATCGAGTCTACTGCCATTTGAAATACACAACCCTTCCT
>JBNRMU010000061.1:0-4053 GCA_050309765.1 Christensenellales bacterium
TTTTGCCCGCAAGCTGGTATGCTAAGCACATGCAATCCAAAGGGAAAGCGTGGGATCATTATGCCGGAAAAGCGCGGCAAAAACACCAAACGCAAGATCGTTCTGGCGGCCTGGCGCCTGTTTTACGAACAGGGTTACCAAAGCACCACCGTTGATGAGATCATCGCCGCTTCCGGCACCTCGCGCGGCTCCTTTTATCATTACTTCAGCGGCAAGGATGCGCTGCTGGGTTCCCTTTCCTTCATGTTCGATGAGAAGTACGAGGAACTGCTGCCGCAGATGGACCCGCAGATGAATGCGTACGACAAGCTGATGTTTCTGAATCAGGAGCTCTTTGCCATGATTGAAAACGAGATCTCCCTGGACCTGCTTGCCCGCATGTACGCCGCGCAGCTGACAACCAGCGACGAGAAGCACCTGATGGACCACAACCGCATCTATTACCGCCTCATCCGCCAGATCGCCGCGGAGGGGCAGGAAAAGGGCGAGCTTCGCAGCGATATCTCCGCCAACGAGATCGCCAAGCTCTACGCCCTGTGTGAACGGGCGCTCGTGTATGACTGGTGTCTGTGCAGCGGCAGCTATTCGCTCAAAAACTACGCCAGAGCGGCCATGCCTCTGTTTTTGGGAAATCTGAAAAAATAAACAATTTTGTTCATAAATATTGTATATTTTTTGTCTATATCATTTGTCCCTCAATTACAGTATTATTCATATTTATTCCATTGCAAAGTACAGATCTGATTCTGTACTTTATTCTGTATTTACATACATTTTTTGTTATGCTATACTGTGACAAGTTATTCTAAGCGGAGGGACTTATTGTATGGAAACATTGGCATTTGTGTTATACATCGTCCTTGTGCTCGGTATCGGCATATTCTTCTTCATCCGTTCCAAGAATATGAGCAGCGAGCGCGACTACTTCCTGGGCGGCCGCAAGATGGGCCCCTGGGTTACCGCGATGAGCGCGCAGGCCTCGGATATGAGCGCCTGGCTGCTCATGGGCCTGCCCGGCAGCATCATGGCCTTTGGCCTTGGCCAGGCCTGGATCGGCATCGGCCTTTGCATCGGCACCATATTAAACTGGATCCTTGTGGCGCGCCGCCTGCGCAAGTTCTCCAAGGCCGCGGGCGATTCCATCACATTGCCGCAGTACCTTTCCAACCGCTTTGCCAGCAAAAACCACGTGCTCAGCATCATCTGCGCCGTGGTGTTCCTGATCAGCTTCACCATTTACGTGGCCTCCGCCTTTGTGGCCGGCACCACGGTGTTCACCACCCTTTTCCCCGCCCTGAGCGAGCAGACGGCCATGATCATCTTTGCCGTCGTTATCGTGGTGTACACCTTCCTGGGCGGCTTTAAGGCCGTTTCCTGGACGGACTTTTTCCAGGGCACGATGATGCTCATTGCCCTTCTGGCCCTGCCCATCATCATCGTGGCCACCACGCGCCTGGACAGCTCCACCCTTTCCAAGGTTTACGTAAACGCCCAGGACGGCACGGAATATGCCTTTGTGGGCAACCTTTTCCAGGCCAGCTGGCAGGATATCCTATCCGGCCTTGCCTGGGGCCTTGGTTACTTTGGCATGCCGCACATCATCGTGCGCTTTATGGCCATTGAAAAGCCCAGCATGGTAAAGAAGTCTGCCACCGTGGCCATCATCTGGGTGGTTCTCTCCCTGCTGGCCGCGATTCTGATCGCCGTGTTCGGCAGGATGCTCGTCGCCGAGGAGCTGCTGGAAGCTGGCCTGCAGAAGACCGTCTTCATCGCCCTTGCGCGCCTTTACTTCCCGCCGTTTATCGCCGGCCTGCTCTTCTCCGCCATCATCGCGGCTTCCATGTCCACGGCGGACTCGCAGCTGCTGGTTGCCTCCTCCTCCTTCACCAGCGACCTGTACAAGCCCCTTTTCCGCAAGAACGCCTCGAACAAGGAGCTGCTCTGGGTGGGCCGCGTGGTCGTGCTCTGCGTGGCCGTTATCGCCTATTTCGTGGCCAGCAGCCACGGTTCCGGCGCGCAGGCCATCATGAACATGGTGGAAAACGCCTGGGGCCTGTTCGGTGCCGCCTTTGGCCCCGTGGTGCTGCTCTCCCTGTTCTGGAAGCGCTTCACCTATAAGGGCGCTGTGGCTGGCATACTGGCCGGCGCCATCGTCGATATCGTCTGGCTGCTGACCCTGACCGCCTCCACCGGCGTGTACGAGCTGTTCCCCGGCTTTGTGGTCGGCTTCATTGCCAGCGTGGTGGTGGCACTGATGGACAAGGAACCCTCCAAGGAGGTCATCGCCATCTACGAGCGCGCGACCGACGACAGCGTGGACGACTAAGAACACAAAGCGCTTGCAAAGGCTTCCCGGTTTTTCCGGGGAGCCTTTTTTCTGCCCTGCGGGCAGGGCCCTTTACCAACTGTTATTGAAACCTAAAACGCTGTCATCTTGCAAGTCGGGCCCCAAAGCGGTACAATATAAGCTAAGATTTCCGACTAATTGGCAAGCTAAGGAGATATGATTATGCAAAAAATCCAAATGAAGACGCCTCTGGTGGAGATGGATGGCGATGAGATGACGCGCATCCTCTGGAAGATGATCAAGGATACGCTGCTTTTGCCCTACATCGACCTGAAAACCGAGTATTACGACCTGGGCCTGCCCAAGCGCGACGAGACCGGCGACCAGGTGACCGTGGACGCCGCCAACGCGATCAAGAAATACGGCGTGGGCGTCAAGTGCGCCACCATCACGCCCAACAGCCAGCGCATGGACGAATACAAGCTGCATTCCATGTGGAAGTCGCCCAACGCCACCATCCGCGCCATCCTGGACGGCACGGTGTTCCGCGCGCCCATCATGATCCGCGGCATCGAGCCCTACATCCGCGGCTGGAAGGCGCCCATCACCATCGCCCGTCACGCCTACGGCGATATCTACAAGGCCACGGAGATGAAGGTGCCCGGCCCCGGCAAGGCGGAACTGGTCCTGACCGATGCAAACGGCGCTGAGTCCCGCGCCCTTATCCACGAGTTTGCCGGCGCCGGCATCCTGCAGGGCATGCACAACACCTGCGCCTCCATCGAATCCTTTGCACGGGCCTGCTTCTCCTTCGCGCTGGACACCAGGCAGGACCTGTGGTTCTCCACCAAGGACACCATTTCCAAGACCTACGACCACAGCTTCAAGGACATCTTTGCCGAGCTGTACGAAAACGAATACAAGCAGGCCTTTGAAGAGGCCGGCATCGAGTATTTCTATACCCTTATCGACGACGCCGTGGCCCGCGTGGTGCGTTCCGCCGGCGGCTTCATCTGGGCGCTGAAGAACTACGACGGCGACGTGATGAGCGACATGGTGGCCACCGTGTTCGGCTCGCTGTCCATGATGACCTCCGTGCTCGTCTCTCCCGAGGGCAACTACGAATACGAGGCCGCCCACGGCACTGTCACCAGACACTATTACCGTTATCTGAAGGGCGAAACCACCTCCACCAACCCGGTGGCGACCATCTTCGCCTGGACGGGCGCGCTGCGCAAGCGCGGCCAGCTGGACGGGCTTCCCGATTTGTGCGAATTCTCCGACAGGCTGGAAAAGGCCACCATCGGCACCATCGAGTCCGGCACCATGACGGGCGACCTGGCCAGCCAGTTCCAGGGCCAGTGCCAAAGCGTGGATACGGCCGCCTTCCTCGGCGCCGTCGCCGCCAGGCTGTAAGAAAAGCCAACTGCGCTTCAGAAAGGAAGAATACCCATGAAGGAATACAAGGTCCTGTCAACCAAGGGCTTCAGTGTTGCAAAGGTGAAGCAGAACGCGGAAACCATCATGAACGAAATGGCCGCACAGGGCTGGGAAGTAGTCAGCGTTACCTACTGGACCGCCTGGACGATCTGCCTGATGATCACCTTCTCGCGCGATTTATAAGGAGGTATCCGCATGAACAACCCTGTCGTCATCATCCTGTTCTCCCTGCTCGTGCTGCTGCTTTTTTTCGCTCTCATCGTGCTGATCCCTGTTTTGTTCGGCAAGCTGTTTTTGCGCTGGTCCAAAGCCCGCTGCAAATATGT
>JBNRMU010000062.1:0-4748 GCA_050309765.1 Christensenellales bacterium
GTCGCGGGTAACGCCGGGGGTATCCTCGACGATGGAGATGCGCGCGCCGGCCATCTTATTGAAAAAAGTGGATTTTCCCACGTTGGGCCTTCCAACGATGGCCACGATCGGTTTTGGCATCAGATGATTTCTCCTCCCTGCCCGATGAGGGCATGCAGCAATCCTTCGCCGCCGCTTTCCACGATGCGAATGGGCAAACCAAGCGCTTCGCGAAGCTGTTCGGCGGTGCTGTCGTCAAGAAAGATGTGCGTGCCTGCGCGCAGCATGCATTCGGAGAGCAGAAGCTCGTCCGCCCGGATGCCCTTCAGCCCCTGCCGCAGGCAGCTACCCGTGAGCAGCCCGGTGACGGTCACATCCCCGCCGAAGAATTTGTTTTCCACCGCCGCCACGCGGATGCGCACGTTTTTGATCGGGTGCGCGTCCAGCAGCGCCTGCATCCGCGGCGCGATGGATACGCCGCAGGCCATGACAAGATCGCGCGGGGCGGAAACGGTCAGGTCCTCGTCCTCGTAGGCGAAGACAAAGTCGTCCTCCAGCTGGGCATACATGCCCACCCCGTTTTCTATCTGGGCAAAATCCTCGTAGGATTCGGCCTTGGGGAAGGGCAGGCCCGCCATGATATATAGCTCGTCGGCAGCGTACACAAAACGCGTGCCCAGGCTTTTGAAGTATTGTTTCTGGTAGCGGCGGATCGTGCGCACGGCCGCGCGCGCCTCTTCCTGCGTGGGGCAATGCAGATCGGTCAACCCCTCGCGAAAGCCGGTCAGTCCCACCGGCACGATGGCCAGCGACTGGGCCGCCGGATACAGCGCGGCGCAGTCCTCGATGGTACGGGCAAGCTCGTCCCCATCGTTATAACCGGGGCAGAGCACCACCTGCAGGTGGTATTGCAGCCCCGCTTTTTTGAGCTTGGTGAGCTGCTGCATGATCTTTGCGCCGTTTTTGTTGCCGAGCATCAGGGCGCGCAGATCGGGGTTGGTCGTGTGCACCGAGATGTACAGGGGCGAGGCCTGGCGGCGGATGATGCGGTCCAGCTCGCGATCCGGCACGTTGGTAAGCGTCACGAAGTTGCCCATCATCAGCGACATGCGCCAGTCGTCGTCCTTGACGTAGAGGCTTTCGCGGCAGCCGGGGTGCATCTGGTCCACAAAACAGAAGATGCAGCGGTTGGCGCACAGGCGGGTGGTGAGCAGGTTGCCCTCGAACTGGATGCCGAGCTCCTCCCATTCGTCCTTCTCGCAGGAGACCTCATAGGTCTCGCCGTCGCGTTCGTATTCCACGGTCAGGCTGTCGCCGGAGATCAGATGCTGGTAATCGACCACATCGATCACGGCTTCGCCGTTGAGACGCAAGAGCACGTCGCCTTTTTTAAGGCCCAGCTCTTCACCCAGGGAACCGGGCGCAACGGAGGATAACACATGCGGCATGAAAAACAAGGCCCTCCTGACAGGAATACGAGCACAAAAATGCCCCAATCGCTACATAAATACCCAAATTATTATCCCCCGGCAGGCAGAAATAGTCAAATGAAATCTTTGTGTATTCATGTCGTGCGGGCCTTTTGATAAAGCTTTTGACAGGCGGGATGCAAAATAGCAAACAAATGTGTTTTCTATTTGGTTTAAAAGTGGTATACTCAACTTGTTTTAGGACAGCGTTTCCTGTTTGAAACCATAAAACTTGAATGAATGCAAGGAGGAACCAAACATGAAGACCATTAAGGCACAGAAACTGAGCCGCGAAGCTTTCCGCCCCTACGGCGATTATGTGGAGCTGATTCGCGATCCCAAGCTGTTCGAGGGCCGTCCCACCGACTTTACCCCCGATATGATCCGCCTGAATCTGTCCCGCTTCACCATCGCGTCCTTCTCCATCTGCCGCGTGGAGCCCAGGCCCTTCGAAGTTAAGGCCTCCGAGTATCATTCCTATACCTGCGAGGGCATCATTCCCTTGGACGGCGACATCATCATCCACGTGGGCAAGCCCTACCGCGGCAAGCTGAACGCCGACGAGATGGAAGCCTTCTATGTGCCCTACGGCACCATGGTCACCCTGAACCCCGGCGTTTTGCATATGGCTCCCTATGCCGTGAACGACACCGTGAACACCATCATCGTGCTGCCCGAGCGCACCTACGCCAACGACTGCATCGTCATCCGCCATGAAGAGGACGAGTACCTGACCATCGAAAAGTAAGCCTTTTCTTACAAACGGCAGAAAGGACGGCAAGGCTATGGACACAGGCATGCTGGACACCCGCGTTGTGACCCAGATCGGCTTTGTGGTGCGCGACATCGAAAAGACCTCGCGGGCTTTTGCCGACTTTCTCGGCATGGACGTGCCCGCCTGGTCCCTGACCGATCCCATCGACAAAACCCAGTGCGTCTACAATGGCGCGCCCTGCCCCGCGCGGGCAAAGCTGGCCTTTTTCCGCGTGGGCGAGGGGCTTGAGATCGAGCTGATCGAGCCCGACGAGCATCCCAGCGTCTGGCGCGATGCCCTGAACGAAAAGGGCGAGGGCGTGCACCATATCGCCTTCAAGATCAAGGGTATGAAGGAAAAGCTGCTGCGCCTTGAGCAAAACGGTATGCGCCTTTTGCAGAAGGGCGAGTATACCGGCGGGCGCTATGCCTACATAGACTGCCTGGATCAGCTCAAGACCATCGTCGAGCTGCTGGAAAACGATTGATTTTTATCCCTCGGTGCCGCGCAGGGCTTATGCTTTGCGCGGCACTGTTTTACAAAACCGCGGCAGTGCAGAAACAAACGGCCGCAAAGCGAAAGGAAACCGAACCGTATGGATGAAACGCGCCGCCGCGCCCTGGAAGAAAAGATGCAAGCGTACCTGGGCGACAGCGCCCACGACGCGCAGCATGTTTACCGCGTGCTGCGCATGGCGCAGCATCTGGCCTCTTTTGAGAAGGACGTGGACATGGACGTGCTCGTTGCCGCCTGCCTTTTGCACGACATCGGCCGGCCGGCGCAGCTTAAGGACCCTGCGCTTTCGCATGCCCTGGTGGGCGAAAAGCTGGCGCCGCCGATCCTGCTGGAACTGGGTTTTTCGGAAGAGTTTGCCCATCGCGTGGCGGATTGCATCCGCACGCACAGCTACCGGCAGAACGATCCGCCGCAGAGCCTGGAGGCAAAGCTGCTCTTCGACGCGGACAAGCTGGACGTGTGCGGCGCGCTGGGTGTGGCGCGCACGCTGCTGTACCAGGGCAGGCTGGGCTTGCCGTTGTACGAAACGGATGCGCAGGGAAATCCCCTGCGTACGGCCTGCCAAGGCGGCGAAAGCTACTTCAGCGAGGCGGACGGCAAGCTCACATCCGTGCACGGCCGCATGTTCACAAAAGAAGGCGCGCGCATCGCCCAAGAGCGGAAAAAGGCCCTGGACCTGTTCACCCAGGCGCTTTGGGAGGAGATACAGCCATGAAGATAACGCAGATCCTGGAGAAAAAACGCGACGGGAAGAAGCTGAGCAAGGAAGAGATCGCCTTTGTCGTGCGCGGCGCGGCGGACGGCAGTATTCCCGATTACCAGCTCAGCGCCTTCCTGATGGCGGTCTGCATCCGCGGCATGGACGAGGAGGAGACCACGGAGCTGACCTGGCAGATGGCGCAAAGCGGCGATCAGGCCGACCTTTCCGCCATCGAGGGGATCAAGGTGGACAAGCACTCCACCGGCGGCGTGGGCGACCTGACCTCCCTGGTGGCAATCCCGCTGGCGGCCGCCTGCGGGGTAAAGGTGCCCAAGATGAGCGGACGCGGCCTTGGCCACACCGGCGGCACGCTGGATAAGCTCTGGTCCGTTCCCGGCTGCCGCACCGATCTTTCCATGGAGGCATTCATCGGCCAGGTGCGCTCCATCGGCTGCGCCATCATCGGCCAGACGGGCTCGTTTGCGCCCGTTGACAAGCGCCTGTATGCCCTGCGCGATGTGACCGGCACGGTGGAATCCCTGCCGCTGATCGTTTCCTCCATCCTTTCCAAGAAGCTGGCGGCCGGCTGCGACGCCATGGTGCTGGACGTAAAGACAGGCGGCGGCGCCTTTATGCAGACGCTGGAGGACTCCAAGCGCCTGGCGCAGGCGATGGTATCCACGGCCGCCAAGGCCGGCAAGCGTGCCGTGGCCCTGGTAACGGACATGGACCAGCCGCTGGGAAGATGTATCGGCAACGCCATCGAGGTGGCGGAGGCGGCGGATATCCTGAAGGGCAGGCGCGATGGTCGCGCCCGCGAGCTGTGCCTGACGGTGGCTGCCTGTATGGTGGAGCTCGGCACCGGCGCGGATGAAAAAACCGCGCGCAGACAGGTTGAGGACGCGCTGGCAAGCGGCCGCGGGGCGGAGAAGCTCAAGGAAATGCTGGCTGCCCAGGGCGGCGATGGCCGCGTGGTGGACGATCCTTTGCTCCTGCCCGCAGCGCCCGTGCAAATGGACGTACTGGCGCAGGAGCCCGGCTATGTATTCCATATGGACTGCCGCGGCCTGGGCCTGGCGGCCCACGATCTGGGCGCGGGTAGGGAAGAGGCCGACGATGAGGTCGATCCTTCTGTCGGCATCGAACTGTTTACAGAGGTAGGAGAATGGATCGATAAGGGCCAAAGGCTTGCCCGCGTGTTCGCAAAAACGCAGGCGGAGGCTCTGGCCTGCGAAAAAAAGCTGCTTGCCTGCATCCGCTTGTCGGATGAACAACCAAAGGAAACAAAGCTGGTGCTTGCGCGCATCGGCTGACTTTGAAGGAGGAATAC
>JBNRMU010000063.1:0-6843 GCA_050309765.1 Christensenellales bacterium
ATGGAAAGCCGGTAGGTGGGCCGCAGGGTCTGCACATTGAATTCCACAGAGGCGTTTTTCACCATGGGCGTGGTCAGGGCATAGGCCTTCAGCTCCGCATAGTGCGTGGTGGCCAGCGTCACGGTGCCGCGCTTGCGCAGCGTATCCAGTATCGCCATGGCAAGAGCCGCGCCCTCGGTGGGATCGGTGCCAGCGCCCAGCTCGTCGAACAGGGCAAGCGAACGCTCGGACACCTGGCTTAAGATCGAAACGATGTTCGTCATGTGCGACGAAAAGGTGGAAAGGCTCTGTTCGATGGACTGCTCGTCGCCGATGTCGGCAAACACGTCGTCGAACACGGAAAGCTCTGTGCCAAGCTCCGCCGGCACCTGCAAGCCCGCCTGCATCATCAGCGTGAACAGGCCCACGGTCTTGAGCGTCACGGTCTTGCCGCCGGTGTTGGGGCCGGTGATGACGAGGCTGGTGAAATCCTTACCCACCCACAGATCGAGCGGTACGACCACATCGCGGGGGATCAGCGGATGGCGGCCGCGCAGTATATGAATGTGGCCGCTTTCGTTGATCTTGGGCTGGCAGGCAAACATCGCCCGGGACAGCGCGCCCTTGGCGAAGATGAAGTCCAGCTCCGCCAGCAGCTTTTGATTGTTGATCAGCGGGTCCGCGTCGGCATTCACGCCTGAAGAAAGCTCGGATAAGATGCGTTCGATCTCCTCGCGCTCCTCGGCGACCATCTCGCGCAGGGAGTTGTTGATCTCCACCACCACCATGGGCTCGATGAACAGCGTGGCGCCCGAGCCCGACTGGTCGTGGATCAGCCCCGGCACGGACTGGCGGTTTTCCGCCTTGACGGGCAGCACATAGCGGCCGCCGCGCACGGTGATGATCGGGTCCTGCAGGTATTTGGAAAAGCTGGGACTGTGGATGTAGGAATTGAGCTTTTCGCGGATGCGGTCGTTGGCCGAGCGAATGCGGCGGCGGATGGCGGCGAGCTTTACGCTGGCGTTGTCCGCGATCTCCTCCTCGGAGAGGATGGCGTTGGAGATCGCCTCCTCCAGCGCCCGCGTGGGGTACAAAAGCTGGGCAAGGCCGCAGACCAGCGGCGCCTGGGCCGCCTTTTCCTCGTTGGCAAGCAGCGTTTGGCGGGTAAAGCGCGTGGCGCGCATGAGGCCGCAGACGTTTAAAAGCTCCCGGGGCGAGAGCGTGGAACCCACCTTGGCCCTGCCGATGGAAGCTGTGCAGTTCTCAAAGGGGTTCACAGGCTGTACGCCGGCGAAGCTCGAAAGCGCCACAGCCTCCTCGGTCTCTGCCTGGGCCCGCTGGATCGAAGCAAAGTCGCTGCTCGGAATAAGGGCCATGCAGCGCTCCTTACCGCTCTGCGTGACGGCAAACTCGGTCAATTGTTCACGTATTTTAAGGAATTCCAGCACGCGCAGACTTCTTTCCTGCATGCGGATCGTTCACCTCTTTGTGTCTCTTTTTGTTTATTCCACGCCACGGGCAAAGGCGCCCAGGGTATAGTTTGTGCCTTCCGGCGGGTCGATTTCTTCGCCCGCCAGGCAGCGCCTGACATATTCCACGTCCTTAGGACTGCCGATCACCCGGATCGCCGCAGCGGCGGACAAGGCGTCGGGGCCAAGCCGCGGCACCAGGTTCAACACCTGCGCGCTCTGCAAAAGCAGTGTGCAGCCGTCCTGCGTCTTATAGGGCAAAACCTGCAGCTTTTCGCCCATGCGATCGGTGAGCGTATAGCCTTCACCCCCGCAAAGGGCGCACTTTTCCCGACCCGAAGCGCCCAGGCCTTTTTGGGCACGCAGCGGGCAGTTGCGCATGCACATCAGCGTCTGCCGCCCATAGACGATCCATTCACACCTCGCCTTGCGGGCGCAGGACAGGGCCTGGTACTGGTTGAGCTCCGTGCTTAAAACCACACGCTCGGCGCCGAAATCCTCCGCACCGGCTGCGCTTAAGGGATTAAAGACGTTGATCCCCTCGCCGGCGACCAGCCTGCGATGCGCAAAGCGACCGATCTGGGATAGGTTGTTGGCGACGACGCCAAACTCCGGCCAGTCTGCCAGCGCTCTTTCGACAGCGTCCAGATCGTTTTCCGTCAGATACTGGGGCAGATACAGATAGGCTCCCTGCCTGTTTTTAAGCTTTTCAAGGCCTTTTTTGAGCGCCGCTTCGCGCAGGTCAGCCGCCTGCCAGTAAACCTCGTCCGCAGGCGAATGCAAAAGCTCTTCGATGAGCCGGCTCTGGTGCACGAGCAGGGTCTTCTGCGGTTTTTCTATGTCGGCCACGTAAGGGTTATAGGCTTTTTGCTCCACCTTTGGCAGCGCCTTTTGCAAAAGGTCGTCCTCCAGAGCGGCCACACCCTGCCGGCGCAGGCCGTTGAGGGCGGAGATGGGCAGATAGGCGTTTTCATCCAGCACGATGTCGGCCTTGTCGCAAGCAAAGGGCGTATCGCCCAGCTTGCAAAGCTGCCGACCCACCTGCTCGGGCGTAAGCGGCCTGCCGGTGGCCTCCTGCACGGTTTCGCCGCACACGCTGATGCCGTCTATTTCCATCAGCGCCGGACTGCCGATCCGAAGCTCCGCGCGAATGGACACAGGCCTTCTGCGCGTTTCCTTTTCGTAGCTTTTGCGGGCGCGCGCAAGCTGCTGGGCATCCGTCGTTCTATACAGGCGCATGCCGTTTTGCGTTTCCGGCGGAACGCGCATCTGCAGCGTGCCGCCCGGCGCCGGCCATGCCCCGTAGACGGAAACGCCCACGGCCCTGTCCCCGAGCCGCGCTTCCAGCCCGTCGCCGTCGTGCAGAGGAAGCTCGGCCTTGATGCGGGCCCTGCCGTTCTGCACGGACACGATTTTGCCCGCGTATACGCCCTGGTGGTTGGGCCGCTCCTGAAAGAGCGCCTCGCCGTCTTTCTGCTTAAAGGCCGCGCCCCTGGTAAAGCCGCCGCGGTTGAAGATGGACAAAAGCTCGTCCAACTCCGCCTTTTCCGGCACCTTGCCTTCCAGAGCCAGGTCGATGGCGCGGCGATAGGCGGACGTAACCACGGCCACGTATTCCGGCCGCTTGAGCCTGCCCTCAAGCTTCAGGGCGCAGGCGCCGCTGTCCATGATCGCCTTCAGATCGAACAGGGTGCAAAGGTCCCTGGTGCTCAAGGCATAGCATTTTTTATCGTTTAAAGTGTATTGCAGCCTGCAGGGCTGGGCGCAGCGGCCGCGGTTTCCGCTCCTCCCGCCGATGGCGGAGGAAAACAGACACTGGCCGGAAAAGCCCATGCACAGCGCGCCGTGGCCGAACACCTCCACCTCCATACCGATGGCGGCCATGGCGGATATTTCTTCCAGGGTGCATTCGCGTGCGGCAACCACGCGGGAAAAGCCGAGGGTCTTCGCCATCTGCGCGCCGCTGGCGTTGTTCAAACTCATCTGGGTGCTCGCATGCAGGCAGATACCGGGAAAGGCCTGCCGCAAAACGGAGGCAAAGCCCAGGTCCTGCACCAGATAGGCGTCCACGCCCGTCTGCACGGCCTCGCGAACCAGGTTGAGCCCGTCCGCGAATTCGCTCTCCTTGACCAGGGTGTTGACGGTCATATAGACCTTGACCCCATGCAGGTGGCAGTAGCGGACGCTTCTTTCCAATACATCGCCGTAAAAATTGGAGGCGGAGGCGCGCGCTCCCAAGGCGCGGCCGCCCAGATATACGGCATCCGCACCGTTTTGCACGGCGGCGATCAGGGCTTCCTCATTGCCGGCCGGCGCCAGCAGTTCCAGTCGCATATCCATTCCCTCCCATTTAAAAGCATACGTTTCCCTAACAATTTATTATGGCACAAATAAGGCCTTTTTGCAAAGCCCGCATTGCGTGAATCGCAGCAAAAGGGCCGCCTGCTGCATGGCAAAAAACACGCCCATGCATACAAACGGCCCGATTCTTAGCTTTGTTTTTTGTTATTTGTGTTTATCAGCAGCCGATGGAGGTCAGATACTCGCGGCTGACCTTGGCGCACTCCATGGCGCTGAGTCCCAGCGCGGGGCGATCCTGCTCCACGACGACCCACTCGGCGCCGGCGTCTTCGCTGGCGGCCAGGATGGCGGGAATATCCTGCATACCCTTGCCGACGGGACGGAATCCGAAGGCCTCCTCCTCGGCGTCCTTCTTGTCGTCCTGGATGCCGATGAGGGAATACATATGCTCGGGCTTCTTGCCGGGCATGTAGAAGTCCTTCAGGTGCACGACGGGTGCGCGGCCGGTATACTTGCGGATGTACTCGGCGGGGTTCTCGCCGCCCACGTTGACCCAGCAGGTGTCGATCTCGGTCTGCAGAAGGTCCTTGGATACCACGCGGTAGAGCATATCCAGCGCGTATTCGCCGTCGATCTTCTCAAACTCGAAGTCGTGGTTGTGGTACAGAAGCACGATGCCCTGTTTGGCGCACTCGGCGCCGATGGCCTTGGCTCCCTCGATCACCTCGTTGAACTTCTCGTTGCCGGGGCGGTATTCGGGGGTCAGATACGGGATGGCGATGTAGCTGCAGCCGATTTCCTTATAAGCGGCAACGGTGCCGGGGATATCGGCCATCAGCTCCACAAAGGGCACGTGGGCGGACAGGGGCACCAGGCCAACTTCCTCGCACATGGCCTTGATCGCGGCCGGGCTCTGGTCGTACAGGCCGGCAAACTCCACGCCTTCATACCCCATCTTCTTAACTTCCTTCAGCGTACCGAGGAAGTCCTTTTCCAGATCGTCGCGAACGGAATACAGCTGCAGAGCAACGGGAAACTTTTTCATTGCGGCTCCTCCTTATATAGTGTAAAGCAAAGGGTTTTTCAGTTCATGTCCAGATCGCTATCATCCATGGAATCCATGTCGTTCATGATCTCGCCAAAGTACATCCTCCGCTTGATCTTGGCCTCCTCCACCTTGTGGTGGAGCAGCTCCTTGACCTCGCGGGGAATGCGGATGTTTTTCAGCGTGGCCTGGGGGCTCGTCTTATCCGAGGACTGCACCACGATCGAACCCACGCCGAACAGCCGCTGCCAAAGATTCAGCGACAGGCCGATATCGCGGATGCGGTACAGCAGTATCTCCTCCTGCCGCAGATTGAACAGGCCCGTTTCGATGAACAGGCGGTCGTCGCTCAGGCGGTAGCGGGTAAAGCTGATCGGCATCCCCAGGATGCGCTTTCTGTCCTTCCAAATGTATTCGATCTGCATGGGCAGCGCCTTCCTTTGACGATTTTGAATGTGCTTTTAGTATAGCAGAAAGAAAATGCCAATACAATATAGGGTCCTTATCTGTTCCCGTCCATTTTGACTGAATCTGTGCTTTACACAGCAAAAAAGGCCGAAGAAAGCGGCGCAGCGCCCTTTCTTCGGCCGAAAGTCTTATTAAGTTTTAAGCCATCTTAGCTGATCGTCCAGCCCTTGACTTGCGTGATGAAGTCGGTCAGCGTAAGCGTACCGTTTGCATCCGCCACAAACAGGTCGTAGCCGGCGCCGGCCTCGCCCACATGCGACACGCTGCCATGCACGCCGGACAGCAGGGTTGCCAGGCCGTTATTGCCGGGCTTCAGGGTGTACGAACCCTGCACCAGGCTGTTGGCAAGGCTCACCAGACTGTCGCTGGACAGGGCGGTCAGCGAGGAAAACGCGCTCGTCGGCGGATTGGCGGCCAGGGTGTTGGGCGCAAAGCGCACCTCCTCCAGCTGCGTGCAATCCGTAAACATATAATTGAACGGATACGGGTCGCTCGAAGTGGAAGCGGCGGTAAAGTCGATCACGCCGTCAATCTCCTGCAGCGCCGTATTGGCCCTGAAGGCGGAATAGTATTTTTCGCAGGCGGCCGTGCTGCAGTTTAAGGTGATTCGCTTGATGCTATTGCGGACACCGCCACTCACCTCCTGCGAAAAGGCCTCGTTCATCGCCGCGATGCTGCCGGCCGTGATCTCGATCTCCTCGACCCCGGCCACACCCTTGAAGGCAAAGCTCAAGCTGGTGCAGGCCGGCATCACAAGCTCCACGCTGCGAGGCAGGTTGCGGTTGTTCTCAAAGGAAATCGAGGTCGCGTAGGTGAGAGGGCCTTCTTCGGGCGGCAGGTTGTCCAGGTACGACACCAGATCGTCGATCCTCTCGTCGTTTTGCAGCTGCACGCCCTTGTCCGTAAGCCAGTTGGCCAGGGCAGCCTTGGCGCCTTCGATCCGTGCTTTATCGGTTGCGATGCTCATCTTCTCTCCCCCCTTACAGACCAGCGAACCAGGCGCTCAGCCCGTCCACTGCGGCAAGGTCTGCATAAAACTGTGCCTGGGTACCGGTATAGCCGCCTTCCTGCGCGGCGGCAAAGGCGCTTTGGCCATCCTCGCCCGCCTGGCCCTGCGCACCGGTCGGGCCCTGAACGCCCTGCAGCGGCCCGTGGTTTTCCCAGCCGTCTTCGGTATAGATATAGATGTCGTACGGCGTCTGGCTGCCAACGCTGTATGCCTGGCCGATCTGGGGCGCGTCCGTCAGGTTCTCCAGATCGCTCGCGCTTTGCACATGGCCCGCGACTGTAAGCCCGGTACCCGGCAAGCCCTGCGGCCCGCGCAGTGCGCCCTGGCTCAGCCAGCGGGCAGGCGACACGGTCCTGTCCCACATGTACACGGTATAGGGCTCGGATGCGCCGACGGCATACATATCGCCCTGGCGCGCATCCTTTACGCCGTCCTTGAGGGCTTCCAGCGTTTGATAGGTTCCCTTGATGTCGATCACGCCGCTCACCCTGTCCGCCGCGGCCAGCACGGTCTGGATCTCATTGGTGAGCACGTTGTAATAGTTGCTGCTGGTGATGCTCTCATCCTCGATG
>JBNRMU010000064.1:0-7620 GCA_050309765.1 Christensenellales bacterium
AGGAACGTATATCTTCAGGAAGCGATTCGAAAAGGGTCCAGGCCTTTTCGTATTCCCCCCACTCGTTGAGCCAGCCCATGTACTCTGCCGCGAAAGCAAAGTCTTTCCTGGCAGTCGGGAGGAGGAAGACTTCATCATAGCAGGCTTGCGTCCGGGCACGGTCCTTCCGGATATGCTCAAGGACGGCAAGATTCCTCAGTGCCCATACGTTCCGAGCGAGGGAAACGGATTCTTTCCAGGCGGATTCCGCCAGAGCCTCATAGCGGTCCCGGTCCGGCCAAAGCATGGCCTCTGCGGCAACATGGGCGTTGTCCCACATTTCAAAAAGCATATTGCCGTAATGCAACAGGCTGTACCAGGTGCGCCCGCCCGGCAGGGAGAGGCTCTTCTCCAGGAGTTCCATCCATCTGGGCGAAGTCATCCAGGAAACAGGTGTTTCCCCGGGATCTGCCTCGGGGAGACGGCCGGCGGTGAGAAGGTGATACCAGGGATACTGTTCCGCACCGATGGAAGCAGGCGGGAAACACAGCGACGCCGGGAGCGGCGCTTCCCCGGAGAGTTCCCTGTGCAGGTTTTCAAGGGCTCCCCATCCGGAGGCAGAATGGACGATGCTGCCGGGATCGACGGGAAGGTCTGCATCCGCTCTATATTCCCGGTCCATCGCAAGGAGCTGCTGTTCGGGGATCAGTTCTTCCACCCGCTGCCCGAGGCAGAGGTTCGCTTCGTGCAGCTCACAGCCGTGTACGTCCGCGGGATCCAGCTTTGTCCCGCCGTAGCACTGGGTCCATTCCAGCGTCTGGCCGGCCGGGAAGGGCTTGTCGTGGAGCTGGCTGCGGGCAAAACCGCTCTGGATCTCGATGTACCGGCCCCTGTCCCCGTCGGACAGGAACTCCTGCCAGCGCGCGCCTGCCCGGTGGTTGCCCCAGCAGAACATCTTATGATAGACCAGCGGAGCCGTGGAGCGATCGTAAAAGGTGCAGCCCTCGCGGTTCACGCCGCCTTCCCAGGTGGTCCTGACGTCTTCGTCCGGCTGGAAGAAATAATCGAAGCTGCGGGTGGCGTTGGACGGATAGGAAAGATCGCCGGGCATCACGGAAAGATAGGGGAGCTTCTCGTAGGTGACAGCCTCGGCGCCGGCGACCACCATGACATGTTCGGAGGAGGAGAGGATGCGCGTCTTCCCGTCTTCCGGAATGGCGATGTTGGTCCACCAGTAGGTGGTGGAATCCGCACCGGGATTATGTACTCGGATATGCGAGAACAGCTGGCGGGAACCTTCCGGCAGATGGAAATCCGCCTGCCAGACACATTCCTTGGCCCGTTCGAATTCGTATATGCGGACGAACTCCTCTCCCTTTCCGTCTTTCAGTATGGCGGTCCAGACGTTGTCGCAGGTGAAATAGGTATGGCCACGGCTGCCGAAGTTCCATTCGATGCCGCCGGAGAGCCAGGCGTTGCGGATGGCAAGGTTGCCCGGCTGCAGGACCGGGTTGGACATGAGCAGTTCGCGTTCCTGTACCTTGTCAAACAGGGACCAGAGCCTGCCGCCGTATTCGGGGACAAACACTGCACGCAGATATTCGTTTTCCAGCACGACGGTCTTCAGGGAGACGGGGACCCGGTGCCGGCTGTAGCGGTCCTGGATCCGGTAGGGGAGCGTGAGGGTAATGCTCCCCAGGTCCCGGGCGACCCTGGCAGGGAAGTTGCCCCTGGTCGGCGGTATCCTGAACCCGGATTCCCGGCGGAAACGGGGCAGGGGGTTTGTACCCGTAACGGGCGCCCCGGGGATGGTCATGATTCCCACGCGTACGGACATGAAAATACCACCTTTGCAGTGAAATGGATATCATCGGTAGGATCGGGGACTCCATAATGGCCGCCGAATCGGAAAAGAAAAGCAGGAATGCCAAATGCGGCGCAGCCAGGAGTCAGACTTGAAAAAAGCTATTTAAATTATAAGTATTATTCGCCCTTGATTCAATACAAATGCAGCAAATACAGACTTCATTTTAAGCACAGGAGTGAAGAGTATGGGCTTATTCGCACTTGAAGCACACCCGAATATAAAGAAAAAGATACGGCTGTGGGAAACATGCCCACGGCCGCATCGCTGCCATCAGATCCTCTTCATCCACTTTTTGCTCTTCACGCGCCAGAGGCACAGCAAGGATTTGAGCATCCAGTCCAGCTTCAGCGCGATGTAGATGAAGAAGGGGGACAGATGCCAGCAAAGCCCGCACAGCGCGCCGACCGGAACGGAAACCAGCCAGAGAAAGCCGGCGTCCGCAAACATGCAGAAGCGCGTATCCCCACCGCCGCGCAGGATGCCCTTGGTCAGTACGGACTGCATCGCCTGGAACACCACCATGATCGAGACCGCGTACATCATCTCCCAGGCTACGCTCCGGGTGATTTCCGTGATCTTGTACATCCCCACCACCCAGGGCGCAAGCAGCAGGATGACGCCGCCCGTTATCAGGCCGATCAGTACGCTGAGCGTGACCATGGTCACGCCTTGACGATAGGTCTTTTCCCTGTCCCCGGCGCCCAACGTGTTGCCGGTTATGGTGGCGGAGGCCTGGCCCAGGCCCTGGGTGAATACCGTGCTCAGGCGTACGATCGTGGAGATGATGGCATTGGCAGCCACGAATTCCGTGCTGATATGGCCGATCACCATGGCGACCGCGGAGTTTCCCAGCGCCAGCAGACCGTCGGAGCAGATCACGGGCAGGCTGTATTTCAGGTATCTTCCCAGCACGTCGCGGCAGGGCCTGAAAAAATCCCGGATGCGATAGCCGATGTCCTTTTCCGCAAAGAGAAAATAGCCGCCGATGATGGCAAATTCCACCACGCGCGCACAAACCGTGCCCAGCGCCGCGCCGGCGATCTGCATTTCCGGGAAGCCCAGCTTGCCGAAGATGAAAATGTAGTTGCAGCCGATGTTCACAAAAAAGCAGATGATGGAGGCGTACAGGGGAACGCGCACCTTGCGGAAGGAACGGAGGATGAGCGTCAGCGTCAGGGAGATGCCGAGCAGGAAATACTGCGGAAGGCACCAGCGGAAATAGATGATCCCTTTTTCGATGACCTGCGCATCCTGGGTATACAGCGCCATGAGCTGTCCCGGAAACAGGGCGGTCGCCAGGGTGAACAGCGCCACCAGCCCCAGGCAGATGCGCAGCATGATCGTGATGCTCTTGCATATGGAGGGGCGGTCCCCGGCTCCCCAGAACTGCGCCGTCAGCACGGCGGCGCCGCCGCCCATGCCCATGCACAGGATATGGAAGATGTTGATGAATTCATTGGCAAGGGAGGAACCGGACAGCTGGATTTCGCCATAATGCCCCAGCATGATCGTATCCACGATGTTCACGCCGATGGTGATCATGTTCTGCAAAACGATGGGCAGGGCCAGCAGCAGGATAGTCTTATAGAAATGCTTATCCTTGACAAACAGTCGGTTTATAAGTGTTTGCACGGGCACAGCTCTCTCTTTCGTCTGTTTCTATTTCTATCCTAGCGGTTTTTCGTATATTTTCCCGTTTTGTTTGCGTTAAAAGCCGATGAAAAGTTGTCCGGCGATGCGGTCAAGCCAAATAAAAAGCATGCAAAAAGACCGCCTTTCTTTCTGCCAGTTCTCCTGCGATCTGCTCCCTTTTTCTTGTCAGCGCGCGCCGTCTGTGCTATAACGAGATAAGGCCGTTTGCAGCGGTCTTCCCCTTCCCCGCACACAGTACCGATAAGGAGACAGTATGGCCCTGTATGCTTTAGGCGATCTGCATCTGCATTTTCAATCCGTCCTGCGCGCGCCCGGGCAGTCCGGCAGGCTGTGGAGAGACCACGAGGAGACCTTTCGGAGGAATTGTGCGGCCAGGCTCACGGATGCGGATACCCTGGTTCTGGTAGGGGATCATTCCTGGGGTAGGACGCTTTTTGAATGCGAAAAGGATTTTGCCTATATCGAAAGCCTGCCCGGAAGAAAAGTCCTCACCCGCGGCAACCATGATATGTTCTGGGATGCAAAAAAGACCGAGAGCCTGAACCGGCAGTTTGCCGGCAGGCTGACTTTTCTGCAGGGAAGCTTTGTCCCCTACCGGGACTATGCCCTGGTCGCCACCAAGGGCTTCACCTTTGAAGGGCCGTTTTACCTGAATCGGGCCGGCAGGATCGTCGGCTGGGACGAGGAAAAACAGCAGCAGGCCGAAAAACTGGTACAGCGCGAGCTTGTCCGCTTAAAGGCGGGCCTGGACGAGGCCAGGGCGGCGGGGTACCGAAAGCTCATCGTCTTTCTGCACTATCCGCCCACGAACATACTGGAGAAGGAAAGTGCCTTTACCCGTCTGGCGGAGGAATACGGGGCCGAGCAGCTTATATACGCCCACAGCCACGGCGAGACCCGTTTCCACGACAGCCTGCAGGGGGTCAAAAACGGGGTGCTGTACAGGCTCGTATCCGGCGATTATCTGCGCTGGCAGCCGCAAAAGCTGCTGGACTGAGGCATTGAGGAGCGTTTATGTCTTTCAAACAGTTTATGCTGAAAAGCATGGCCATCGTTTGCGGCCTGCTCGTGTTTTCCTTTGGGGTGCATCTGACCATCTTTGCCAATATCGGCCTTGCACCCTGGGATTGCCTGGGCATGGGCATTGCCCAGCACACGCCGCTCAACTACGGGCTTTCCATGACCGCGCTGAGCATCCTTGTGGTCTGCATCGATCTGCTTTTAAAGGAACCGATCGGCGTCGGTACCCTGATAGACGCTTTTTTTACCGGCAATTTCATCCAGATGTTCAACGATCTGAACCCCTTTCCCCTGAATCAGAAGCTGCTTCCCGGGATCGGGCTGATGCTTTGCGGATTTGTTTTTATGGCCCTTGGCATGTATTTGTATATGCGCCAGGAGCAGGGCTGCGGTCCGCGCGATTCGCTGCTGGTAGGGCTTGGCAAACGCCTGCCGAAGGTGCCCATCGGCTTTGTGCAGATGGTTTTGACCGCGCTGGTCGTGCTGATCGGCTGGGCTTTGGGCGGGCCCGTCGGCATCGGCACCCTGATCAGCGTGTTTGGCGCCGGATTGGTTTTGCAGCTGGTGTATTCTTTGCTGCGTTTTGAGCCGAGAAGGCTTAAGCACATAAGCTGCGCACAGGCCATCCGGCGGCTGCGGGAAACCCATGCCAGATCGTGAGGAAACCCCGTTTCTTCTCTCCTATATACGAGAAAAGTACAAAAGAAACCTTCCGTAAATCGACTTGACGAAGATGGAATAAGGGTATTAGAATGGTATTAAATCCTTATGAAAAGGATCAAGCCTTATGAAAAGGAGACGACAAATATGGCAGACTGCAAAGCCATCCCCGGAAGCAACGGAAATGTATACGTTCCCTATGACAAGCGCAGCGGGAAGGAGTCCGTCGTGTTCTTCACCCGTGACCTTTCCGAAAAGGGGCTGCAAAAGGTCTTTGACAAGGTCAGTTCCGTCCTGACCGGCAAGATCGCCGTCAAGCTCCATACCGGCGAACAGGAAGGCCCCAATATCCTGCCCAGACCTTGGGTCAAGGAACTTCTGGCCACCCGCCTGCCGGATGCTGAGATCGTGGAGACCAACACCTATTACGAAGGCGACCGCTATACCACCGAGCAGCACCGCAAGACCCTGGAGGTCAACGGTTGGACCTTCTGCCCCGTGAACATCACGGACGCCGAGGGCGTCGCTACGCTGCCGGTCAAGGGCGGCAAGTGGTTCGACGAGATGCATGTGGGCAAGGGCCTGCTGGACTACGACTCCCTGCTCGTTCTGACCCACTTCAAGGGCCATACGCAGGGCGGCTTCGGTGGAAGCAACAAGACCATCGGCATCGGCTGTGCCGACGGCCGCATCGGCAAGAAGGAGATCCACACCCGCAAGGGCTCCGATGATATGTGGAGCATCTCCGAGGAAGAGCTGATGGAAAGAATCTCCGAGAGCACGAAGTCCGTTGTGGATCATTTCGCCCCCCGCATCTGCTTTATCAATACCATGCGTAACATGTCCGTCTCCTGCGACTGCGAAGGCGTCGGGGCGGAACCCGTCGTCACGCCGGACATCGGCATTCTGGCTTCTTTGGATATTCTTGCTGTGGATAACGCCTGCGTGGACCTTCTGTATAACCTGCCGGACGGCGGCGGAAAGGCCATGATCGAGCGCGTGGAGACCCGCCACGGCCTGCGCCAGCTGAGCTACATGAAGGAGATCGGCATGGGCAACGACCGCTATCACCTGATCGATCTGGACAACGACGAGAAGGAGATCACTGCGGCAGAGGCCGTGAAGGATATCAAGCCCGAGTGGATCCCGGATAAGTACAATGTGTTCTGGGGCCGCAACAAGAAGGCATAAGGACAGAAAACCTAAGACAGCTCCCGCCAGCGATGGTGGGAGCTGTCTTTATGTGGGCCGTACAAATGCAGACAACAATGAACACAATGCCCGAAAGAATCAGGGATACGGGCTTATGCACATCGGATATGTCGATCTGTGCAGAATAAACCACAGGAAATGGTCAAGACAAATACACCGAACCGTTTGCAAATCCCTGCAGCATGCTGTACCATGGTATTGAACCGTAAAGGAAGGGGAGGGTGAGAAAAATGGAGTATGTAACCGTGAAGGAGCACCGGGTTCCAGTCGTGAAAGATGTGGATGTGTTTGTCGCAGGCGGCGGCTGCGCCGGCGTGGGCGCTGCCATCCAGGCGGCCCGCTGCGGGGCACAGGTACTGCTGGCGGAGCGTCTGTTCTGCCTGGGCGGCACCATGACGGCAGGCCTGATGAGCAAGGTGGCGATGTCCGCCTGCAACTACGGCCTTGCCCACGAGATTATCCGGCGGATGGATGCCTATCAGGGCACGCATTATCTGGACAGCCGGCCTGAGGTGCCGGTGGATGCGGAGACCGGCAAGATCATCCTGGAGCAGATGGTCATCGACGAGCTGCATGTGGACGTTCGCTACGGCACGGTGGTTTCCGGCGTGATCAAAAACGGAAAAAACATCGAAGCCGTCATCTTAAGCAACCTGGACGGCGAGATCGCGGTTCGGGCCAGGTATTACATCGACTGCACCGGCGACGGGCAGCTGGCCTTCCTTGCCGGGGCGGAATGCATGACCGAAAAGGGCGAGACCTATTCCTCCTCGCCGACGCTCATGTTCCGCATCGGCAATGTGGATCTTGAGAAGATGTTCCGCTACGAGGAAGAAAACCCCGAGCTGTTCGTGCGGGAATACAATACCTACAAGCGCCACCTGATGACCGGTACCCAGTGCCGAGAGAACATCCGCAACCAGATCTATGCGCACATGGCCGATTTCGTCCGCCTCATTCGCCTCAACTGCAGCGAGCACAGGGACGAGTTTTCCGAGGAGGATGAAGAAATACTCCTGCGCCGCGGTATCCTGTTTTTGAGCCAGCCATACCCAAACCATGTGCTGGTCAATTCCACCACCAACCCGGCCTGGCGCGGCGACAGCAATGTGGAGCTTTCTACCTCCATGGCGGAGATGCGCAAGCACTGCCACCTGATCCACCGCTTTGCCAAGCGCTTTATTCCCGGCTTTGAGAATTCCTTCCTCATGGATACGGCGTCCATGCTC
>JBNRMU010000065.1:0-9847 GCA_050309765.1 Christensenellales bacterium
AGCAGCTTGACCAGCACCGCGTTCATCACGGGAAAGCCCTTGTCGGTCAGGCGCAGAAAGCCGCTCGCAAGCTCCACAAAGCCCGCCTGCACAAGAGGCGCAAGCCTTGAGCCCAGCGCCGCCTTCCGCTCCTTTGGCAGGCGCACGCCCTGCACGGTGCGTAAGCCGAGCATGAGCGTTTCCTCCCATTCTTCCTGCGGGGAAAGTGCCTGCGCCGTTTCGCGCGCGAGCTGCCCGCGAGAAAGGGCGGAAAGGTAGCTGTCCAGATCGGCGGTATTGGCATAGCGCACCTGTCCGTCAAATCCATGGGCGGAAAGTCCCAGGCCCAAGTATGGCACACGCTGCCAGTAGCCAAGGTTATGCCGGCAGGCAAAGCCCGCTTTGGCAAAGTTCGAGACCTCGTAACGCAAAAGCCCGCTTTGCCTTAATCTTTCGATGGCTGCCCGCTGCATGGAAAGCTCTGCGTCCTCGTCGGGCAGGTCCAGTTCGCCCGCGCGCCGCATGCGGCCGAAGGGCGTGTTTTCCTCGATGGTGAGGGCGTACATGGATACGTGGCTGACGCCTTCGTCCAAAACATAGTCCACGCTGTCCAGCAGATCCTGCGTCGTCTGCCCGGGCAGGTCGTACATGAGGTCGGCACTGAGGTTTTGAAAGCCCGCCTGCCTTGCCAGGGCAAAGGCCTGCCGCGCCTGCACCGACGTGTGGATGCGGCCAAGGCGTTTGAGCAGCTCGTCCTGCGCTGCCTGCACGCCGATGGAAAGGCGGTTGACCCCCGCCTCCCGTGCGGCCTGCAAAAAGGCGGGCGTGAGGGTGCCGGGGTTTGCCTCCAGGCTGATCTCGCAATCGGGCGCAAGCGCATATTGTCCGCGGATGGCGCAAAACAGCTCTTTGAGCGACTCGGGCGGTAAAAGCGAGGGCGTGCCCCCGCCCAGGAACACGCTGGTGATCACATCTTCGCAGGGGCAAAGCGCCATCTCGCGGATCAATGCCTGCACATAGCGCCCGATGTCCGCCGCATCTTTGCCCGGCAGGGAGCAAAAGTCGCAGTAGAGACACTTTCTCACGCAAAAGGGGATATGCAGATACAGCATCATGGCTTTAGTCCGCCTTGAGCACGGCGATGAACGCCTCGGAGGGCAGCTCCACGGTGCCCAGGGTGCGCATGCGCTTTTTGCCTTCCTTCTGCTTTTCCAGCAGCTTCTTCTTGCGGGTGATGTCGCCGCCGTAGCACTTGGCAAGCACGTCCTTGCGCAGGGCTTTGACCGTCTCGCGGGCAATGACTTTGCCGCCCACGGCCGCCTGGATGGGGATCTCGAACAGCTGGCGGGGAATGACCTCCTTGAGCTTTTCGGCGATGGCGCGGCCGCGCGGGTAGGCCTTGTCGCGGTGCACGATGATGGAAAGCGCGTCGCACAGATCGCCGTTCAAAAGGATGTCCAGCTTGACCAATTCGCTTTGCACATAGCCGTCCAGTTCGTAATCGAAGGAAGCATAGCCGCGCGAGCGGGACTTGAGCTGGTCGAAAAAGTCGTAGATGATCTCGTTTAAGGGCAGCTGGTAGTGCAGCGTTACGCGGCCGGCCTCGATGTACTGCATGTCCTTATAGGTGCCGCGCTTTTCCTGGCAAAGCTCCATGATGGTGCCAACATAGCTTTCGGGGGTAAATATCTCGGCCTTTACGATGGGCTCCTCCATGTAGGCGATCTCGGCGGCGCTGGGCAGGTTGGTGGGGTTGTCGATGGAAAACTCCTCGCCGTTTAGTTTCTTGCCCTTATACACGACGGAAGGCGCGGTGGTGATCAGGTCCAGATCGAATTCGCGCTCAAGCCTCTCCTGGATGACCTCCATGTGCAGCAGGCCAAGGAACCCGGCGCGGAAGCCAAAGCCCAGCGCCACGGAGGTTTCCGGCTCAAAGGTGAGGGAGGCGTCGTTTAGGCGCAGCTTTTCCAGCGCGTCGCGCAGGGCCTCGTAGTCGGAGCCGTCGGCGGGGTAAATGCCGCAGAACACCATCGGCTGCACCTGCTTGTAGCCGGGCAGCATCTCCTGCGCGGGCGCGTCGGCCTTGGTGATGGTGTCGCCCACGCGGGTCTGCGAAACCTCCTTGATGGAGGCGCAGATGTAGCCCACCTCGCCCGCGCGCAGGGTTTGGCCGGGGTTGAGCTGGCCGGGCAAAAAGGTGCCGATCTCCGTGGTGTCAAAGCGCGCGCCGCTGCTCATCATCTGGATGGCCTCGCCCACGGTCACGCTGCCCTCCATCACGCGCACAAAGGAGATGGCGCCCTTGTAATTGTCGTACAGGCTGTCGAAGATGAGCGCGCGCAAGGGCGCGGACGCATCGCCCTTGGGCGGGGGCACAAAGCGCACCACAGCCTCCAGCACGTCCTCGATGCCGATGCCCTGCTTGGCGCTGACCAGCGGCGCCTCGGACGCGTCCAGGCCGATCACGTCCTCGATCTCCTGGCGCACCTCCTCGGGCCTTGCCGAGGGCAGGTCGATCTTGTTGATCACGGGGATGATCTCCAGGTTATGGTCCAGCGCCATGTAGACGTTGGCCAGCGTCTGGGCCTCGATGCCCTGGCTGGCGTCCACCACCAGGATCGCCCCTTCGCAGGCGGCCAGGGAGCGCGAAACCTCGTAGCTGAAGTCCACGTGGCCCGGAGTATCGATGAGGTTTAAGATATACTCCTTGCCGTCTTTGGCGGTGTAGGGCATGCGCACGGCCTGCGATTTGATGGTGATGCCGCGCTCACGCTCCAAATCCATGGTGTCCAGCACCTGTTCGGTCATGTCGCGGCTCTTCATCACGCCGGTAAACTCGATCAAGCGGTCGGCCAGCGTGGATTTGCCGTGGTCGATGTGGGCAATGATGCAAAAATTGCGGATGCGATCCTGCGCAAACAAGCTTTGATTCCCTCCTTGGAACTAAACGGCGGCGCAGGGCCTTAAGCCCCGGCCTTGTCCCCCTCGAACGCGGAGACGACGTTGTGTATCCATTTGCCGGACAAAACGCGCGCAAGGCTGAAAAACACCTTGACGATCTCGTCCGAACTGATGAGCAAAAACACCCAGCCAACGGAAAGCCCCAGCCGCGCGCCCAAATACCCAAGCGGCAGGCCCATCAGCCACACGGGCGCCACGTCCATAATGGCGGAATACACCGTGTCTCCCCCCGCGCGGCAGATGCCCACCACGGTTAAGGCGTTGAAGTGCTTGGGCACCATCACCACGGCGTGCATGCCCAGCAGCGCCCAGGCCGCGGCATAGGTGACGGGCGTGGTATCGAACAGGGAGAGCACCCCGGGCCGCGACAGCAGCAGCACGCCCGCCAGTACCAGGCCCAGCAGGGGCATGAGGATCATGAAATTCATGGCATAGGTCTTGGCGCCCTCCTCGTCGTCGGCGCCGATCTTGTTTCCGATCATCACCGAGGCGGCGTTGCTGAGGCTCCGACAGATGACCATGAACAGGTTGAACACGGTGGAAACGATCTGCACAGCGGCCAGGGCCGTGGTGCCGAGCATGCCGTAGATCACGTTGTACAGCGAGGTACCGGTGGACCAGAGGCCCTCGTTGGCGATCACGGGTGCGCTGGTTTTGACAAACTGGCGGAAAAAGTCCTTGTCGAAGTGCAAAAGCTCCTTTAGACGCGCAGCGGCGGGCAGCCTGCGCGCATACACCACGCAAAGAAGCGTTGCGCATTCCAACACCCTTGCGATCACCGTAGCGACGGCCGCGCCCACCAGCTCCAGCCGCGGCAGGCCGAATTTGCCGAAGATCAGGATGTAATTAAAAACCACGTTTGCGACCACCGACACGATGGAGGAAACCATGGGCAGCTTCACCTGGCCCGTGCAGCGGCAGGTGAAGGCATAGGCAAAGGACAGGCAGTTGAGCACGTAGGAAATACCCACGATGCGCAGATACGGCCGCCCGGCTTCGATCACGGCCGGGTCTCTGGAATAGATGCCCATGAGCGTATCGGGAAACAGCTCCGCACCCAGGGTGAACACCAGCGCAAACAAAAGGCCGGGAAACAGCATATAGGTCATGGTGCGGCGCACGCCGGAAACGTCCTCCTTGCCCCAGAACTGCGAAAGGAACACCGCCGCTCCGGAGTACACGCCAAAGAGAAGGATGGAGTAAATATAAAACACCTGGTTGGCCACGCCCGTGGCGGCGATGGCCACATCGCCAAGGGCGCCGATCATCACCACATCCACCATGTTCACGGCGGACATGATGAAGTTCTGCAGCGTCATCGGCAGGGCGATGGAAAGCACGGCACGGCCGAAAGTCTTGTCAAAATGGGCTTTCATACGGGCGTCGATTCCCCCAAAAAGAAAAGGTGCGCAAATCACTTGCGTCCTTTTCCAGTATAGCGGTACAAAAGGCAAAAGGCAAAGGCTTTTTGCGGATTTAACCCAAAGGCCTGGCGTAGTATTCCACCACGACCGGCGTGCCGTCCGGGTAAGCTTCCCTGGTTGTTTTGATGTATTCCCTAAAGCCGTAGTGGGCGTACATCGCCTTGTTCTTGGTTTCCGTCGGCTCCACGCCAAGCGTCACCCTTGTGTAGCCGCGCTTTGTCAAATCGTCCAGCATAAAGCGGAACAGCCGCGAAAAGTATCCCTGTCCCTGGTACGGCTCGTCCGTGCGGAAGGCCTTCAAATAGGCCGTTTTTTCGTCCACCAGGCCATCGCTTTCCTCCACCGCGGCGGGGTTTAGCATTGCCGTGGCCTCGCAGATGATGCGCCCGCCCAGCAGGCCGAAGTAGACGATCGCGTCGCCAGCCAGCAGATCGGCCCGCGCGCCTTTTCGCCAGATAAGCCAGTTGTCCGTCTCCCCGCCGTACCTTTCGACCAGCACGTCCCAGCGCGCATCCAGCTCCTGCACGGTGGCGATTTTGCAAATATAGTCGTCTTGCATGGGTTTCTCCTCGTTTTTCCTTCTTTGGGCGAAAAACTCCGCCAGCAGCGCACGGCATTCCTCCCCGCATACGCCGCCGGTCACGGGCACATAGGGCCCAAGGCGCGTATCGGCGGTGAGCTTGTACACCGAGCCACAGCCGCCCGCGGCCGCGTCGAAGGCGCCGAACACCACGCCGGAAAGCCGCGCCTGGATGCAGGCCGCCGCGCACATCGGGCAGGGCTCCAGCGTCACGTACAGCGTACAGCCGGAAAGCTGCCAGCGCGAAAGCTTTTTCCCCGCCTCGCGCAGGGCGAGCAGCTCCGCGTGGGCACAGGCGTCGTTTTCCGTCCGGCGCCGGTTGTGGGCCCGGGCGATGACCTTGTCCGCGTAGACCACCACCGCGCCCACCGGCACCTCGCCCAGGTCAAAGGCTTTCTGCGCCTCGGCCAGGGCCAGCTGCATGTATTGTTTATCCTTTTGCGTCATTGCCTGTGCTCCAGCGTGATCCTTGCCATTTCGCTCAAATGCACACGGTTGTAGCCGTCCACGCCGGTGAGCAGGGTATCGTTCAGCGGCGCGATCCATTTTTCCGGCAGGGCTTTCGCCCCCAGCAGCGCGCCCAGCACCGATCCGACGGTGGCGGCGTTGCAGTCGGTGTCAAAGCCGGCAAGCAGCGCGATGCCCAGCGTTTTTTCCAGGTCCTGCTCGCCGTATGTGAGCGCCACGGTGCAGATAACCGCGTTGGAGATGGTGTGGCACCAGTGGTGCTGGTTGTTCTCGTCCCAAAGGGTATGCACGCGATCCAGCGCCTGCTGCCAGGTGAGGCCCTTGTCCTTCCAGCTGAGCGCATCCGTCACGGCGGCGTGCAGGCGCGACTTTTGCGGAATGTACTTGAGCCCTTCCAAAATGGCGGGTCTTACGTCCTTTACGCCAAACGCCGCGGCGATGATGGCGGAAAAGAGCATTTCGCCGTAGATGCCGTTCTTCACATGCGAGATGGAGGCGTCGCGCCAGGCCATCTCGGCGGCTTTTTCCATATTGCCGGGGTTGATATAGCCGAAGTAGTCGCCGCGGATCTGCGCGCCGATCCATTCACGATAGGGGTTGCGCACCATGGCCGAAAGCGGCGGCTCGCGCAGGGCCACCAGGTTGCGGTAGGCAACGCGCTCGGCCGTGCACACGTGCAGGATGGGCAGGTCCCACAGCCAGCGTTCCGCCACGTCCTGGGGCGTGAATTCGCGGCCGATGAGCGCCACCAGCTTCAGCGCCAGCACGGTATAGTTGGTGTCGTCGTCCTCGGGCATGCAAGAAACGGTGTCGATCCAGGCGCGGTCCTCCTGCCAGCCGGCCTCGCGGATGGCCTGCGCGTCCTTTTTTGCATAGAATTTGGGAGGATAGTTTTCCGCGGCCTTTAATATCTTTTCGATCTGGGCACGGCGCGCGCCCTCAAACGGTTTGCCGAGCAAACAGCCCGCGCAGCGCGCCTGCCAGGCGCCCAGGACCCTGTCGTACAGCTCGTCGCCCACGGGCGCGGCCAGCCGCTGCCCAGGTGCGGATTCCTCCAAAATGGCGGCGTACTCGCTCGGTTCCACATAAGGGGTGTCCGCCTTGACGGGCAGGGCGTAGCTCTCATCCAAAAAGCGGGCGGCGGCCCTTTCCTTTTCCGCGCCCGGGTCCATGGCAAGGATCTGCCTTACCCTTTCCATCAGGCCCGTCGTGTCCTTCCCCTCGTCCGCCAACTGGTTAAGCTCTATCTCCAGTGCCTCGCTATCGTGCATCCAAAGCTGTTCCTGAAGCATATTCGCGCCTCCTTTTGCTCTTTTGTCCATTATACAGGCCTCGGGGCCGCATTTCAACGCGCACAAAAAAACACCGACAGAAACGCGGAACGTCCTTGCTCAAGGGAGCGCCCTTGCCCTGTCGATGTTTCCATGAGGATGCAGGCAGTTTGCTGATACGTAAGGAGGAATATCATACCCTTTGAGAAAACCGAAAAGCCTTTGCCTGCGCTTAGAATACTCTTTATAGTTATATTCTACAGCGCAAGTATATATATGCAATAGAAAAAGTATGAATTAATAATGAATTTTTTCTCGGCTCACACAAAGGGCTTGATCCAGGCAAAGAACCAGTTGTCCGGCAGGAACCAGCCGGCAAAGCGCGACTGCTCCACCAGATCGTTGATGAAGCCGATCTGCAAAAAATTCACCACCAACGGCACCAGCACAAAGACCAGCATCAGCAGCACAAAGCCCCTTGCCACGCCCACGGCGATGCCGAAGATGCCGTCCAGCGCCCGCAGCACCGGAAAATGAAAGGTCTGGTCCATCAGATACACCAGGAACGAGGCGATGATATAGGTGCAAAGGCTCAGCAGCACAAAGGAGAGCATGTTCAGGCTCGCGTCGGCGATGGTCTGGTCGAAGTACTCGCTTACCAGGCTGAGCTCGGGCGAAAACACGCGGCCGAGAAGGTTGTCCAGCAGGTAGCCGTCAAAGGGGGCGGTGAAGGCGGCGCTTTCCACCACGCGCACCACGTCCGCCTCGGCCAGCAGCTCCGCCGGCGTACGGGCAAATTCCGTCATCTCCAAAGGGATGTGCGAGGAGCCCTCGGACAGGTAGATCAAAAAATCCAGCCAGTTCTGGTGCCCCGCGATCCAGCCGGAAACCAGCGGATAGCAGTAAAAGCCGATCAAAAGCGCCAGTCCCAGGGCAAAGCAGTCGGCCAGGGTGCAGACAAAGCCGCGATAGGCGCCAAAGAGCATGCTGACCAAGAGCACGCCCAGGATCAAATAGTCCACAAGATTCAAAGGATCCGTTCCTCCTTCGTGGGCAAAGTAGCATTCTTTTTACGGCAGACGGACCAGATAGACCCCGCCCTGGGTTTTGACCGCCAAACAGTTGCCGAAGCAGCACAAAACCTCGTCCACCGTATAGCGGAAGGCATAGCTCCTGGCGGCGCCGGTCTCATAGGGCAAAACCTTGAGCGTCTGGCCGTCCGCCACATACACTCCGCCCGTGCCAGGGGAAATATGCAGGCTGTTTGCGGGCACATGCAGGTCCGTGAACTTGCCGCCGCGGAAAACGCGCAATACGCTGGGCTTGTCCTGTTCGTCGGCCAGCGTCAGCAGCACGGCCTGGCCGTCGGAAAGCTGCGCGCTGCCGCCGTACTGCCAGCCGAATACCGAGTACGAGGTGGTCGTCTTGGCGGAGACCAGGTCCAGCGTTTCCGTGCCGATCAGATAGATGTCGTCCTGGTAAAACAGGGGCTTGTAATACAGCTGGTCTGCGGATTTGTAGCTGGAGACCAGCTCCTTGCCGGGCTTGTAGATGTCCAGGCGCGATACGGGCGAAAGCCCGGACACGTTTACGGAAAGCACCCACAAAAGGTCGTTGCTGGAATAAAAGCCAAAGTCCACCAACTCGCCGACGCTGCCGTCGATCTGATCGATCTGGCTGCCGTTTCGATCCAGCACAAGCAGGCCCTGCGCATCCTTCAACTCCACGGCAAAGGAGTTTTGCCCGCAGCGCAGGTTTTCGATCTCGGCGTCCATGCTGCCCATGTAGGCGGCCTCGCCCTTGTCGCTTAAGAGCACCAGGCGGTTGTCGCAGTACAGCGCGGCGCGCTTTTGCGAGGTGGTGACGGACCAATTGCCGCCGTCCTGCGCCTGGTACTGCCAAAGGGATTCGGCCTTTTCGTTGTAGCAGGAAAGCGTGCTGCCGTCAAAGACCAGCAGTTTGTCGCCGAAGGGGTAGTATTGCTCGCTGCCGACGGCGCCCTGGAGCAGCCTGCCGCCCTTGGTCACGGTCTCGTTGCCGAAGCTGCAGCCGCGCAGGGCAAACAGCGCGCCCGCCACGATCGCCGCGATCAGCACAAGGATGACCAGCACACGGATCACCAGCGGCAATTGTAGGCGCAATTGAAAGCCAAAGGACGAGGGCTGCCTGCGATTCATTCAAAATCCCTCCGAAAAGGAAACAATTCTTCTGTTATGTATTCTTTTCTCAGGCGCCTCTTTCCTGTTTGGCGGCAAAATCGAAACACATTTTAAACGCAAAAAGCAGGATTTTTGTTGCAAACACCGAAAAAGCCGAAGATTTGCCCGTTTGGGCGCACAAAAAAACGCCCTTCCGGGCAAGTTGATGCTTTCTGCCGGCGGCCGGTGCCTTTGCAAGGGGCAACGGCAAGTTGCGTGCAGGAGGCACGGATTTGCTGTAGAATCATTGGCATGGAGGTGTTTGTATGAACACAAAGGACATACTGCATGACCTAAGGGTCAAGAACGGGTTTTCCCAGGACGATCTGGCGGAAAAGGTCTTCGTGACCCGCCAGGCCGTTTCCCGCTGGGAAACGGGTGATACCGTGCCCAACACCGAGACGCTCAAACTGCTTTCCAGTCTTTACAACGTTTCCATCAACACCCTGCTCGGCTCGCCGCGCGAATTGATCTGCCAGTGCTGCGGCATGCCGCTTGAGGACAATATCCTTGGCCGGAACAAGGACGGCACGCTCAACGAGGACTACTGCAAGTGGTGCTATGCCGACGGCACCTACACATACAACGACATGGACGAGCTGATCGAAGTGAGCGCCAGGAACATGGCCGGCGAAAACATTTCCGAAGATCAGGCCCGCAGCTATTTAAAGCAGCTGCTGCCGACGCTGGAATATTGGAAGCGACACGACGAGCTCGGCGACGGCGGACAGTTCGACGCGTTTAAAAAGCAGCTGGTGGAAGAGATCAACGCCCTGCACATCCCGGGCCTGCCCCGTGTGGAAAAGCTCATCGCCCTGGTGGGCAGGTATGTGAACCTCGCCTACCCGCTGCCAAGCGGCAAGGCCGTGCCCTTTCTGGACGATGAAGCCACCTATCTTGGCAGCCAGCTGGAGGCGGAAGACGGCAGCCACCGCTTCGGCGTGCTCGCGAGCAAGGATTTTATCC
>JBNRMU010000066.1:0-7769 GCA_050309765.1 Christensenellales bacterium
GTTGAGGGCAGCGGTGACCATCGCGCGGGTGTAGCGCAGCTTGATGCGGGAGCCCACGCCGTAGGAACCGCCGGACCAACCGGTGTTGACCAGGTAAACGCTGGCGCCGGACTCATCCAGCTTTTCGCTCAGCAGCTCGGCATACCTGGCCGCAGGGCGGGGCAGGAAGGGAGCGCCGAAGCAGGTGGAGAAGGGGGCCTGGGGCTCGGTGATGCCGCGCTCGGTGCCGGCCAGCTTGGAGGTGTAGCCGGACACGAAGTAGTACATGGCCTGCTCGCGGTTCAGCTTGGAAACGGGGGGCAGCACGCCGAAGGCGTCCGCGGTCAGGAAGATAACGACCTTGGGCACGCCGGCGGTGCCGGGGATGCGGGTGTTGGAGATGAACTCAATGGGATAGCCCACGCGGGTGTTTTCGGTGAGGCTGGCGTCGTTGAAGTCGAACTCGCGGGTCTCGGGATCCATCACGACGTTCTCCACCAGGGAACCGAAGCGGATGGCGTTGTAGATGTCGGGCTCGTTCTCGGCGGACAGGTTGATGCACTTGGCATAGCAGCCGCCCTCGATGTTGAACACGCCGTCCTTGTGCCAGCCGTGCTCGTCGTCGCCGATGAGGTAGCGGTTGGGGTCGGCGGAAAGGGTGGTCTTGCCGGTGCCGGAAAGGCCGAAGAAGATGGCGACGTCACCGTCCTTGCCGACGTTGGCGGAGCAGTGCATGGAGAACACGTCGCGGCCGGGCAGCAGGTAGTTCATCACGGAGAAGACGGATTTCTTGATCTCACCGGCGTACTGGGAACCGGCGATGATGACCTGCTTTTTGACCAGGTTGACCAGGATGGCGGCCTCGGAATTCACACCGTCCAGCTCGGGGATGCACTTAAAACCGGGAGCGGCGATGATGGTGAAATCGGGGGCAAAGTCCTCGATCTCGCAATCGCACTCGGGGCGCACCAACAGCTGATGGATGAACAGGTTCTGGGAGGCCAGCTCGTTGACCACGCGGAACTTGTACTGATAGTCCTTGTTGGCGCCGGCATAGCCATCGAACACGAACAGCTCGCGGCCCTGCAGATAGGCCATCATGCGGTTGTAGATGGCGTCGTACTTTTCGGGGGTGATGGGCATGTTGATCTTGCCCCAGGCGATTTCGTCATGAATCTGGGGATAGTCAACAACAAAGCGGTCGTCAGGGGAACGGCCGGTGTACTTGCCGGTATTTACGACCAAGGCGCCGGTCTTGGACAGGGTACCCTCGCCCCTGGCCAGGGCACGCTCCACGAGCTGCGGCACGGGCATGTTGTGGTGCACGCAGGCAGGATTGATGATACCAAGATACTCAAGGCACAGATCCTTCATATGTGAAAGCCTCCTAATAATGTATTTGGGGTTGTAAACGGCTTTTCCAGACCGTTGCCGGCAAAGAAACGCGAAGGTTTATTTAGCAGCCGTCGCAAACAGCCTGGCAATGTTGGTGCAAAAGAAAACCTCAAACGTACCCCATATTCTCATTACGACACAATAGATTTTCTTCCTGCCGATTTTGGGCTGTTTTACATAAATTAAACATACAAAAGGCTGTTTTCAGGGCTCTAACATCTCGCGGATCGCATCGTAGCGCAGGGTGGACTTCCAGTCGGCAGGGGCCTCCAGGGCCACGCAGGCGAGCCGCTCATAATCGCAGTCCTTGAGATAAGCGATAAACCACAGGATCTCACGCTTTTTTTCGGAACCGATCTCGGCGGTGCCCGTCTTGCCGCACAGGGTAAGCCCGGTGATCTGCGCGCGGTGGCCGGAGCCCTCCTCGATGACGCGCGTAAGCATGGGCTCGATCTTTTCCTGGGCATAGCTGGAGAAGACGTCTTCCTTCCAAACGCTCTCCTCGATGTGCTGCACCGTGTCATAGTGTAAGCCGTTCATTTGCTTTGTATTCAGCACCAAACGGGGCTGCATGATATCGCAGTCGTTGGCAAAGGCGGAGAACACGCAGGCCATTTGCAAAGGGGAGACGAGCATCTGACCCTGGCCGTAGCCGGTATCGGCCAGCAGACGCAGGTTTTCGTAATTGGCACTGTTCATATAATTGGACTTGGATACGCGCAAATCGAAGGGGATACGGTCGCTGAAGCCGAGGCTTTGCAGATACGGCTCCAGCACATTCCAGCCGCTTTTCAAGGCGACCCAGGCGAAATAGATATTGTCCGAAGCGGTGATGGCGTTGGACATGTTCATTTTGCCATCGTAATCGGAAACGCGCGTGATGGGCGGGTAATACCATTCGCCGAAGCTCTTGGGCAGCCACTGCTTCTTATGTACCTTGCCCGGGAACACGTCGTCCACGCCTACGATGTCGTTGTCCAAAGCCATGGCGGCAATGAGGGGCTTGATGGTGGAACCGGGGGGATACAGGCCCTGCGTGGCGCGGTTGTACAGCGGATTGTTGGCATTTTCGTCGTAGTAGCTGCTGACGGTATCCGGATCGCTGTTAAGGGCGAGCAGGTTCGGATCGAAATCGGGGAAGCTGGAGATGGCCTGCACCTGGCCGGTCTTGGGATCCAGCACGACGATGGAACCGGCGTTGTCGTCGGTTAGGGTGGCAAGCAATTCCTCTGCGCGCAGCTGCAAATCCAGATCGATGCCGATCTCCAGGTCTAGGCCGTCCTGTGCAGGCAGCAGGGCGACGTTTTTGATCTTTTGCCCGTCTGCATCATAGATGTCCAGCGAATAGCCCTTGGTGCCGCGCAGGCTATCCTCATACACGGCTTCCAGGCCGGAGCGGCCCACCATGGCGCCAACCTCATACACGCCGGGATTCTTCTCTAGATCCTCGGCGGTGACGGGGGAAACGTAGCCCAGGGCGTGGCTCATGACCGCACCCTGCGGATAGTAGCGGATGGGGGTATAGGTGCTGCGATCCACGCCCACGCCGGGCAGGGTCGACAGAGCGCTTTCTGTGGCGTCCGGGATGGAAAGGGGCGGGAAAGCCTTGAGCACGGCGATGCCGTCTGCAACGGAGCGCTGGGAGGTTAAAATGGCCGAAAGCTCCTTCTGCTCCATATCCAGCAGCGCCGACAGCGCCTCCAGGGGATAGTCGTTTGGCGTTTCATAGGCGGAAAGACGCAGGTAGACCGTATCGGCATAGCCGTTGACGGCGTACTGATTATGATCGGAATCGAGGATCTCGCCGCGCTTGGGCTTTAGGGTGGAAAGCAGCAGGCGGCTGTCCATTTCCAAGCCGTCGAACAGATCGTCCGGCTGCCAGTCGAGATAAAAGCGTCCGCTGACGGGTTCCTTCTCCAGTTCGAAGCTCAGGTCCTGCGAGAAGCTGCCAAGCACGTCGCAGGTGTACACGGCGGTGAGGGTCTGGATATAACTGCCATCCTCCTGACGGGTCAGTTCCTTGGGCTGAAAGGCCAGCGAATGAAAGCCGATGGCGTCGAAAACCGGCGTGTGGCGCTGCAGATAGTCGACCAGCCTGGTGCGGCTGCGGGCGCTTTCGGTCAAAAGCTCGTAGGCACCGCCGAAATCGCTGACGTTGATCAGCGAGGCATATTTGGTTAAAAGTGCAGAGGCGTTTTCTTCCTCCTGGGGCGTTTGCACGAGGCCCAGGCGCTGCAGAAGGCCGTCCGAGGAGGAAGCGGCGTCCGTGCAGCCGCAAAACAGCGGCAGCAACAGCGCACAGGTGAGCAGGCAGGCCAGGAAACGTCTGGTTTTCACGATGTAAGACCTCCGGTGGTTGCAAAGAAGCAAGAGGGGTAACGAATACCTACAGTATACAGTTTTGGGACGGATTTTGCAAAAAAAGCGCGTTAAAGAGTTGCAAAAAGGCCCAATATGGCCCTAAATTTGACAAGGCAGGGCTTGTTGGCTTAGAATAAACGCACCGAAAGCACCGAACAAACGAGCGTTTGAAGCGGAGGAGTGCATGAAACTTACACGATGGCCCTGGAACCGGCCGGCTGCGCAGAGCGGCCGCGGCTGGCTTTCCGGCCTATGGGAAAAAACGAAACAGGGCTTTGCCTGGTTCCTGCCGAGAATCAAGTCCGCGGCGATCTATGCCTGGGACTATATCTGCCATTTTGCCCATGAGATCACGGAGCTGCGGCCCACGTCGGGCATGCTGGCACTGTCCCTTCTGCTGATCTTTGTTTTGTGCGGCGTGGTCTGTCTGCCCAATGCATCGGCGATGCTGCAGATCAAACAGGTGACGCTGCAAAGGGACGATACGAGCGTCCTTCTGGAAACGCGCGCAGGCACCGTGGCCGACCTGCTTTCGGATATGCAGCTGAACTTGCAGGAGGGCGATGTTCTTTCGCCCGCCTTGAACGAGAACCTTTCAGACGGCGATACCGTGCGCCTTGCCAGCGCAAAGCATGTCAGCGTTTACGCCGACGGACAGACGCGCCAGGTGCGCATGCTGTATGGCTCCGTTGCCCAGGCGCTGGAGCTTTCCGGCGTTCGCCTTGGCGAGGACGATATCGTTTCGCCCGATCTTGACAGCCAGATAAGGGACGGGATGCAGATCGCTGTCAGCCGCGTGACCATCCGCATGGAGACCGAGGAGCAGGGCATTCCCTACCAGGAGGTCTACGTAGAAGAAAGCAGCCTGTACAAGGGTGAGACGGAGCTTTCGCGCCAGGGCAGCGAGGGCGTGCGCGAATTGCAGATCCGCGTGGTATTGCAGGACGGCGTGGAGACCGAGCGCAGCGTGGTGGGCGAGAGGATACTGGAGCCCGCCGTGAACCGCATCATCTATAAGGGCACCAAGGTGCGGCCCACCCCCACGCCGAAGCCCCCGCCCAAACCCAGCAGCGGAACTGCGTCAACGCCCAAGCCCTCTTCGTCCGCGGGTTCGTCCGGTTCTTCTTCCTCTGGCGGGGGCAAGGCCTCCACCGTCAAGCAGGGGCCCAAGGGCAGCTATTCCGACGACGAAATACAGATGGCGGCAAAGCTTGCCTATCTGGAGGCCAAGGGTACCGGATCGGACGGCTATAAGGCCGTGGTGAACGTGCTCATCAACCGCTGCAACTCCTCGCAGTTCGGCGGCAGCATAGAAAAAGAAATCTTCCGCAGCAACCAGTTTACCGTGGCCAACAACCGCGAACGGTTCCTGTCCACCTCGCCGGATTCCAAGTCCGTGGCGGCGGCCGAGGCTGTGCTTTTGAACGGCGAAAGGCTGCTGCCGTCCGACGTGCTGTTCTTCCGCACGGCCAGGGCCGGCAAGGAGTGGGGCAAACGCACGTATTACGCCACCATCGGCGCCAACAGCTTCTTCAAATAGAAACCGAAAGGGGCGCATGCCCGATGACGACCGCCGAAATCACGCTGCTTTTGCAGGCGCGGGGCTTTCGTTTTTCCAAGAACCTGGGCCAGAACTTTTTGATGGACGAGGATGTGCTCCGCCGCATCGTGGATCTGGCCGATATAGACGGAAAACATGTGCTGGAGATCGGCGCGGGCGCGGGCTGCCTTTCCAAGGAGCTGGCGCCAAGGGTCGACCGGCTTTTGTGCGTGGAGATCGCCGCGCAGCTGATCCCGGTGCTGGAAACGGTGCTTAGACCCCATAAGAACGTGCGCATCCTGCAGACGGACGCGCTGCGGCTGGAATATAAAAGCCTGTGCGCAGAGGAATTCGGCGGGCCTTTTGCCGTTTGCGCCAACCTGCCCTATGGCATCACCAGCCAGATGCTGTCCATCCTGTTCCGCGTGCAGGAGGCGCAGAGCTTCTGCGTGCTTTTGCAAAAAGAGGCGGTGTTAAGGCTCCTGGCCGATCCGGGCAGCCGTGACTACGGTCCGCTGAGCGTTTTGATCCGTTATGCCTTTGCGGCCGATGTGCCGCTCATTGTAACGCCGGATAGCTTTTTGCCCCAGCCGCATGTGGATTCGGCCATTTTGCGCCTGCGGCGCAGGGCGGACGCGGACATACAAACCTATCTTGCCTTAGAAAAGCTGCTCGTCCGCTGCTTTGCCATGCGGCGCAAGACGCTGCTCAACAACCTTGGCGCCGCCTTCGGCAGGGAACGGGCACAGGGCCTGCTGGACGCCTGCGGCCTGCCGGAAAACGTTCGCGCCGAGGCACTGGAACTGGATCGGTTTTTACGCCTATGCGAGGAATTGAAGGAAGACAGCAGGAACTGAAGCTGTTTGCGGCGAATACAGGGTTTTAACCCTCTTGCAGGCAAAGGCTTTGATACAAAAGAGGATCGCGATACGAAAGGGGAAGATCAGTATGAGCAACCTGAAGAACACCAAGACCGAAAAAAACCTGCAGACCGCCTTTGCCGGCGAATCGCAGGCCAGGAACAAGTACACCTACTACGCCAGCCGCGCCCGCAAGGACGGCTATGTGCAGATCGCCGACATCTTTGAGGAAACCGCCGGCAACGAGAAGGAGCACGCCAAGATCTGGTTCAAGCTCCTGCACGACGGCATGCCCGACACCGCCCAAAACCTGCTGGACGCCGCCGAGGGCGAGAACTATGAATGGACCGAGATGTACGCCACCTTTGCCAAGGAGGCAAGGGAAGAGGGGTTTGATAAGATCGCCGCGCTGTTCGAGGGCGTCGGCAAGATCGAAAAGGCCCACGAGGAGCGCTATCGCACACTGCTTGAAAAGGTCAAGTCCGGCAAGGTCTTTGAGGTGGAGGGTCAAAAGGCCTGGGTGTGCGGCAACTGCGGCCACATCCACTTTGGCGACAAGGCCCCCGAGGTCTGCCCGGTGTGCGACCATCCCAAGGCGTATTTCGCCCTGAAGGCCGAGAACTATTGATCAAACCGGCCTGAGCATAGGCCGCGCATGGTTTGGGCGTAGGCCAAAGTCAAAGGCAACCAAAGGCCCGCCGCGCAGTTTCCGCTGGAAACGGCGGCGGGCTTTTATGTTTAAAAGAAGGATACAGTGTTTTTTTCGGGCATGTAAGAGACGCCCTTTGTCTGGAAAGGACGCGCTGGAGGATATGTACATGACAAAAGTGTTGGTGTTAAACGGCAGCCCCAAACAAAAAAGCGATACCATGGTGCTGACGCGCGCCTTTTTGCAGGGCATGCAGGAGGAAGCGGATTTCGATATCCAGATCGTGAACGTGATCGAAAAAGAGATAAAACCCTGCCTTGGCTGCTTTGCCTGCTGGAAGATCGGCGACGGTAATTGCGTGCAAAAGGACGACCAGAATGCCATCCTTGCCGCCTATCGGGAGGCGGATATCCTCGTGTGGAGCTTTCCCCTGTACTGCTATTCCATGCCCTCGCACCTGAAGGCGTTGCTGGATCGCACCATCCCTTTGGTGCAGATGAAGATGGTCGAGGTGGATGGCCGCGTGCAGCACGTGCCACTGGTCGATTTTTCCCGGAAATCCACGTTGGTGATCTGCGGCTGCGGCTTCCCGGACTGGGAGGGGAATTTCGACGGATTAAGGCTGCAGTGCCAAAACAGCTTCGGCAACCTTTCCATGGTGTGCGTGCCGGAAACGCCGTTGCTTAACGTGGAGGCGGCGCAGCCGCTGACGCAGGGGCTGCTCGAAGCCTTTGTGCAGGCGGGCGGGGAGTATGCCCGCGAACGGACGCTTTCGCAAAAGACCATCCAGAGGCTGGAAACGCCCATGATGCCCAGGGAGGTCTATTTGGCAAATGTGAACGGGACGCAGGGCTAGGGCATAAAAAGAAGTATCAGCATGAAAAAGAGAGCTGCGGAGGCAAAACCTTCGCAGCCCTTTTTTACTCAATAGCGATGGCGATGTTTCCCGTATCCGTGGTGATTCTGCATTCGCCCCCGTCCATAG
>JBNRMU010000067.1:0-4848 GCA_050309765.1 Christensenellales bacterium
GCCGCCGCCCTCCTGCTCAAACTGGGTGGCCGTGGGCTCGAAAAGGGTCACATAATCGCCCTCGCCACCGGCAAAGGCGCCGGCCATCAGATCGAACTGCACATGTGTCATTACGTCCACATCCACACCCGGCTCCAGGCCGGCCTTGCGCAGGGCATAGCAGAGCGTCATCACGGGAATGCCGCCCGCGCGCCCGCCGATGATGGACTTGCCGCGCAAGGATTCCAGGGAGAACCCCTCCTCCTGCGTGCGGCCGATGATGAAGGCGCCGTCGCAGGCGGTGAGCTGCCCCACCACCTGGGTGTAATCCGCGCGGCCCTCGTTGTAGACATAAACGCTGGTCTCCGGCCCCATCAGGGCAATGTCCGCGTGGCCGGACAAAAGCGCCGCCATGGCCTTATCCGCGCCGCCGGCGTTGGTCAGCTCGATGGAAAGGCCTTCTTCCTCAAAATAGCCGTTTTCCATGGCGATGTATTGCGGAGCGTAGAAGACGGAGTGCGTCACCTCGGAAAGCCGGACCGTCGTGTTGGCAGGCTTGGCGCAGCCAAGGCACAAAAGCGCAAGGCTCAGCGCCAGCAGAAAAAGCAAGGTACGTTTCATTTTGAATCTCCTCCCCTTTACGAAATCTGGAACCTGCCGTATACTATGAATAGAACCATTGCCTGGTGCAAAGGAGTTTATGAAAATGAAAAAGCAGGTTCTTTGGGGCATTTTGTTGCTGCTGGCAGGCGCATATTTCCTGCTGGCTGCCCTTTTTGATCTTCCGGGAGGAATCTTTCTTGTCTTTTTGGGATTGGCGTTCCTGCTGGCAAGGCTCGTCAGCGGAAGAGCCGGCCTCACGATTCCGGGCTGTCTGCTGTTCTGGCTGGGCGCAGGCCTGACGCTGCAGCACTACGTCAATCTGACGAGCAGCGATGCGGCCGTGGTCTTTCTTTCGCTATCCCTGGGCTTTTTGTTTATCCACATACTGGACTTCAAAAAGCTCGGCAACTGGCCGCTGATCCCCGCGCTGGCGCTGTTCGTGGCCGCCGCGGGGCTGATCGTGATCCAGGATCGGTTTTTGTATGACATGGTGCGGCCGTACTTTAGCTATATCGTGCCCTGCGCGCTCATCGTTGTGGGCGCTGCCATCCTCGTGAGCGGGCTGGTGCGCAGCGGGCGCAAAAAGGCCGCCCAGCGCGCGAAGGAGGCGGCCCAGCAGCAGTACGTCTATACCAACCCGCCGCAGCAGGACGACGATCCGGCCTTCGTCTTTGGCGAGCAGGAGGAAGCACAGGAGCGGCCCAAGGAGGAACCGGCTGCGCCGCAAGCCGAGGCGGAACCGGAAGAGCCCAGGAAAGAAGAAACAGGCGAATAACCCACTAACAAACAAAAGGGGCGCTGTCCATTGATTGGACAGCGCCCGCTTTATGTTTATCGTATTGAGTATGGCATCAGGGCTGCGTCAGGCCGAAATGCCGGGCCAGCTGCTCGCATACCTCAAGGCGCGTGTCGCGGCCGTTGTTCTCGCGGATCAGGGTATAAAAGCCGCTCTCGGCGTATGCCTTGTAATGTTTCTCGCTGTTGATGCGCTCCAAGCCGCGCCGATAGTTCTGCATCACGGCCTCAGGGTTCTCGCAGCGCTCGATCACTTCCAGCAAAAAGCGTTTCTCGGGATCGCTGCGGTCGAAGAAACGATCCACGCTCATGCTCTGCGGGCAAAGCATCACCGCCACATGGTTCCACGGCGCGATCTTCTTGAGGACGTCCAGGGGAATGTTGGTATCGACGATGACCTTTTGCTCCTGCGAAACGGCGATGAGATGGGCGACCTCAAATCCGGCGACCTCGCGCCCCACGCCGTAGATCCAGCGCTCGTATTCCTCTGGCGGCCGCGTGACGAAGTCCTTCCAATCCGTCAGTGTCTGCATATAGCACAGGTCCGGCTGCAGCCTGGGGTCCGCGACCTGGTCCGTGACCGCGAGATGGTAGTTCTCCCCGCACAAAAGCAGCCCGTAGGTTTCCGCCAGCAGCTTGGCGGCGGTGGACTTGCCCGCATAAGCCGTGCCGGTGATGAAATAAACGTTGCGCAGATAGTATCGCAGGATGTTGTCCTCGATGAACATACAGACCTCTCCTTTTTTGAGCGGGAATATGTATTATAGTATAGGCTACAGTGAGGGTCACCGTCCAGCCGAAAAAGGTTATTATCCTGAAAGCGGGCTCAAAGCACCCTGCCGCCAAACAAGAAAGACGCCGCCGACAAAAATGTCGACAGCGCCTCTCTTTTCAATGAATCAGCCGATCTTCCCGGGCAGGGGGATCCAGTCCAGGGAGACCAGGGGGATGCCGCGGTACTGCTCGCGCTTTTCGCCCTCCAGCAGGGCGCAGGCGATCACGCCGATCTCCACGCCGATCTTTTGCGTTAGTTCCAGGGCGGCGTCGATGGTGCCGCCGGTGGAGACTACGTCGTCCAGGAAGCAAAGCTTTTTGCCCTGGAAGCGGGCGAACTTTTCACGCCCGATCCAAAGCTCCTGCTTGCCCTGCGTGGTGATGGAGGAGACCTCCACGCCCACGGGATCGATCATGAAGGCCTTGCGGCTTTTGCGCAGCTCCAGATACTCGTCGTGGCCGAACTCGGTGCAGATGGCCTGGCACAGGCCGCAGGACTTGGTCTGCACGGTCACAAAGCCGTCAAAGTCGTAGGCGGAAAGCCTGGCCTTGAGCTGGGCGGCCGCCACGCGGTTCCAGCGGGCCTCGCCCGTCATATCGAAGGAGTAGATGTAAAACCCGCCGCCGATGTCGAGCAGCGGCAATTCTACGCTGAAATCGGGCGAGAGGTGAACGGTGTAGCTTTCAGGCCATTTCGTCTGCATGCAAGCTCTCTCCTTACACAAGGCCCACGTACTGGCCGAGGAAGCGGACCAGAACGCCCACCACCATGCCGAGGAAGGGGTTCTTCGACCAGGCGGTAACGCCCAGGGCGATGTAACCCGCCATGGGGTTGTCGGACGCGGTCACGGACTGCAGGTTGGGGGCGAAGGTCAGGGCAAAGCCGATCACCAGCAGGAAGCCGGAGATGCTCTGCGCGGGCAGGTATTTGCCCAGGCGGCTGACAAGGCCGACCAGCACCAGGATGCCGGTGACAAGCATGAACACGATGCCGCAGGCAACGGGCCAGGGAGCGCCGGCCGTGCCGGAGATGATGGCCTCGATGGGCGGGCCGCCGAACAGGGCGCTGGGAACATCCGCCAGGGAGTTGATGATGGAAAGATGGTCGAAGTTCTGGCTGGTGCCGGCGATGCTGGCGGTGATGCCGCCGAAGGAGATGTTGGCGCCGATGTTGAGCATGACCAGGCTCAGCGCGCCCAGGATCACAGCCACGTTGATGGTGGGCTTGATGAACTTGAAGTCAGACCAGTACTCCTTTTTCCAGAAGCGCCACTCGGTGCTGGACTCCATGGCCTCGCGGCCCTCCTCCACAACGGTGGAAAGGTCCACGCGCCTCTTCTGCAGGAACAGGAAGTCCGCGGTGGAGATCGCTACGGAGATGAAGATGGTCCACACGACCTTGTTGGGGCTGTTGAGGAAGATGGCGTACGCCGCGATGGCCGATACCACGGACACGATGGTGACGCGCTTTTCCTGCTGGAACATGTCCCAGGTGACGCCGGCCAGGATCAGGCCGACGCCGCTCATCATGCCGTAGACAACGGCCTCGCCGGCGAAATCGGCGATCTTGGTCACGCCGCCGCACAGGCCCAGGACGATCATGATGACGGCCGCCAGCAGGATGGAGCTGACGTTGTTGCGCAGGTTCTTCTTAACGCTGGCAACGGTGATGGTTTCCGCCTGGCCGGAAATGGGCGTGACGGAACCGGTCAGCAGGTTGCCGAAGGCACCCACCAGGTACGCAAAGCCCGCGGGCTTCAGGGCGAAGCCGCGCGCCTGCGCGTAGAGCAGCTGTGGCACGCCGTTGATGATGACAGCAACGACCGCCAGGATGAAGGGACCGATGTTGCTAAGGAATTCCATACGAATCACCTCGAAAAATGATGGAATAAGTATACCGCATGCCAGGGGGGACTGACAAGACGGAAAACGAACATTTAATATGAAAAACACAGCGTTTGTACGAATAAACCCATAAACTAAAGCGTATAAAACGATATATTGGATAGTTCTGCCGTCTATGCAGGCAAAAAGACGAACATTGTGCAAAAGGCGCGGCCGGAAAGTTCCGGCCGCGCCTGGCAGGCTTTGGTTACGCGCCCGCGCGGATCTGGGCGCGGGAGATCTTGCCCGAAACCGTCTTGGGCAGGGCTTCGACATAGCGCACCACGCGGGGATATTTGTAAGGGGCGGTGAGCTTTTTCACATACTGCTGCAGCTCCTTGGTGAGGGCGTCCGTCCCCTCGTAGCCGCTGCTCAACACGATGGAGGCGCAGACCACCTGGCCGCGGATGGGATCGGGCGCGGCGGTGATGGCGCATTCGTGCACGGCGGGATGGGTCAGCAGCACGGATTCGATCTCGAACGGCCCGATGCGATAGCCGGAGCACTTGATCACGTCGTCGTTGCGGCCCACGTACCAGTAAAAGCCGTCCTCGTCCATCCAGGCAACGTCGCGGGTGTGGTAGACGTCGCCATAGGTGCGTACGGGCTTGCCGTCCTCCCAGTAGCCGACGGTCAGGCCCGGCGGGGTCTGCTCGTTTAAGCTGCGGATGACGATCTCGCCCTCCTCGCCCACGCCGCACTCCTCGCCGTTGTCGTCCACGATGGCGATGTCGTACAGGGGAGAGGGTTTGCCAAGGGAGCCGGGCTTGGGGTCGAACCAGGGGAAGTTGGCCACCAGCACGGAACCCTCCG
>JBNRMU010000068.1:0-24329 GCA_050309765.1 Christensenellales bacterium
GCGCGAAATTCTTTCCCTGTCCTTTTGCTAACGCAGGGGACTTTTCTGCGAACGGCTCCAAAGGCGCATCTTCATCCGTCCCGACCCCTGAAACGGGCTTGCAGCCGGCGACCCGTTCTCTCTTGCAGGGGCATGAAATGGGACGATTACTCTTCCTTCCTCACAGCCGTTTGGCGCTTATCTCAGCGCCCAGCTATTATAGGCATACTTTTGTGCAAATGTCAACCAAGGCCCGTCACCTGGGCTTAAAACGCATATACACGCCGGTGAGCAGCTCCTGGATGTATTCCTTTTGCATGGGCAGGCCCTGCGCCTGCTCGGCAAGATGAACGGCGCGTTCCACGTCGTAGTCCAGGCGGATGTGCGCGGTTTCCAGGGTGGTACCCTCCTCGCGCAGGATGAAGTACGACGCCTTGGGCACGCGGTCGCAGGGATTGCCGGCGGAACCGGTGTTGATGAGCAGCTTACCCTGGTTCATCACCTGGAAGGGATGGTGACTGTCCGCCATGACGGTGATGTCCGCCTCGCCCACGGCCTCCTGCGCCTGCTGTACGGCCTTGCGGCCGTCGTAGGGCATGACCACGTGGGGAATGGTGAAGCGCCCGTGGTAGCAGCGCACGGTGCGGCCGGCCACGTGCAGGCATAGATCGCGGTTCAGCCCGCGCAGGTATTTGAGCTGTTCCTCGCTCAACTGGGCGCGGAACCAGGGGCCGCCATGGCCCTGGTAATTGCCGGAGACCAGCCGGTCCCAGTTGCCGTACACGGCAGATGTGCATAAGGCACGGATGCCGTCCACGGCCTCGGCGCTGCAGGGGCCTTTGCCCACCATGTCGCCCAGGAAATAGATTTCTTCAATGCCGCGGCGGCGGATATCCTCCGTCACGGCCTCAAGGGCGGGAAGATTGCCGTGTATATCGGCAAAGAAAGCGATCTGCCTCATGGCGTTTCCTCCAGCGCCTCATATTCGGCGCGCACCATGCGGTGCAGAAGATTGCGCATGGCAAGGCGCGAGTAGCGCTCCAGGGCGGATTCGATGCCCTCCTCCTCCACAAAGCGGAGGAACATGCGCGTGCGCATATCGTCGTCCGCCGCATAGCGGTAGGCGTTGGCGATCACGCTGGCTAGAAGCCTGGGATGGCCGCCGTGCTTCAGGCACAAGAGCGCCGGCCCCACCAACCTGTCCTGCGGGCCGACCTTTCGGGGGGCGTCCGTTCCCAGGGAGGTGAGCGTATACAGCAGAAGGGGATTGTCGATCAGGGCGTAGACGCGCTGGTTCCAATCCTGCATATCCTCACGGGAATAACCGTATTCGCCCATCAGGCCTACGGCCGACTCCTCCAACACCCCACGCACAGCGCAGGCGATCTTTTCATCCGCCAGGGCGTCGGAAACGTAGCTGTAGCCCTTGTGCGCGCCGAGGTAGGCCACTGTGGCATAGGCGGTGTTCACGGTGAACATCTTGCGGTACACCTCGGCCTCGATGCGGCGGCTTTGCCGCATGAGGGGAGAAAGGGGCGCTTCCCCACGGAAGGCGCCGATATCCACCGTCATCTGCGAATAATCGCTCACCAGCACGCCCAAAGGGTCGCGCTCTTCCAGGCTCTGAGGAAGATCGGGACAGGCGACGATCTCCACCGTCTGCACGACGCCCACCTGCTCGCGCAGGTATTCCAGGGCCGCGCCGCCGAGCATGCTTTCCAGCCTCTGCTCCAGAGCGTCCTTGGCGCCGATATGGTTGATGCAAAGCAGTATGTCCAGAGGTTCGTCGGGCGTTTCCATGGCCTTGCGCGCGATGCACACCGCCAGCACCATGGCAACGGAGTCCAGATCGGCCATGTGCACAGCCAGGACCACCAGCGCGCCGCGGCAGCACAACACCTCCGCGATCTCACCCTCGGCGCTCAGCGGCAGGGCGGTAAAGCCCTTGAACATCTCCGTCTCATAGTAGGTGCGCCGCGCCTTGTAGATGCTGTAGATACCCGCGCGGTTGAGCCGCTCCACCCGATCCTGGTCGCTGTCCACAAAGCAGATCTTGCAGCCTCCGGCCGAAAGAACCTCGGCCACAAAGCCGCGTCCCAGCCTGCCTGCGCCAAAGATCATAGCGGTGCGTTGGTCTGCCATGTTTCGTGCCTCCATAACGCCTTGAAAACCTCAAAGAGTAATACTTCCACAATTAAATATATTATACGGTTCGCGTCGATGTTTTACAAGCATCGCAACCAAATATCAACATATTCGGCCTCTCCCGCGCCCGGCAAACGGCCCTGCGCTCTTGCTTATCGCGGCGCCGCTTTGGTATACTGAAAATATCAAAACGCTATGGTATCCCGCCTGCGTCCGGCAGGGCCTTTGCGCCTTTTTTCGTGCGCGGCAACTACCTAATATAAAGAAAGGGAGCCTATCCGATGAAAAAGACCGTGTTCGTTCTCCTGCACGACTACTGGCATCCGCGCAACACCATCGAACCCCTCCTGAAGGAGCTGTTCCCCGCGGACAAGTACTTCCTCACCGTGACCGAGGACCCCAACTATCCCACCGCCTACTTCAAGGCGCCGGACCTGCTGGTCAACTTCAAGGACGGCATCGCCAACACCTCCATTCCCACCACCAACTGGTACAACGAAAACTGGTCCTTCATGGCCCTCATGGCCATCGCTGAGCAGGGCATGGGGTACCTTGCCGTGCACTGCGGCACCGCCAACATCCCCGAGGACCATCCCATGTTCACCAAGGTCCTGCGCGCGCGTTTCCTGAATCATCCGCCCATCTGCCCGGTGACCTTTGAGCCCAAGGTGCAGCATCCCATTTTGGACGGTGTGGAGTCCTTCACCACGGACGATGAGCACTACAACATCCAGCTTGCGCCGGAGGAAAAGACCTGCATCCTGGCCACCAGCAGCTCCCAGCACGGCCAGCAGCCCGCCCTTTGGGCCCACGAAATGGGCAAGGGCCGCGTCTGCGGCGTGACTCCCGGACACAGGGAAAACACCCTGCTGCACCCGATGTATGTGAAGCTGCTCAAAAACGCCGTGGACTGGTGCATCCGCAAGGATTAAGGCGCAGCGCAATATCTACATATAGCTACATATAGAAAGGAAGCCTGCCATGCCAACCTCATACGATCCTTTTGCGCTCAAAAACCTGCGCATCCTCGGCCGCATCGGCGAAAAAAAACCGCTGCACCTGTACTGGACCGGCAGCGGGATAGAGATGATCCTCCGCGGCAGCGAGCTTTCCGTGGAGCTGGAAGCGGATTACGACGATCTGGAGCCCTGGATCAGCCTGATGATCAACGGCAAGCTCGTCTCCCGCCAGATGCTGCCCAAGGGTCGCTATGTGCTGCCGCTGGTGCGCGGCCTGGACAAGACCCGGCCCCACCATATCTTCCTATATAAAGAGAGCCAGGCCATGCCCACGGACAAAAACAGCGGCGTCCTTGTGCATGCGATCCGCTTTGACGGCGAGCTGGATCCCCTGCCCGCGCCCAAATGCCGCCTGGAGTTCATCGGCGACAGCCTCACCAGCGCCGAGGGCTGCATGGGCGGCCCCGAGGACAGCGAGTGGCGGCCCGTCTGGTTCGGCGGCGCCATGGGCTATCCCTGGCAGACGGCTCGCCTGCTGGAAGGCGAGGCGCGCGTGCTTTCCCAAAGCGGCTGGGGCGTGCGCTCCTCCTGGGACAACGATCCCGCCTGCAACATGCCAGCCTACTACCAGCAGGTCTGCGGCGTGGTGCCGGACGGCGGCATCGGCGGCGACGGCGCGGCGCACGACTTTTCCTCTTGGGTACCGGACGCGGTGCTGTGCGCGTTGGGCGCCAACGACATGGGCGCCATGGGCAATCCTCCCCGCACCGACCCGGCGACGGGCGTCACCTTCAAGCAGAGCAAGGACGACATCAACCCGTTGCTCAAGGATATGGTCGCTTTCCTGTACAAGCTGCGCCGGCTGAACCCAAGCTCCAGGCTGTTCTGGCTGCGCTTCGGCGACAGAGGGCTGCTGACGGAGCTGATCGGGCGCGCGGTGGAGCAGTACAAGGCCGAATCTGGCGACGGGGATTGCTCCCTGCTCGACCTTCCGCCGATGCAGGCCACGGGCGCGCGCAACCATCCGGGCCTGGATGTGCACAGCGCGCAGGCGCAGGCCCTGGCCGAAAAGCTGCGCGTGCTGCTTTAGGACAAATCCTTTGCGCCCGACAAAAATGCTGGAAAATACCGACCACTCTCTTGACAAGCCAAAGTGCGGTTGATATACTGTCTAAGTGCCGCAAAGCGCGGCATCCATAGGGCACATGGCTTGGAGAGATGGCTGAGTGGTCTAAGGCGCACGACTGGAAATCGTGTGAACGTTGATAGCGTTCCCTGGGTTCAAATCCCAGTCTCTCCGCCAAACGGCAACCTCGAAAGAGGTTGCCGTCTTTGTCTTATATCTGCTGGTACTCCTGTGGAAGGCCGCGGTTATATACTGTCTGTAATGTTTGCATTTTCTTGCCAGATCAACTGTTTTTAGTCGCGTATATACATCTTTATATACCAAAATAAATGACCTTTTAAACAAAAATCGGTCCAATAAAATGTATAATTAACCCTAAAAAAAAGAGTGCATTCCTTTGGGCGTAACCGTTTCAAAATGTTCGTTAATATAACTTTTCGCTGTGCCCCGATAGTTTTTTAACAAAAAACACGCCTAGTTTGTGAACGCGTGTGCATGGTTTTCCGGCAAATGCAACCAATTTCAACAGTAATAATATTTATGTTTTTATATTTATTTTATTATAATTATATTAAATCACTAATAATTCCTGCCAAAAAGAATTTTCGATTAAGATTTGTGTAATGTTGCGAAAATTGCCAGCTCTTTTTTTAATATTTTTTGAAATTTTCTCTTGTAAGATGCTGGCCATGATGATATAATCCTTTTACAGTGTGGTACATATCGGCTGCTGTTATCGGTCGATACCCCACGCAAAAGGGCTATATTGATACGTATTTATTCGGTAGAATTGGAGGAGAAGCGATGTCTAGCACGACCTTGTCAGACGCTACAAAGCGCGCCATTAAAAAGAAAAAAGGCTGGGGAAGCGGCGAGCTCAAACGCCATATCGCATTCTTTACCATGCTGATTCCCGGCCTGGTATTCATGTTCTGTTTCAACTACCTGCCCATGCCGGCCATTGTGATGGCATTTCAGGATTACAAACTGATGATGCCCCCTCCCGGCTCCTTTGTGCAGAACAAATTCATCTACACGCTGCTGCACAACAGCTTTGTGGGCTTCAACAACTTCCAGTTCCTGTTCACCTCCAAGGACGCCGCGATCTTCCTGCGCAACACCATCGGATACAACCTCCTGTTCATGTTCGTTGGTCTGTTCTTCTCCGTGGGTATCGCCATCGGTGTCAACGAGCTGAGCCAGCGTTTCCTGGCCAAGCTCTATCACACCATCCTTTTCCTCCCGTACTTCCTGTCCTGGATCATCGTAACGTATGTTCTGTACGCTCTGATCTCCACCAACGGTGTGTTCAACAAGCTGGCCGTTTCCATGGGCCATGAGGCGAGCAACCTGTACGCGGAAACAAGGGCATGGCCCATCATCTTCCTGGTTGCAAACCTCTGGAGGTATTCGGGCAACAACTCCATCATCTATCTTGCCACCATCACCGGCTTTGACCAGCAGCTTTACGAGGCTGCTGCCATCGACGGCGCCGGCAAGTTCCGTCAGTTCCAGCACATCACCCTCCCGCTGCTCATCCCCACGATCGTGCTTTTGCAGATCCTGGCCGTGGGCCGCATCATGAATGGCGACTTCGATATGTTCTACTCCCTGCCCAACGGCTCGGGTACCATCCGCGAAGCCACGCTGACCATCGATGTGTATGTGTACAACGCCCTGAAGTCCGGCGTTCAGCTGGGTCTTCCCGCCGCAGCCGGTCTGTTCCAGTCCATTATCGGCTTGGTCATGGTCTTGACCACCAACGCCATCGTGAACAAGGTACAGCCCGATATGGCGATGTTCTAATAACCATTCACAGAAAGGGGGCATACACAAATGACAACCACAACCGTCACCAAACATCATTCCGTTGCCGAACGGGATAAGGATATGAATGCGCTGTCGCCTATGGCCAGCGGTCTTTGGCATCTGTTCTTCATCATTGGCTGCCTGTGCTGCATCATCCCGCTGTGGATCGTTATCGCCGCCTCGTTCACCAAGAACTCGGCGCTGACCATCAACGGCTACGGTTTCTGGCCCAGCGAATTTGCTGTGGACGCCTACGTCTTCATGTTTACGGGCGGCGGCTCCATGGGCAGGGCTTATATCAACACCATCCTCGCCACCGTTTCCGGCGTTGCCCTTTGTACCGTTTCCGTCGGCCTGTACGCATACCCGCTGTCCCGCAGCGACTTCCGCTACACCGGCATCTTCACCTTCATTTCGTTCTTTACCATGCTGTTCCACGCCGGTACCGTGGCATCCTACATGGTCGGTTCGCAGATCCTGAATCTGCGTAACACCCTGTGGGCGCTGTTCCTGCCCATGAGCTTTTCGGCATACTGGGTCATCGTCATGCGTACCTTCTATAAGTCCAACGTTCCCGAATCCGTCATCGAGTCCGCTCGTATCGACGGCGCCGGCGAGTGGAGGACCCTGATCCAAATCGTGGCCCCGCTGGCCATCCCCGGCTACGCCACCGTCGCTCTGTTTGCCGCAGTGGGTATCTGGAACAACTTCTTCAGCTGCCTGCTGTTCAACGACAACCGCGATTTCTGGAACCTGCAATACACCCTGTACTCCATCCTGCGCTCCATCCAGTTCCTGCGTGAGATGGCGTCCTCCGGCTCCTCTTCCGGCGCTGCCGTCGGTCAGGTTGCCGTGGGCGATCTGCCTTCCGAGTCCTTCCGTATGGCCATGGCCGTTGTGTCCATGGGCCCCATCATCCTGGCCTACCCCTTCTTCCAGCGTTACTTCATGAAGGGCCTGACCATCGGCGCCGTTAAGGGCTAAGCCCAAAGCGTGTTGAGCCGACTATCGACTATCCTTTATTCCTTTGGTTAAGGGGGCTGCGGGCCCGCGATCCCGCGCTGCCTTACAGCCCTTTTAATAAAATCTATCAGGAGGAGAAAACCGAATGAGCAAGAAAATCCTAGCTCTGCTCGTCGTGGTGCTGATGGTGTTCGCACTGGCCGCTTGCCAGCCCGCCGCCTCCACCGCCCCGGCCGCAGACACCCCCTCGAGCTCTGCCAGCACTCCTGCGGCTTCTACGTCCACTGAGACCGAAACTGCCGCCGAAGAGCCCGCTGAAGAGTCCGAAGCTCCCGCTGGTGACGCTTACCAGCTGATTTACTACATGTACTCCACGCAGGCTTCTGACCAGGACAAGGTCGTGGAAGAAGCTATCAACGAGTACATCCTGCCCCTGATCAACTGCACGGTCGACTTCGTTATGGTCTCCGGCGGTGACTGGGACGAAAAGGCTCGTGTGCCCCTGCAGGCCGGCGAGAAGATCGACATCTTCTGGACCCCTGAGTGGATGCACTACATGGAGAACATCGCGCAGGGACTGCTTCTGCCCCTGGACGATCCTGATGGCCCTTATGGCGATCTGCTCCACACCTATGCTGCCGAAACCATCGACAACCTTGGCGCTTTCATTCCCGCCAACATCGTCAATGGCCACCTGTACGGCGTAGCTACCAAGAAGGAGCTGTGCGTGCCCGGCGGTCTGATGTGGAACCAGGACTATGTCGAAAAGTACGGCATCGACATTTCCACCGTTGAGACCATGGAAGACATGGTTCCCTACCTCGACATGTTCATGGCCGATCCGGAGAACGCCGGCATCTATCCTCTGCTGGATAGCGGCTCCTGGACCCATGAGTCCCCCTTCATTCAGGGCTTTGTTAACAACATGGAGCCTGTTGTGATGCGCATGGGCAACCCCGGCGAAGAGCAGCAGCCCGAGTCCTATTGGGATGCCCCCGAAACCAAGGCGTATTGCCAGTTGATGGAAGGCTTCTACAAGAAGGGCTACCTGCATCCCGATTCTTATCTGACCACCTTCCAGGGCATTGACTACCTGAACACCGGTAAGTTCCTCGTCTCCACCGACTACGTCCTCAAGGGCGGCCAGGTTAAGGCGAACGAGCTGATGGGCCAGTCCGGTAATGCCAACCTGCACCTGGTTGAGTACCAGACCCACAAGAACAACAGCTCCGGCAACACCAACGTCAACGTGACCACTCACGCCGGCGGCTCCATGCTGGGCATTCCGATCACCTCTGGCAACCCTGTTGGCGCTATGCAGTACATCAACCTGATGCACATCGATGCTAAGCTGCTCAACATGATGGCTTGGGGCGTTGAGGGCGTGCACTACAACCTGAACGAGAACGGCATGGTTGTTCCTGTTGAGAACAACGGCTGGTCCAACGCTCACGGCGGCATGTGGACCCTGGGTGACCAGTTCAAGCAGCTGATTGCTTACAACGAGGATCCCAACAAGTACCAGCAGATGCTGGATCTGACCGCTGAAGCTTGGAACCATTGCTCTCTGGGCTTCCGCTTCGACCCGGCGAACTACTCCAACGAGTTCTCCGCCATCAAGACTGTGACCGACTCTTACAGCCGCTCCATGCGTACTGGTGTCCGCGTGACCGAGGATTACGACTCCTTCGTACAGCAGCTGTATGATGCTGGCCTGCAGACCGTTCTGGATGCTGTGACCGAGCAGTACAATGCCTGGAAGGCCGAGAACCCGACCGATCCCGGCGCTGCCTGGGCTGTGTCCAACTAAGAGCGAGTGATCGCAGTTTAGACTTAAGAGTCTAACCTCCCCTATGTCCCCGCCCGCAAGGGCGGGGACATTTTCGTTTACCTAAGATTTGAGCAGACAAAAGGCGCCCAGGGGTATGCCCCCTTGGGCGCCTTTGCGTATTTGTTTCGTCGCGGCTTACTCTGCCGTGAAGTCGATATCGAAGCGTTTGCCGTGCGAAAACAGTACGCCGTCCGTCAGGCGGATACAGAGGATGCAGGTATTTTCATCGGAAAAGTCATTGTGGCCGTTATCGATCCAGGCCGCAAAAACCTCGCGCAGCCGCGCAGCCAGGGCCCTGTTCTCCTCCCGGCCGAAATAGCCGAGGTTCTCTCCCCTGCCATGAGCAGTAAACCAGTCGCCGGCGATGGCCACGCTGGGATTTTGCCCGATCTGCCGCATCTTGTTCGAAAGCGCGTAGGTGATGATGTAAAACGCGCCGTCCTCATAATAGGCGTTCACGTAGCGCACCTGCGGCAAGCAGCCCTCGTCCGTCGCCAGGGCGATCACGTTGTCCTTGCCGAAGCGCTCCTGCATAATGGCCCTGGTGGTGGCATCCAGCTTGTGCATGTGTCCTGTCCCCTTTCTTTAGCGTATCTCGATCTTGTCCGCGGTAAAACGGAAGATGGCCATGTACGCATCCTCCCCCGCGCCATAGCCCTGCGCAAGCGATGGAAAGGCCGTATACGCCATCTCGCGCGCGGCGGTTGTGTCGTCCAACACGGCCCGGCCCGTCAGCCTGATCCAGCGGCGCGTGCGCAGGTTGTAGCTGCCAAGCTCGGCCAGGGGGTTTTGCAGCAGCTCCGCGCAGACGCTCTTGCGCCTGTCCGTGACGAAAAAAAGCATGCCTTCCCTGGCAAAGATCCTGCCGAACGGCCTCAGCTTCGGCTGTTCGCCGGCCGTCGTCGCCAGGAAGAAGTAGCCGCAGTCGCGCATAAAGCGGCAAGCCTCCGCCGCCGATGGCGCCTCGTTCTGCGCCGACCGTTCCGCATCGCCTTCGACCAACAGGTAGTCGAGGCTGCACCCGAACAGCTTGCAAAGGCGGATCAGCTTTTCCGTCTCCGGAAAGGCTGCGTCCATCTCCCAGCGGGAAACGGACTGGCGCGAAACGCCGAGCGCCTCTGCCAGCGCCTCCTGGGTGATGCCGTTTCGCCTGCGCAACAGGGCCAGCTTTTCGCCCATGGTCATGCGCCCACCTCCGTTTGTGCATAACTATAATCGCTTTGGAAAGAAAAGAGAAGGCCGCTTAGAGTGCGGCGCGCAACCTTTGGCGTGCGGCGCTTAAAAACAAAAGCGGGCCGGGCCTTTGCCAAAGCCCGACCCTATATCTGTCGATTTGCACCGCTCAGCGCTCGAAATAATAGTAGGTTTCGTCCTTGCGCGTTTCGCGCAGGCCGCTGGCCACGATCATCTTATACGACGCCTGGTTTTGTTGGAAACAGCGAGCCCACACCTTGAGCCCCAGCGTCTTTTCGCCGTACTCCAGGGCCGCGCTGAAGGCCGCGCGGCCGTAGCCCTTGCCGTGATAGGCAGGCATCAGGCGGCAGCCAAGCTCGGCGGTGCTGCAGCCGAAATTCCAAAGGATCGCCTCGCCGATCATTTCACCGGTTTCGCTCAGGCGGACGGCAAAGTTGATGGATTCACCGGCCTGCAGATCGGCCTGCAGGGAGTCGTAAAAGGTATCCTCATCCGGCGGCTGGGGGATACCGTCGTCCTCGCGGTAATCGTAGCCCCAGTAGCGGTTGTTCTCCACGTCCGTGTTCAGGCGCAGGTAGGCCGCCTTATCCTCCGGTCGAATCTCGGTCAGAACGATGTCCCCCGCGTGCAGCACGGGCATCTGTTCTACTTTCCCTGCGGGGGAAAAAGCGTGCACCAGGTACTTGTTGACCATCATAATGGGCTGGTACTGCTGCTTGGAGGTGCGAAGGCCCGGGTCGCCCGAATCATCCTCGCGGTTGACATAGCGAAGGGGATGTCCGAGCTTTTCATCCACCAGGCGCACAAAGCTCTGGTACATGGTGGGATAGGCGCCCTCGTAGCTCTTGAGCGCCTTCTCCACATGGATGAGCAGGCTCTCGCCCACGATCTCGCCGATGCTGAAGGCCACCATCTCGTCGTCCACCAGCAGGCAGGCGCCGAACAGGCCCAATTCCTCATACACATCCAGCAGCTCACGCGTGCTCTGCAACTCCATGCGCTCCAGGGCGTTGCCGTCCGTGTGCTCGCTCTCGTACAGATCCAGCAGCTTTACGACCGCGTCATGGTCCTCGGCCCGCAGCAGGCGGGCATTCGGCTCGCCGTAGAGCTTTTTGAACTTGTTGATGTGGTTGCGCTGGCCGCTGAACTTTTTGCCGCGGAAGGTCTCCGCGTCCTCGAAAGAATAGATATAGTCGCTCCACTTGCGGTCAAAATGGAACATGACGGGCCGCAGCCGCTCATCCTCGCGGATGTGCTGCAAAAGCTCATCGTCCACAGCGTAAAAGCGCAGGGGCAGGTCGCGCTCCCTGGTATAGAGAATCAACTGATCGATCATGCCGTCGGGATCCGCGCCATAGGGCCAGCTGAAGGCAGGCTTTTCGCCGATGTTCTGGCGGAACACAAAGGTATCGTTCCAAACGCAGAAGCCGATGTCGCCGCCCTCCCGCCACATGAACAGCGTGCCGGCGGAAAGGTCGTTGCAAAGATAAGGGCTCTTTTGTATGTAGGAAAGCGCTTTTTTGAGCGCCTCCAGGGAATAGGGTTCAAAATAAAGCGCAGAACCCTTGGGATTCACGGCATCCGTACAATGTGTGTTCATGAAAATAAATCACCTTGATATGCTCTATTTGGATCATTCCTGGTGCTGTGCCCGGGCCGAGCGGGCCAAATAGAAGGCCGGTTCTGCAACCGGCCTTTGACTTTTTGTTGGTTGCGGCTTAAGCGCGGTTGAATTTGCTCTTGCTCTGCCGGCAGCGTGGGCATTTCCAGTCTGCGGGCAAATCGGCAAAGGCGGTGCCGGGAAGTACGCCGTGCTCGGGATCGCCCTGGGCGGGATCGTATACATAGCCGCAGACGGAGCACACATAGATACCGCTGCCGGCCTGCGCCGACGCATCCATCTCTGCCGGGGGAATGCTTTTGGGCGGGTTGTCAAGGTCGACGACGGCCTTGCTCTCCAGGTTCTCATAGCCTAAAGGCGTGTGAGTGGAAAGGTAAACCGTGGGATGCGCGGCAATGAAGGCGCGCACCTTGTTGAGTGTTTCCCTGGCGGCTGCGGCGTCCTCGAACACAACGGAAAGCTTGTTCTTATACAGGGCCTCGTCGGTGTAGGTCACGTCGCCGTGGATCATGTAAAACAGGCCGTCTGCCTCGACAATAACGATGCTGTTGCCGGTGGTGTGGCCTTTGGCAGGCAGGAAATACACGCCGTCGGCGATCTTTTCCGAAGCCTCGAAGTTGTAATAAGGGCCGTCCTTATACGCCGCGGCCCTGACGTTTGCAAGGCCTGCAAGCTCCGGCGCGGCAGCCTCCTCGGGGGAGGCGTAGATCACAGCGTTTGGGAAGGCGCGCAGCTCGCCCGAATGGTCGGCATGCTTGTGGGTCAGCAGGATCTTGGTCACCTGCTCGGGCGCATAGCCGGCGGTTTTGAGCGCGGACAGATAGTCCTCCACGCGCGTGCCCATGTAGATGGCGGTGGTCTCGTCCGGCACAGCGTCGGGCACTTCCTTGGGCATGCCCGTATCCACCAGGATGACCTCGTCCCCGGTATCGATCACATAATTCTGCAGGCTGGAGCGGTAACGCACAGCCGGATCAAAGGCCTGGGGGCCATCCTCCCCACCCATGGCGAAGGGTTGCAGCATGAAGCCGTTTTCATAAAGCTTGACCGCCTTGATAATCATAGGGCACCTCCCGTTTTTATACAAAACGAACCTTTTTAGGCTGTTTTGCCGCTTGTTTGCATCAAATTAAATTGTATAGGCAATAGATAGCCTTGTCAATCACAAAGCGGAAAGTATTGTGTGAAAAAGGCTTTACAAAAGCCCTTTTGCCCGCACCCTGCCGGACAGCGCAGCAGGTACTGCGCCGCCTTTTTTTGCGGCACAGGAAGCGGGATCGTCGTTTTCTGTACAAAAGTACAACTCCATTATATAATTGGCGGCAACGGTTGACAATTAACGTGATTTCTATTATTGTTAAACTACAAAATCGTCTATGTGAAAGGAGACGCTTTATGTACAAGGATACGATCACCATCGGCCTTATGCCGACCCGCCGCCCCGTGTTCAACATCAATACCGCGCGCGAAGAGTATGACATCATCATGCCCATCATCCGCGCCCAGATGCCCGACAAGGTCCGCTTTGTGGATGTGGAAGATATCTGCGAGCAGGGCATGGTCGCCCAGATGGAAGACATCGACCGCGTGGTGGATAAATTCACGGCCGCCAAGGTAGACGCCCTCTTTGCCCCCTTCTGCGACTTCGGCTGCGAAGAGGTTGTGGTGGGCATCGCCAAGCAGTTCAACCTGCCCATCCTCATCTGGGGTACGCGCGACAAGGTTTCCACCTACGAAAAGCGCGAAAAAGAGACCCAGTGCGGTATCTTTGCCGCCACCAAGGTGCTGCGCAACTACGGCGTGACCTTCAGCTATATCTGGAACTGCGAGGCCGACAGCCCCGATTTCGTCAACGGCTTTGAGACCTTTGTGCGCGTGGCTTCCGTGCTCAAGGTCATGCGCAACCTGAACATCGCCGAGATCGGCGACCGCCCCGGCGCGTTCTACAGCGTTATCCACAACCAGCTGGCGCTGATCCAGAACTTCAACATCACCGTAAAGCCCATCGGCCTGGCCGCCATCCGCCAGAGGTACGACCAGATCCTGGCCGCCAACAGCCCCGAGCTGCAGGCCTACCACAAGGATCTGATGTCCCGCATCGACTGCTCGCAGGGCGCCGAGGAGTATGCCCTGCAGGTCTGCGCCGGTACCATGGCCATCGAGCAGCTCATGCGCGAGAACAACTGCAAGTGCGCGGCCTTTGACTGCGGCGGCGTGCGCAACGCCCTGGACATGACCGGCTCCGCCTGCTCCATCGAGGGCGAGCTGGCCGACCGCGGCCTGCCCACTGCCTGCGAGACGGACGTGTGGGGCTCCCTGTCCGCGCTGATCCTGCAGGCCGCCTCCCTGGGCGACGAAAGCCCGCTGCTGGCCGACTGGACCTATCGCCATCCCACCAACGACAATGCCGAGCTGATCTGGCACGGCGCGCCGTTTGCCTACTCCCTGGCCCGCAAGGATGTAAAGCCCGTGTTCCACAAGAGGGAGTTCCGCGGCCGTACCTCTTTCGAGGCCAACTGGGAGCTGAAAAAGGGCGATATCACCATGCTGCGCATGGATGAGCTGGACGGCGAGTACTACATCTTCTGCGGCGAAGGCAAGGCCGTGGACGGCCCCGCCACCACCGGCACCTATGTCTGGCTGGAGGTGGACAACTGGAAGCGCTGGGAAGAAAAGCTCATGCTTGGGCCGTACATCCACCATGTGGGCGGCATTTACGGCAACTACTTCAAGGTCTTCCGCGAAGTGGTCCGCTATCTCAATAAGCCCAAGAAGGGCGTTGTGGTGCACTTTGACCATCCCGGCGCCGAGGGCCCCTACAGCCTGTAAGCGAAGGATTTCCTAAAAACGCATCCTTCTCCCCGCTGTCGTCTCCGGCAGCGGGGAGCTTTTCAAACCCCCGTTTGATCGCATAGGAGGAAGCCAAATGGATAACGAGTTCCGTCCCCTGTTCAAACCCGATTCACTGGATGGCTGGCGCGTCTACCCGCGCGGGCTGTCCCAGCTTGCGCCCGGCAGCGAAAAGTATGCCGAGGCTCTGAAGCATCCCGGCCTTTGGACCGTGCAAAACGGCGTGGTCGAGGGCCGCCAGGACCCGCCCGGCTGCGGCTTCGGCTCGTATCTCGTGAGCGAGGAGGTCTTCGGCGACTTTGAGCTAATCTACGAGGCCAGGCCCGACTGGCCCGCGGATACCGGCGTGTATGTGCGCGCGAGCGAGGATGGCTGCGTGGGCTACCAGATCCTGCTCGACCACCGCAAATCCGGCAGCATCGGCGGTTTTTACGGCAACGCCATCGGCGGCTTCCACGCCATCAACTGGAACGTGGACGCCGATCTGGACGCGGACGGCAACGCCCTGCGCATAAAGATCGAAGACCCGGCCACCACGCTGGAGCCCATCACGCCCGACAAGCCCGCCCTGCTGACCTATAAGATCAGCGGCCAGGAGTTCTTAAAGCTATGGAAATGGAACGACTGGAACGAGTTTCGCGTGGTCTGCAAGGGCCTGCTGCCCAGCCTTACCACCTTTATCAACGGCGTGAAGGTGGCCGCCATCGACATGGCAGGCGTTTGCTCGCCCAAATTCTTGCGCGACAAGGCCGAGGCCCTGGGCGCCAAGGGACATATCTCCTTCGAGGTGCACGACAACGACCCCAAGATGGGCGAGGCCCGCTGGGGCAAGACCGCCGCTTGCCGCTGGCGCAACGTGCGCATCCGCGAATTATAAGCAAATACAGCAAAAGGCGCGCCTCCCGATCGTGGGAAGCGCGCCTTTTTTATGCTTGCTTATGCCCTGTACAGCACCAGCGCGGGGCCGTTTTCGCCTTCCAGGCGGGAGGGCGTGGGCAGGGTGGAGCAGACCTCCAGGCGCAGGCTGTCGTCGCCAAACAGCAGGCGCACGCGCGCGCCGTTGGCCATCTCCACGCAGCGGACCTCCATTTCCAGGCAGGTCTCGCTGTACCAGCGGGCAGCCGCGGCGTAATGCTTGCCGCCCACGAGGTTCATATGCGTATCGCCGGTGAAGGAGGCGTACAGCTCGATGTTCTCCTTCTTCTGCTCCGCGCACAGGCGAACGCCGTATTGATCGAAGGCAAGGCATATAGCGCAAAGCTGCTCGCCCTTGTCGGGGCGGCGGCTGGTGCCGCCGACGATGTCCACCAGGCCGGGCAGGGTTTCGCGGGCCTCAAAGCGCGCGCCGCCGACCTTTTCCTCGGCCAGGGGGCTGCGCGGGCCCCAGGTCACGGGGAGTTTCAGGTTTGCCAGCGTGTGCTTCAGGGTATCGGCGGCCGCATCTGCGGGCAGGCAGCTTTCGTCCGTGATCGCGGGCAGGATGGTGGCCCAGCAGATATTGAGCAGGTCGTTCGTGGCCAGTGAAGCCGAACTGATGATGATGGCGGCGTCCTTTTCCGGGATCACGATGCCGAACTGGCCGTAAGCGCCGTCCGCGCGGTAGATGCCCTCGGGCACGCAGCGCCAGAACTGGAAGCCGTAGCCCTTTTGCCAGTTGTCGATGGTGGGGGCGTAAACGGGGTTGTCCGTTTCGATCTGCTTGGCGGAGGCCTTCTCAAACCAGGCCTCGTTCAGCAGGCGCTTTCCCTCCCAAACGCCCTTTTGCAGCCAGAACTGGATGAAGCGGGCCATGTCCTCGGTGGCGAGGAAATAGCCGGAACCGCCGCGCTCCACACCATCCGGCAACGCCTGGCAGTAAACGTCCTTCATGCCCAGGGGGTCGAGCAGGCGGGGCTTCAGATACTGGGTCAATGTCATTCCGGTCTTTTTCTGCAGCACGGCGGCCAGCATGTTGGTACCGGCCGTGTTGTACTGGAACATGGTGCCGGGCTTGTACTTAAAATCGTGGTGCAAGAAGCCCTTGATCCACTCCGGGTCCTCCTGGCCGAAGACGCCGGGCTCCTTCTCGTGGCCGCAGCTCATGGTCAGCAGGCTATACAGATCAGCCTGTTTGAGGTTTTCGCTCGGGTTTGCCGGGCACTTGTCGGGAAACAGGTCCACCAGCTTCTCGTCCAAGGTGAGCAGGCCCTCCTGCTCGGCAAAGCCGATGGCCGTAGAGGTCAGGCTCTTGGAGAAGGAGAACATGGCGTGCTTGATGTCCGGCGCGTAGGGCGCCCACCAGCCCTCGGCGCAGATCTTGCCGTGGCGCAGCACCATGAGGGAGTGCATCTCGATCGAGCGGCGCTGGGTCTCCTCGATAAAGGCCAGGATGCCCTTGGAGGATATGCCTACCTCTTCGGGGGTAACGCGTTCAAATTCCATCTGTCGCACCTCTTTTTTTGTAGACTGCGGCTTTGGCCGATCCGCGGCCGCCGTTTTTTCTACCTTTGTTTTAACCCATGGCGCATCTAAAATCAAGGCCCCGCCCACAAATTCTTTGCCCCGTGCTTTTTCGCCTTTTTTCACGAATTTTATTTGCCTGCGCCCGGCAAATCGTTTATACTTAATTGTTGTTGACCTTGTTTTTATGCAAGTCTGCCGCATTTTATATCACTTCGGAGACGCCGTATCGTATGGATAAAGCCATCCGCCACCAGAAGACCTGGGTCTTCCTGTATCGCCTGCTGGGCGGTTACATCCACAAAAAGTTCAACCTCAGTCACGAGCCCTGTACGGCCGAAGGGCCGCTGATCGTGCTGTCCAACCATGTCACCGACTGGGACCCGCTGCTCGTGGCCATGAGCTTTCCCGAAAAGATGCTGTATTTCGTGGCCAGCGAGCACCTGATGCGCAAGGGGCTGCTCTCCTCTATCCTAAACTATTTGTTTGCCCCCATCCCGCGCAAAAAGGCCTCCACCGGCTCGGATACCGCCCTTGCCTGCCTGCGCCACGTGCGCGCGGGGCATTCGGTGTGCATCTTCGGCGAGGGCGACGCCAGTTGGAACGGCTGCACCGGCCACGTGTTTCCCGCCACAGGCAAGCTGGTGCGCGCCAGCGGCGCCACGCTGGTCACCTTCCGCATCGAGGGCGGCTACCTTTCCAACCCCCGCTGGGGCAAGGGCGTGCGCCGCGGCCGCGTGCATGTGCATCCGGTAAATATCTACCCGCCGCAAACGCTCAAGGCCATGGCGCCGGATATGATCAACGCCGCCATCGATCGGGACATCCGCGAGGATGCCTGGCAGCGGCAGGCCCTCTCCCCCGTGGCCTACAAGGGCGCACGGCCGGCGGAAAACATCGAAACCGCCCTGTTCCTCTGCCCCAAATGCGGTCGCATCGGCACCCTGCGCGGCCGGGATGATCGGGTGGAATGCGACTGCGGGCTTTCTCTTCGCTATACGCCGCAGGGCTACTTCGACCCGCCAAAGCCCTTCCAAACCATCGCCCAGTGGGACGAGTGGCAGCTTGCCCGTCTGGCCGATCCAGACTTTTTAGGCGACGGCGCGCTGTTTTCCGACGACAGCCTGCTGCTCAAGGAGATCCTGCCCGGCCACAGGGAACAGAACCTGGAAAAGGGCGTGCTCTTCCAGTACCGGGATGCGCTGCGCCTGGGCGGGCGGGAGTTTTTGCTCTCCAAGATACGCAGCATGGCCATGGTACAAAACAACGTGCTGCTGTTCGATATCGGCGATAAGTATTACGAGCTGCGCGCCTTAAAGCCGCGCTGCCTGCGCAAATACCTGGCACTTTGGCAAAACCTGCAGCCCAAGCTGCCCTAAGCAAGCATTACTTTCCGGAAAGGACTCCTGCCCTATGGACTATTCCGCCGCCAACGCGCCCCTGTGGGGCATCATCATCCAGCTGGGCCTGATCGCGGGCGCGCTGCTGGTCTCGAACTTTCTGCGCAATAAGCTGCGCTTTGTGCAAAAGAGCATGCTGCCCGTGGCCGTGCTGGCCGGGTTTTTGCTGTTGCTTTTCAAGGTTCTGGGTATTGTGCGCCTGAATGGCGAGATACTGGAGATCCTCGTGTACCACGCCATCGCCTTGGGCTTTATCGCCATGTCGCTGCGTGTGACCGTCAAGCGCCCGACCGAGCGGCTCACCGGTCTTAAATCCGGCGCGGTGATCGTGGGCGCCTACCTGGTGCAGGGCGCCGTAGGGCTTGTGATCACCATCGCCCTGGGCTATACCTTCATGCCCCAGCTGTTCAAGGCCGCGGGTCTGCTGCTGCCCATGGGCTATGGTCAGGGTCCCGGCCAGGCCAACAACATCGGCGCCAGCTACGAGCAGATGGGCTTTACCGGCGGGCACAGCTTCGCCCTTTCCATCGCGGCGGCCGGCTACATCTGCGCCTGCGTGGTGGGCGTGCTGCTGTTGAACCTCCTGGCCCGCAAGGGACGGCTGAACCTTTCCGCCAGACAGGCCCAGCAAAGCGCGGACCTGACCGTGGGCTTTTTCCAGGACAAAAACGAACTGCCCGTGTCCGATTCCATCGACCGGCTGTCCGTGCAGCTGGCGCTGGTTTTGCTCACCTATCTTTTGACCTATCTGGTCACGCGCGGCATCACCGCGGGCTTAAGCGCCATATCGCCCGGCCTGGCCGGCATGCTCAACACCCTTTTGTGGGGCTTTAACTTCATCGTGGGCTCCGCGCTGGCCATCCTGGTGCGCGTGCTGCTCAACCATGCGCAGAAGGCTAAGATCGTCGAGCACCAGTACCAGAACAACTATCTGCTCAATCGCCTTTCCGGCTTTTTCTTCGATATCATGATCGTGGCCGGCATCGCCGCCATCAATCCGGAGGATTTGTCCGGCCTGTGGCTGCCCTTTGCGCTGCTTGCCATCGCCGGCGGCGTGTTCACCTGGCTGTACCTGCGCCTGGTGTGCAAAAAGGCCTACGCCGGCTACTATTACGAGGGGCTCATCTCCATGTACGGCATGCTCACCGGCACCATCGGCTCCGGCATTCTGCTGCTGCGCGAGGTGGACCCCGACTTTTCCACGCCGGCGGCGGGCAACCTGGTGCTGGGCAGCAGCTTCGGCATCGTATTTGGCGCGCCGGTGCTGGCGCTGGTGAGCCTGGCGCCAAGGTCCGACCTGATGTGCTTTCTGACATTGGGGCTTGCGCTGGTGTACCTGGCGCTGCTCCTGCTCGTCATCTATAAGCTTGGGAACAAAAAGCAGGCGCAGGGCTGAAAAATTCTGCTCCTTTAACCGTATTTTTGCTGTCGCAATTGCCTGCGCTGCTGTACACTATACATACAAATAATAGATTGGGTGGAAAACTTCCATGCGATTATTTACCCGCGATAAAAGCTTTTATCGTTCCCTGGTCTCCCTGGCGATCCCCGTGGCCCTGCAAAACCTGATCACCTTTGCCGTGACCTTTGCCGATAATCTCATGGTCAGCTCCCTGGGCGACTCGGCGGTTTCCGGCATTTACATGGGCAGCCAGATCCAAACCTTTCTGCAGATGTTCTCCGGCGGCATCGAGGGCGCCATCCTCATCCTCGCCGCACAGTACTGGGGCAAGCGCGACACGGAAAGCATCAAGCGCATCGTCGCCATCGGCCTGCACTTTTCCCTGGTCGTGGGTCTGGTGCTGACCATCGCCTGCTTTTTGTTCCCCGCGGCGATCCTCTCTTTGCTGACGACGGATCCCTCCGTCATTGCGGACGGCGTCACCTATCTGCGCATCGTGTGCTTTACCTATGTGTTCTTCTGCCTGACGCAGGCGCTGATCGCCTCCATGCGCAGCGTGGAGGTGGCGCGCATCGGCATGGTGGTTTCGGCCATCTCCCTGGTGTTCAACATCTCGCTCAACTACATCCTGATCTTCGGCAAGCTGGGCCTGCCGGCCCTGGGCGTGCGCGGCGCGGCCATCGCCACCCTGATCTCGCGCGTGATCGAGACCAGCATCATGGCCGTTTATATCTTCCGCATCGATAAAAAGCTGCAGATCAAGCTGCCCGAGCTTTTGCACAGCGACAGGCTCCTGCGCCGCGACTTCATCCGCTACGGCCTGCCCATCATCGGCGGCAACGTGGTCTGGAGCGTGAATCTGATGGCCAACTCCATGATCCTGGGCCGCTTCCCGGCCAGCGTCATCACCGCGGCCAGCGTCGCCAACACCATGAACGCCCTGGCCTATGTCACCATGAACGGCATGGCCTCGGCCGTGGGCATCATCACCGGCAAGACCGTGGGCGCGGGCAAGACCGAGCTGATGAAGGAATACGCCCGCACCGTGCAGATCCTCTTCTTCTGCCTGGGGCTTTTGACCGGCGGCATGGTGGCCCTGCTCAAGCGCCCGTTCCTCTCGCTGTATTCCGGCATCACGCCGGAGGCGGCGGCCACCGCCCTGCAATTCATCACCGTGCTTTCCGTTACCATGATCGGCACCTGCTACCAGGCGGCGGGGCTGTTCGGCCTGGTCAAGTCCGGCGGCGACATCGGCTTTGTGTTCAAGAACGATACCATCTTCGTCTTCCTGGTGGTGCTGCCCTCCGCCATACTGGCCGCCTACCTGGGCGCGCCCGCCTGGGTGGTGTTCGCCTGCTTAAAGTGCGACCAGATCCTAAAGTGCTTTGTGGCGGTGGTCAAGATCAACTCCTTCAACTGGATGAAGAACCTCACCCGCGAAACGAAAACGCAGGCGCAGGAAGCCTAAGGGCTTTTGCCAAAAAGACTAAGCGGAGCAGGAAATTCCTGCTCCGCTGTTTTTGTATATATCTTCAGGCTTTGTCCAGCGCGCGTTTGTGCTGCAAGTGGATGCCGATGTGCCCCACGCCCAGCAGCAGCACCGCCGCCGCGAGATACGGGTTTTTGCCGTAGACCGCAAGCAGCCCAAAGGCCAGCACCGGCAGCGTGGCTCCGGCCAGCGGCATGCCCATAAAGGACGAGTAAAAATCGCGCAGGGTCTTTTCGCTTTTGAAATAGCGCAGCCAATAGCCCTCGTAGGCGAGCATACAGAGGAAGGCCGCCAGCAGCCACAGGCTCCAGGGCCGGATGCGCCCGATGTTAAAATCTGTAAAGATCAGGCACAGCGTCGTCACCAGCACCTGCCCGATGCGCTCCAGGCACAAAAGCAGGCGGTTTTCTTCCTTTTCGGCGGCCTCATACCCGCGGGGCTTATTCTTAGTCCAAAAGAAGTTGGGCACGAACAGCATCAGCAAAAAGAGAAGTCCCACATAGGAAAAGCCCAGATGCATCTTTGTCGCCTCCTTTTGCCGCCCTCCGCCTGCGCAGCGGTTTAGTCGTCGATAAAGTCCACGGGGTTACCCGTGCGCTGGACCGGCGTGCGCGGCGGCAGGCCGGTTTCGCTGTCGGCATAGCCGAGGCTGATCGCGCCGCAAACCGTTTCGTTGTCCTTCAGGCCCAGGGAAAGCAGATAGGCGCGTACCTTCTCGTTTTCGTCCAGCCAGTGCAGCTGGTTGATCCAGCAGCTGCCAAGGTCCAGGGCGTTGGCCATCACCATCATGTTTTCCAGGCAGCAGCTGCTGTCTGCCATGGCGTTGCCGTAGCCGCGGCGGTTGGCCGCCACGATCAAAACCGGCGCGTTGTAATGGAACACATAGCCGCCCCGCTTGGAGGCGCGGATGGAGTTGACCAGGGACTTGTAGGTGTTTTCGTCGTACTCCATGGCGGCAAAGGCCTCCTGCGCCAGATCGCGCAGCTCGTCCAGCGCCCTGCGGCTGCGGATGACGAGCAGATGCGTGCTCTGGTTGTTGCCGCCGCTGGGGGCGTGGCGTCCGGCCTCCAGCACCTTCAGGAGCTTTTCCTCCTCCACGGGCTGGGCTTTATACTTGCGCGTGCTGCGGCGGGTTACAATGGTTTCATATACGTCCTGCATCGAGCCGGTCTCCTTTCTGTTCGCAGGCCGCTCCTGTTTGCGGAGCGGCGCTTTTGTTTTTTTCATTGTAACAGCCCTGCGTCCGCCTTGTCCATAAAAAGGGCGGACAAAACAAAAACAAGCGCCCGCGTTTCTTTGCGGGCGCCTGACGTTTTGTTTAAAGCCTTGCAAGCGAGTTTTCCATCCGGCGGAGGGTCTCCTCGCGGCCCAGGAGCACGGCCGCCTCCACGGCGCCGCCGGGGGTGACGGCCTTGCCGGTGATGGCGATGCGCATGGGCCACATCACCTGGCCATTCTTTTTGCCCTGCTCCTGCGCATAGGCGATCAAAAGGTCGTGCACGCTCGTTTCCGTCCACTCGGGCAGCGCCTTTAACAGCGGCAGCAGCTGCTCAAGCGTCTCCTTGGCGCTCTCGGGCGTGGTCTTCATCTTCTTGTGGGTGTACAGCTCGTTTTCAAAGGCGGGCATCGCGGTCAAAAAGTCCACCATGTCCGCAAGCTCCGAGAACACCTCCACGCGCGGCTGCAGGATGCGCTGCAAAATTCCCCTGTCCATGTGCGCCACGCCGGCCTTTTCATACCAGGGTGCGGCCGCGGCGTCGAAGTCCTCCGCGCTCAGGCGGCGGATGTACTCGGCATTGAACCAGCGCAGCTTGTTTACGTCGAAGATGGCGGGGGACTTGCTCAGGCCCTTGACGTCGAAGGCCTCCTTGAGCTCGTCCATGGTGAAGAACTCGCGGTCGTCGCCGGGGTTCCAGCCCAGCAGCACGATGTAGTTGACCAGCGCCTCTTTCAGATACCCTTTTTCGATAAAATCGGAATAGTAGGCGTCGCCGTCGCGCTTGGAGAGCTTTCTGTGCTGGTCCTTCATCACGGTGGTCAGGTGAATGTACTTGGGGATCTCCCAGCCAAAGGCCTTGTAAAGCAGGTTGTACTTGGGCGTGGAGGACAGATACTCCATGCCGCGGATCACGTGGGTAATGCCCATCAGGTGGTCGTCGATCACGTTGGCAAAGTTATAGGTGGGCATGCCGTCCTGCTTGATGAGCACCATATCATCCAAGGTCTCGTTGGCCGCCTCGATGTGGCCAAAGACCAGATCGTCAAAATCGCTCACGCCGGTAAGCGGCGCATTCTGGCGGATGACGTAGGGCACGCCGTCCTTGAGCTTTTGTTCGATCTCCTCTTTGGACAGGTGCAGGCAGTGCTTGTCGTACTTAAAGGTCTCGCCGCGGGCAGCGGCGGCGGCGCGGCGCTCCTCGATCTCCTCCTTGGTGCAGAAGCAGTAATAGGCGTCGCCCTGCTCGACCAATTGTTTGGCATAGGGCAGGTACATCTCGCGCCGCTCGGACTGGATATAGGGGCCAAAGTCGCCGCCCACGTCCGGGCCCTCGTCCCAGAGCACGCCGCAGTCGCGCAGGGTGTTGTAGATCACCTCGGTCGCGCCGGGCACATAGCGCTCAAGGTCCGTATCCTCGATGCGCAGGATGAAGGAGCCGCCGTTTTTCTTGGCAAACAGATAGGTATAAAGCGCTGTGCGCAGCCCGCCCAGGTGCAAAAAGCCCGTGGGGCTGGGGGCGAAGCGTGTGCGTACCGTCATATGAAATCTCTCGCTTTCCGGGTCAGATTACGGTTTGTAGGAATCCTTTAGGGAAACGGTGCAGTTGAACACGGCCTTTGCGTCCGTGGAATCCCTGTCCTTTACGTAGTAGCCCTGGCGCATGAACTGGAAGCGGTCGCCCACCTTGGCGTCGGCCAGAGACCTTTCCAGCAGGGCCTGGTCGTACACGCGGATGGAATCGCGGTTGAAAGCGGCCAGGATGTCCTTCTTTTCCTCGGGCTCTTCGCCCTCTTCGGTTTCCACATCGGCGGAGGACTCGTCATCCGGGAACATGTAGTCGTACACGCGCAGCTCGGCGGGCAGGCAGGAGGAGGCGTCCACCCAGTGCAGCGTGCCCTTGACC
>JBNRMU010000069.1:0-2540 GCA_050309765.1 Christensenellales bacterium
GCGCGAAATTCTTTCCCTGTCCTTTTGCTAACGCAGGGGACTTTTCTGCGAACGGCTCCAAAGGCGCATCTTCATCCGTCCCGACCCCTGAAACGGGCTTGCAGCCGGCGACCCGTTCTCTCTTGCAAGGGCAACGATGGGGACGATTACTCTTCCTTCTTCACAGCCGATGGACGCTTCTTTCCGCGTCCCGCTATTATAGGCATACTTTTGTATAAATGTCAACCAAGGGGCTTACCTTGGCTTAAAGCGCATGTAAATGCCCGTGCGCAGCTCCTGAATGTACTCCGCCTGCATGGGCAGCTCCTGTGCCTGCTCGGCAAGACGAACGGCGCGCTCCACATCGTAGTCCAGGCGGATATGCGAAGTTTCCAGGGTGGTGCCCTCCTCGCGCAGGATAAAGTACGAGGCCTTTGGCACCCTGTCGCAGGGGTTGCCGGCGGAACCGGTGTTGATGAGCATCTTTCCCTGGTTCATCACCTGGAAGGGATGGTGGCTGTCCGCCATGATGGTGATATCCGCCTCGCCCACGGCCTCCTGCGCCTGCTGCACGGCCTTGCGTCCGTCGTAGGGCATGACCACATGGGGGATGGTGAAGCGCCCGTGGTAGCAGCGCACGGTGCGGCCGGCCACCTGCAGGCACAGGTCGCGGTCCAGCCCGCGCAGATATTTGAGCTGCTCCTCGCTCAGCTGGGCGCGGAACCAGGGGCCGCCGTGGCCCTGGTAATTGCCGGAAACGAGCCTGTCCCAGTTGCCGTACACGGCGGATGTGCACAAATCGCGGATGCCGTCCACGGCCTCGGCGCCGCTGGGGCCCTTGCCCACCATGTCGCCCAGGAAATAGATTTCTTCAATGCCGCGGCGGCGGATGTCTTCCGTTACGGCCTCAAGGGCGGGCAGGTTGCCATGGATGTCGGCAAAGAAAGCGATCTGCCTCATGGCGTTTCCTCCAGCGCCTCGTATTCAGCGCGCACCATGCGGTGCAAAAGGTTGCGCATGGCAAGGCGCGAGTAACGCTCCAGGGCGGATTCGATGCCCTCCTCCTCCACAAAGCGGAGGAACATGCGCGTGCGCATGTCGTCATCCGCCGCATAGCGGTAGGCGTTGGCGATCACACTGGCAAGCAGCTTGGGATGGCCGCCGTGTTTCAGGCACAACAGCGCCGGGCCCACCAACCTGTCCTGCGGGCCGACCTTGCGGGGGGCGTCCGTCCCTAAGGAGGTGAGCGTATACAGCAGAAGGGGATTGTCGATCAGGGCGTAAACACGCTGGTTCCAGTTCTGCATATCCTCGCGGGAATAGCCGTATTCGCCCATCAGGCCCACGGCCGACTCCTCCAGTACCCCGCGCACGGCGCAGGCGATCCTTTCGTCCGCCAGAGCGTCGGAAACATAGCTGTAGCCCTTGTGCGCGCCGAGGTAAGCCACCGTGGCGTAGGCGGTGTTCACGGTGAACATCTTACGGTACACCTCGGCCTCTATGTTGCGGCTTTGGCGCATAAGGGGGGACAGGGGCGCTTCGCCGCGGAAGGCGCCGATATCCACCGTCATCTGCGGATAGTCGCTCACCAGCACGCCCAGGGGGTCGCGCTCCTCCAGGTTCTGGGGAAGGTCCGGGCAGGCGACAATCTCCACCGTCTGCACGATGCCCACCTGCTCGCGCAGGTATTCCAGGGCCGCGCCGCCCAGCATGCTTTCCAGCCTCTGCTCCAGGGCGGCCTTGGCGCCGATGTGGTTGATGCAAAGCAGTATGTCCAGGGGTTCGCTGGGCGTTTCCATGGCCTTGCGCGCGATGCACACCGCCAGCACCATGGCCACCGCATCCAGGTCGGCCATGTGCACGGCCAGGGCCACCAGCGCGCCGCGGCGGCACAAAACCTCCGCAATCTCGCCCTCGGCGCTCAGGGGCAGCGCCGAAAAGCCCTGGAACATCTCCGTTTCGTAGTAGGTGCGCCGCGCTTTGTAGATGCTGTAGATCCCCGCGCGATTGAGCCGCTCCACCCGATCCTGGTCGCTGTCCACAAAGCAGATCTCGCAGCCTCCGGCCGAGAGAACCTCGGCCACAAAGCCGCGGCCCAGCCTGCCTGCGCCAAAGATCACAGCGGTGCGTTGGTCTGCCATGTTTCGTGCCTCCATAACGCCTTTAACCCCAAAAGGGAAAACTTCCACAATTAAATATATTATACGGTCCGCGTCGATGTTTTACAAGCTTCGCAACCAAATATCAACATATTCGGCATTTCCCGCGCCGAACAAACAGCCCCGCGCTCTTGCTTACCGCAGCGCCGCTTTGGTATACTGAAGATATCAAAACGCTGTGTTGTCCTGCCTGCGTCCGACAAGACCATTTTGCCGCACACGGTAGCCATCTATAAATAAAAGAAAGGGAGTCCATCCGATGAAAAAGACCGTGATCGTTCTTCTGCACGACTACTGGCATCCGCGCAATACCATCGAACCCCTCCTCAAGGAGCTGTTCCCCGCGGACAAGTATTTCCTCACCGTGACCGAGGACCCCAACTATCCCACCGCCTACTTCAA
>JBNRMU010000070.1:0-3029 GCA_050309765.1 Christensenellales bacterium
CCTCGCCCTCGCTGGAAGAGGGCGCGTACGTGCAGCTTTTGATGGACCGCTGCTTCGAATCGGACAAAAGCGGCGGCTTTGTGAAGGTGTAAGGCGGTATGGCGCAGGACCTGATCATCCGCTACGATGACGCTTTCCTCGCCGACTTTGCGCAATTGAAGCTTTTGCTCGAGGCCGGGGACAGGCCCGCCCTGCAGCGCTTTTTGCTGGACAGGTTCTCGTTTGTGTTCAGGGCCTTTCAGCGCTGCGGCGCCGCGGCCGCGGAGGGCGGCATGCAGGCATACGCACAGGCCGATGAAGAAACAAAGCGCGAGCTGATGCGGCCGCTCAGCCTCAGGCAATACCGCATGGTCGAGCGCGCCTTTTCCCCCTGGAAGGAGGAGGAAGACCTGGTCCTTTGGTCGCTGTGGGATTTTCTGCACGACAACGGCCGCATCTGTGAAAAAAAGGTCATGAGCTCGGCGGAAATCGGCGCCTGTTCCCTGATACTGGAGCAGGTGCATCGCTGCCTGGCAAAATGAGCGGCGCCGAAGGCACACCGCCTGTATGAACGTATAAAGGGTTTCCGCTGCCGGGGCGCCGTGCTCCGCGCGGCGGAAACCCTCTTTTGTACCCGCCGCCCGTAAAAAGAGCGCACGGGATGTCGGGACAGGGCGCGCCCGCCGCCGGTATACTGTGGGTGCAGAAGGAGAGAGGTGAGGGCAGATATGCAAAGCTGGGTGGAAGGCTTTCAGCAGTCGATCGACTTTATGGAACAAAACCTGACCGGCCCCCTGGAGATCGAGCAGATCGCCGGCCTGGCGGCGCTTTCGCCGTTTTACTACCAGCGCATCTTCGGGGCCCTGTGCGGGATGACCGTGGGCGAATACATCCGCGCAAGGCGCATGACGCTGGCCGCGCAGGAGCTTTCCGGCACGGACGCAAAGGTCATAGACGTTGCGCTGAAATACGGCTACGACTCCCCGGACAGCTTTGCCAGGGCGTTCCAGCGCTTTCACGGCATTTCGCCGTCCAGGGCGCGCGAGAGCGGCGCGCCGCTGCGTTCCTTCGCTCCGCTGCACATCAAAATCTCATTGGAGGGCGGGAATATGCTGGAGTACAGGATCAACGAAAAAGGGCCGTTTTCCATCGTCGGCGTCAAAAGACCGTTCAATTCCGATACGAGCTATCAGGAAATACCAAAGTTCTGGGACGAATGGCTGCAGCAGGGCGAAAACCGGCCGATCATGGGCACCTTTGGCGTCTGCACGGACATGAAGGGAAAGGATTTTACTTATTGGATCGCCGACCTTTACTTTCCCTGGGAGGAGATCCCCAGGGGCTGCGAAGTGAGGATGATCCCGGGCAGTTACTGGGCGGAGTTCCCCTGCACCATGGCCAGCCTGCAGGACACGAACACCAAGATCTGGTCCGAATGGCTTCCCTCTCTTCAGGGCTACGAGCCGGCCGGCGAGTACGATATCGAGCTGTATCTTCCCGCGGAAAAGGCGCCGGACGGGATGCGGATCGCCATCTGGGTCCCCCTGAAGAAAACCGAATGAGCGTAGGCTGCGCGCAGGCGGAGCGGACGGGTTCGTCCGCTCCGCTTTGCTGTGGGTGGAAAAAGCGGCCTTTTTTCAAATTGCGCCGGGGGTTTGTATCGCCTTATACTGATAACAGAGAAAACAAGGAGGTACAAACAGCCATGAAGGAGAGCTTCTCCATCCAGGACCTGGCCCTGATGACGGGCCTTTCCACCCGCACGCTGCGCAATTACCTTTCCGCGGGCTTTTTATCCGGCGACAAGAGCGGCGGCGCGTGGGTCTTTACCGCCAGCCAGGTAGAGGACTTTTTGCAGAACCCGGCCGTCAAGCCCGCCGTGCGCGCGAAGAAAAACGCCATCGTCTATGATTTCCTGGGCGCAAAGCCGGACGGTGAGGAAAAGCTGTGCGTGGTGCTGAACCTGAGCGCGCAGGCGGCACCCGCGGCCACGGCCTTTTTTTGCGAAAGGATCTCGCAGATAAAGCCCGAAAGCGAGCTGCACTTTGCCTCCGACCCGCTGGGAAAGGGCGCGCGGCTGATTTTAAGCGGCGCCGCAAAGGACGTGCACGGCCTGCTTTGCGCCTATTACGGGCAAAGATAAGGGCAAGGGCCAAAGCGCAAAACGCGCATAAAACCATAAAAACCCCCCGGCGGCGTTCGTCGGGGGGTTTTTGCGTCTGTTTACAGGTCGTCCGCCTGCACAAGGCCCAGGCCCTGCAGCGCGCACAGGATGCCCTCGCTGTCGTTGTCCAGGGTGACGTTGGCAAAGCGGGATTTAAGCGCCGCGGGCGCGTTGCCCATCAAAAAGGGCAGGCCCACGGATAAAAGCATCTCCTCGTCGTTGTGTTGATCGCCAAAGGCGATGGCCGCCTGCGCGGGGATGCCCCAAAGCTCCAGCAGGAAACGCACGGCGCGGCCCTTGCTTACGCCGCCCTGCACGATCTCGATGGAGCTGTCGGACGAGCGCACCACGCAAAGCGCGGGAAAGGCGGCCCGAAGCGCCCGCTCGATCTCGTCCGTCAGATAAGGCTCGCACAGGCACAGGACCTTGGCGGCCGTATCCCCCGGGGAAAGGCTTTCCGGCCCGCCCTGCGTTGCCTGCGCGCGGACGATGCCCTCCTCCCGCACGATCCGTTTGTCGCTGCGGCTTTGCACGATCCATTTGTCCTGCGTATACAGGTTCCAGCTGCAGTCCGGCGCAAAGGTCTCCAGCAGGGAGATCGCCTGCGCGGCTGTGTCCCGGTCAAAGCCCCGAAAGTACAGGCTTTGCCCCTCCGCGTCCAGCACCTGCGCGCCGCTGAAGGCGATCAGGGGGCAGCGCAGGCCGTGCCGGCGCAGCAGGGGGTACAGCCCCGCCGGACAGCGGGCCGAGACGGGCACAAAGGCTACGCCCTTTTTTTGCAGCGCGCGGACGGCCTGCAGCGTGCCGGGGAGCAGCTCGTGCCGGCTGTTGAGCAGCGTTCCGTCCACATCGGAAAACACGACGCGATAGTCCATGTACCCCTCCC
>JBNRMU010000071.1:0-4929 GCA_050309765.1 Christensenellales bacterium
TCTTCGGCGTGGTGGCGCTGGTGATCGTGCTTTGCGTGCGCAGGGCGAGGAAGAAAAACCACAGCACGCTGGAAAAGTAAGAGAAGAGTGAATGGATAAGAGAAACGAAAAGAGCGGGCTTGCCCGCTCTTTTCGTTTTAGCTTCTGATAATGTCCGCACCGAGTGCGCGCAGCTTTTGATCCAGGCCGTCGTAGCCGCGGTCTATGTGGCAAAGGCCGTCGATTTGGCTTTCGCCTTCGGCGCACAGGGCGGCCAGCACCAGCGCCGCCCCGCCGCGCAGGTCCTGTGCGCAGACGTGCGCGCCGCAGAGGCGTTCCACGCCGCGTACCACGGCTACCTGGCCGCGCACCGTGATCTGCGCGCCCATGCGTTTAAGCTCCGGCACGTGCTGGAAGCGGTTTTCGAAAATGCTCTCCACCAGTATGGAACTGCCCTGCGCGCGGCACAATAGGGCCAGCATGGGCGCCTGCAGATCGGTGGGAAAGCCCGGATAGCATTGCGTGCGCAGATCCGTCGCCCGCAGCCTGCCGCCGCGCACGAAAACGCCGGCGGTGTCCTCAAGCAGATATGCGCCGCAATCGCGCAGCTTTTGCAGCGGCGCGCGCAGATGAAGCGCCTCGGCCCCGCGCACGAATGCCTCGCCGCCGCTGGCCGCCGCCATCATCAGCAGGGTGCCGGCCTCGATCCGGTCGAAGATGGGCGTGACCTGCGCGCCGTGCAGGCCGGGCACGCCCTCGACGCGCAGGGTGCTCTGGCCCGCGCCGTACACGCGAGCGCCCATTGCCCGCAAAAGCTCGATCAGGTTTTCGATTTCCGGCTCGCGGGCGGCGTTTTCGATAAGCGTTTCGCCCTTGGCAAGGCTCGCGGCCAGCAGCAGGTTTTCCGTCGCGCCTACGGAAGGAACGTCCAGGCAGATGCGCGCGCCATGCAGGCCGTCCGGCGCGCGGGCGTGCAGCTCGCCGCCGCAAAGCTCGATCTCGGCCCCCAGGGCGCGCAGGCCCGCTATATGCAAATCTATGGGGCGCTGTCCGATGGCGCAGCCGCCTGGCAGCGCCAGGCGCGCCTGCCCGCAGCGGGCCAGCAGGGGTCCCAGCAGCAGCACCGAGGCGCGCATGGAGCGGGCGCAGTCATAGCTTTCCCGATCCGGCTGCAGTTGCTGCGCCCGGAGGCAGACGTCTTTGCCCAGCGCATCCGCCCTCACGCCGTAACAGGCGAGCAGCGACAGCATGTTTTGAATGTCGCGGATGGCCGGCAGATCGCGCACGAGCACCTCGTCCTTTGTCAAAAGAGCGGCAGCCAGCAGCGGCAGAGCGGCATTTTTGGCCCGCGCGCAGGAAACCTCGCCGCTGAGCGGCCGCCCGCCGCATACGATCAAGGGCATGCCAAGCCCTCCTTTCATTTATATATAATACAAACGAACGCACCTCGTTTGCGTGGTTTAGTGTGTTCCGCGGCCGCGGGCAAAATGTCCGGTTTGCAAGTCGGCTTCCAAGAAAGCTTCTGGCAGCGCCGCCACATACAAGCAGGCCCCGCGCAAAAAAGAAACTTAACAGGGGGTGTCTTTACAGCTATCTTGTCAGATGGTATGCTATACGGCATCAACACAAAAACGGCCTGTGCGGCGGTTTTTAAGAAGGGACGGACGAACAAATATGTCTCAGGCAACACAAAAAACGGAGAATAAGGTCTGGGCGGTGATCAAAAGATACCTGAACCGCTACTTCATCAAGGCCATGAGCTCCATGGCGCTGGGACTTTTTTCCTCGCTGATCATCGGCTTGATCCTATCGCAGTTGTCGCAGATCGGCTTCTTATCGTGGCTGGCGCCGCTGGCGGAGCTGGTTTCGGCCTCCTCGCCCGTGGTGGGCGCGGCTATCGGCGTTTCCGTGGCCTGGAGCCTGACGCAAAAGCCGCTGGCGGTGTTCTCCTCCGCGGTGACGGGCGCCATCGGCTACGCGGCGGGCGGCCCCGTGGGCGCCTTTGTTGCGGCCGTGGTGGGTGCGGAATTCGGCAACCTCGTGGGCGGCAAGACCCCTGTGGACATTGTGCTGGTGCCCATCTGCACCATCGTCACCGGCGGCCTGGTGGGCCGCTGGCTGGGCGCGCCCATCGGCAGCTTTATGGCGGCCCTTGGCACGGTCATCAACAACGCCACGATGCTCTCCCCCGTGCCCATGGGCATTGCGGTTTCCTCCATCATGGGCCTGGCGCTCACGGCGCCCATCTCCAGCGCGGCCATTTCGATTTCGCTGGGCCTGGACGGCCTGGCCGCCGGCGCGGCCGCGGTGGGCTGCTCCTGCCAGATGATCGGCTTTGCCGTGTGCTCCTACCGCGACAACGGCGTGGGCGGGCTCATCTCGCAGGGCCTTGGCACCTCCATGCTGCAGTTCGGCAACATCTGCCGTCGTCCCCAGATCCTGCTGGCCCCCACGCTGGCCGGCGCCATCCTGGGCCCCGTGTCCACAGCGGTGTTTGGCATGCTGAACAATGCCTCCGGCGCGGGCATGGGCACCAGCGGCCTGGTGGGTCAGTTCGGCGCCTATGCTTCCATGTCGCCGGTGTTTGGCGTTTGGCCGACCCTGGGACTGATTCTGCTCATGCACTTTGTGCTGCCCGCGGCCCTGTCGCTTCTGATCGACGCGGCGCTGCGCCGGATCGGCTGGGTGCGTGAGGGCGATATGAAGCTTTCGCTGTAAACGCAAAGGTTTTAATTGCAAATAAAAATATAAGTATATATAATATTGGTCGGAGAAGAAGAAACGCTCTTGCCTGGGCGCGGAAGGGATGGTGCCCTTGCGGTCGTGGCGGCGCGTGCCGCCGCATTTCCAAGGGTTTTCCGCGCTGTGCTCAACGGATGCGAATCTTTGGCAAAGGATGGCACGGAGCCTATGAAACTAAGAGGGTTCATCGACCGCCTGAAATACAGCGAATTCTTTCGCCTGTATAATTTCCGCGACGAAAAATCCAAGGGCCGCGTGCTGGTGCTCATGCACGGGGTCTTGAACGGCATTACCACCAACCTGACCACGGGCGTTTTTTACACCAGCTTTTTGATGCTCAGCGGCATCAACATCGTGGATGCGGGCATTTTGACCTTTGTGCCCTACATCGCCCAGCTTTTCTATCTGTTTTCGCCCTATATACTGGAGCATTTTCCCAAGCGGCGCTGGCTTTTGTTCGGCTGCCGCTTTCTGTATCATTTTTTGTTCATCCTGGGGGTTACGCTGCTGCCGAACCTGGTTTCCGAGCCCAAGCTGCGCCTGCAATGCTTTGTGGCGCTGGTGCTCGCCGCCAACATTGTCCAGGCACTGGGCGGCCAGGGCTATACCGTTTGGCACGCCAACTTCATCCCCGACGGCGCGCGGGCCACGTATTTCACCTTCAATTCTATGATCACGAGCTTCGGCGCCAACCTTGTTGCCGTGATCTCCGCCGTGGCGGCGGACAGGCTTTCCGCTTCGCCCTATGCCGATACCATCATCATCGCCCTGCGCTACGTGGGCTTCGGCATATCGCTGCTGGATATGCTCGTGCTGGCCCTGCCCAAGGAATACCCCTATCCCAAGTCCGCCGCCAGGCCGCACCTGACCGACCTGTTCGTGCTGCCGTTCAAGCACAAAAAGTTCCTTTTGACCATGGTGGTGTGCTTCCTGCATACCTTTATCGCCAACATCCCCGCCGGCGTGTTCAATTATTTCCTGCTGAACACCATCGGCGTGCGCTACAGCTACATTTACGCCATCAACATCCTTTATTCGCTGTTTTTGCTGCTGTTCTTGCCCCTGTGGCGGGGACGCATCAACCGCCGCGGCTGGGTGAAGGTGTTCATCGAGAGCAGCTGGATGAACGTGCCCGCCCTGCTGCTGTACGCCTTCATCAGCCCCGTAAACTATGTTTGGCTGATGGGCGTGGTGCGCCTGTACCAGCACTTCCTCGGCGTGGGGCGCGACATCGCCTACACGAATTTCGTCTACATGAACCTGCCCGCCGAGGACCAGACCAACTACCTGACCTTCAGCGCCCTTGGCAACAGCCTGTTCACCTTCCTGGGCATGAGCCTTGGCACCTGGTTCGTGGCCGTGATGGGCGATACGACGCTTTCCATTTTCGGCTTTGCCATGAGCTCCGTTCCGCTGCTTTTGATCGTGCAGGCGACGGGGGTGGCGCTGCTTTGCCTGTTCATCCGCGCGATCTATCAAAAGATCCTGCCCGAGTGCGACAAGCAATTGGGCCTGTAAACCACGGCAACAAACAAAGGCCGTCCAAGCGTTTGGACGGCCTTTTTGCCTGCGCCGCGCCCGCTCCACCAACGGGCGAGACAGATGGAAGTCTGCGTGATTGCATCCCGCAAATGGCTTCCGTATAATGGATCTGCGATCGCAAAAAAACAACAGACATTGAAAGGGAACGGATATGGAACTGGGAAAAAGGATCAGGCAGCTTCGCTTAAAGGCGGGCCTTACGCAGGAGCAGCTGGCGCAAAGGCTGACGGTTGCCCCGCAGTCGGTGTCTAAGTGGGAAAACGCGGTGGCGATGCCGGATATCGCAACGCTGCCGCTGTTGGCGGAAACCTTCGGCGTCAGCATCGACGACCTGTTCGACCTGAGCACGGAGCAGCGCTTCAACCGGATTCAAAACCGCATGTATATGGAAGAGGAGCTGCCGCAGGAGGTCTTTTGGGAATATGAAGAATTCCTGAAAGGACAGCTTTGCGTGGAGCAGAACAAAAAGCGCGCCACGGAACTGATCGCCTATCTGTATTGGCACCGCATGGAGACCTATGCGCGGAAGACCGCGCGCTATGCCGAGGAAGCGGTGCGGGCGGCGCCGAATGAAAAGGGCTGCCAATGGATGCTGCAAAAGGCGACGGGACATGCGGCCTGGGACTGGAACATCAGCAACCACACAGCGGCCATCGAGTTTTACCG
>JBNRMU010000072.1:0-6997 GCA_050309765.1 Christensenellales bacterium
ACCTGCGTGCTTTCCAAATTCATGGAACCCGATCCGGACCGTTACGACGAAAAGTTGTTGGCGATCTTAAAGGAAAACGGCATTCAGCTCATCGCCCTGGCCGGCTTTTTGCAGATACTGGGCCCCAAAACCCTGACGGAATACGAAAACCGCGTCATCAACATCCATCCCTCCCTGATCCCATCCTTTTGCGGCATGGGCTATTACGGCCTGCGCGTGCATGAGGAGGCCCTGCGCCGGGGCGTTAAGGTCACCGGCGCCACCGCGCATCTGGTGAACCTGGGCGTGGACGAGGGGCCGATCCTCTTCCAGAAGGCGGTAGAGGTGCAGGAGGGCGACACCCCCGAAACATTGCAGCGCCGCGTGATGGAGCAGGCCGAATGGCGCATCCTTCCGCAGGCCGTGCGCTTTATGGCGGAGAAATTGAACAAAGGAGAGACGTTTTGATGAAGGAGCTGTCTTCTGCCCTTTCCGCGACCACGTATCCCGGCCGCGGCATACTGCTTGGTGTTTCCGAGTGCGGAAACTACGGCATCCTCGCCTATTTTATCATGGGGCGCAGCCAGAATTCCCGCAACCGCATCTTTGTGGCGGATGGCGATGACGTACGCACCAAGGCCTTTGACGAAAGCAAGATGGTCGATCCGTCCCTGATCATCTACGCGCCCCTGCGTGTTTTGGGCAACACCACCGTGGTCACCAACGGCGACCAGACGGACACGATCTATGACGCGCTGCGCCTTGGCGGCAGCTTTGAAAGCGCGCTGTACACCCGCGAGTTCGAGCCCGACGCGCCCAACTTTACACCGCGTATTTCCGGTATCCTCGAAGCCTGCGGGGGCAGATGCAGCTACACCCTGTCCATCCTCAAGAGCGAGGACGGGGGAAAGAGCTGTGCTCGCTTCTTCTACGATTACAAAACGCCCCCCTGCGGCGAGGGCCGCCTGATCCATACCTACCAGGGCGACGGCACCCCCCTGCCTTCCTTTGTGGGCGAGCCCACAAAGGTTGCCATAAAGGGCGACTTCGATTCCATTGCAAACACCATTTGGGATTCGCTCAACGAGGACAACAAGGTCTCCCTGCTGGTCAGGAAGATCGATCTCGGTTCCGGTAAGTACGAGCAGACGATCTTCAACAAGAACAAGTAAAGGAGCTGCAAAACATGGCTAACGAACTGATGCTCAAATACGGCTGCAATCCCAACCAGAAGCCTTCCCGCGTGTTCATGAAGGACGGCAGCGACCTGCCCATCACCGTGCTTTGCGGCCGTCCCGGCTATATCAACCTGCTGGACGCCTTCAACGGCTATCAGCTGGTGCGCGAGCTCAAGCGCGCCACCGGCCTGCCCGCCGCCACGTCCTTCAAGCATGTCAGCCCCGCCGGCGCTGCCGTGGGCCTGCCCCTGACCGACACGCTGAAAAAGATCTACTTCGTGGATAAAAAGATGGAGCTTTCTCCCTTGGCCTGCGCCTATGCCCGCGCCCGCGGCGCGGACCGCATGTCCAGCTTCGGCGATTTCATCTCTCTGTCCGATGTGTGCGATCTGCCCACCGCCAAGCTGATTTCCCGCGAGGTCTCCGACGGCGTGATCGCCCCGGGTTACGAGCCTGAGGCCTTGGAGCTTCTGAAGAACAAGCGCCAGGGCAGCTACAACGTCATCCAGATCGATCCCAGCTATTCTCCTGCCCCTGTGGAGCAGAAGGACGTGTACGGCGTGACCTTTGAGCAGGGACGCAACGAGCTGGTCATCGACGACAACATGTTAAGCGAGATCGTGACGGAAAACAAGGATCTGCCCGAGAGCGCCAGGCGCGACCTTCTGATCGCCCTGATCACCCTGAAGTATACCCAGTCCAATTCCGTGTGCTACGCCTACGACGGCCAGGCCATCGGCATCGGCGCCGGCCAGCAGAGCCGCATCCATTGCACCAGGCTCGCCGGCAGCAAGGCCGACAACTGGTTCCTGCGCCAGCATCCCAAGGTCCTGGGCATGAAGTTCGTCAAGGGCCTGGGCCGTGCGGACAGAGACAATGCCATCGATGTGTACATCTCCGAGGAGTGGGAGGACGTGCTGGGCGATGATGTGTGGCAGAACACCTTTGCCGTGCGCCCCGAGCCCCTCACCCGCGAGGAAAAGAAGGCCTGGCTCAGCCAGCAGAAGGATGTTTCCCTGGGCTCCGATGCGTTCTTCCCCTTCGGCGACAACATCGAGCGCGCCTTTAAGTCCGGCGTCAAGTACATCGCCCAGCCCTGCGGTTCCATCCGCGACGACAACGTGATCGAGGCCTGCAACAACCACGGCCTGGTCATGGTCAAGACGGGCATCCGCCTGTTCCATCACTAAAACACGTTTTCAAGCACAGGGGAGGGGAGCAAACCCCTTCCTTGTGCGTTTGCATGTAAAGATAAGCGGGGAGGTTCACCATGGATATACTGGTCGTAGGTTCCGGCGGGCGCGAGCATGCGCTGATCAAAAAGCTGAAGGAAAGCCCCTTGTGCGGCCGCATCATCTGCGCGCCCGGCAACGGCGGCATTGCCGCCGAGGCGGAAACGGCGGACGTTAAGGCCACGGATATCCCGGGCATGGTCGCCCTTGCCCGCAGGGAAAAGGTGGGCCTTGCCGTCATCGCGCCGGACGATCCGCTGGTGCTCGGCATGGCGGATGCCATGGAGCGCGCCGGCATTCCCGCCTTCGGCCCTTCCAGACGCGCCGCCAAGATCGAGGGCAGCAAGCTGTTTGCCAAGGAAATGATGAAAGAATACGGCATCCCGACGGCGGAATTCCAGAGCTTTACCGATGCCGGGGCAGCGCGGGACTATATCCGCAAAAACTCCCGCTATCCCATCGTCATCAAGGCCGACGGCCTGGCCCTTGGCAAGGGCGTGCTCATCTGCGGGGATGAAAAGCAGGCGCTGGACGCCATCGGCAGCATCATGGAGGAGAAGCGCTTCGGTAAGAGCGGCGAAACCATCGTGATCGAGGAGTTTTTGACCGGCCCCGAGGTCTCCGTCCTGTGCCTGACCGACGGAAAGACGCTGAGGCCCCTTGCTTCCTCCATGGATCACAAGCGCGCCCTGGATGGCGACAAGGGCGAAAACACCGGCGGCATGGGCACCATTGCCCCCAATCCCTTCTATACGAAGGAAATCGCGGATGTGTGCATGGAGCGCATCTTCCTGCCTACGGTAAAGGCCATGAACGAGCTTGACCGCACCTTTAAGGGCTGCCTGTACTTCGGCCTTATGCTGACGGAAAAAGGCCCCTATGTGATCGAATACAACTGCCGCTTCGGCGATCCGGAAACGCAGGTGGTTTTGCCCCTGCTGGACGGCGACCTGGTGGAGCTGATGCTCGCCTGCCGCAGCGGCACCCTGGATAAGACCCCCATGTCTGTCCGAGAAGGCGCGGCGGCCTGCCTGGTGCTGGCCAGCGGCGGCTATCCCGGCAAGTACGAAAAGGGCCTGCCCATCCGCGGCCTGGACGAAAAGGGCGGCTGCCCCGGTGTGCAGGTGATCCACGCGGGCACCAAGCTCACAAACGGCGCGTTTTACACAAACGGCGGCCGCGTGCTCGGCCTGGTCGCAAGAGGAAACGACTTGAGCGAAGCCTTGTCTTCTGCCTATAAGGCTGCGGAAAAGGTGGGGTTCGACAAAGTGCACTATCGCAAAGACATCGGAAGAAAGGCGGTTTTGAGCAAGTGATCTACCGCGTTTATGCAGAAAAAAAGCCGCAGCATGCCATCGAGGCCGCCCAGCTGCTGGAGGAGCTCCGCTCGGTCGAGGGCATCGGGTCGCTCACGGGCCTGCGCATCCTGAACCGCTACGACGTGGACGGCCTAAGCGAGGAGGAGTTCCGCACGGCGGTAAGCAGCGTGTTTTCCGAGCCGCAGCTGGACAACGTCCTGTATGAACTGCCGGAGCAGAACAGTGATCGGCGCATCCTGGCCGTGGAATACCTGCCCGGCCAGTTCGACCAGCGCGCGGACTCGGCAGCCCAGTGCATCCAGTTCATCACCTGCAAGGAGCGTCCCCTGGTGCGCTCGGCCAAGGTGTATGTGTTCAGCGGTGCCGTGACCGATGCGCAGATGGAGACCATCCGCCGCAGCCTCATCAACCCCGTGGAGGCGAGGGAAGCCTCCCTGGAACCGGCTGCATCGCTGGAGCTGGATACCCAGGTGCCGGACATGGTCAGGACCCTCACCGGTTTTGTCTCCCTGGACAAAAAGGGCCTCGCGGATATGATAAAGGACTACGGCCTTGCCATGGACGAAAGCGATATCGCCTTCTGCCAGACCTATTTCCGCGACGAGGAAAAGCGCGACCCCACGCTGACCGAGCTGCGCATGATCGATACCTACTGGTCCGACCACTGCCGCCACACCACCTTTTTGACCCGCATCCGCGAAACGGAGCTCACCCATGTGGGCGTGCGTGAAGCCTTTGAGGAATACAAGGCCCTGCGCAAAGAGCTTGGCCGCGAGGACAGGCCGATCACGCTCATGGATATCGCCACCATCGGCGCCAGGGCGCTCAAAAAACGCGGCCTGCTGGATGCCCTGGACGAGTCGGACGAGATCAACGCCTGTTCCGTCAAGGTGGACATCGAGGTGGACGGAAAGAAAGAAAACTGGCTGCTGCAGTTCAAAAATGAAACCCATAACCATCCCACCGAGATAGAGCCCTTCGGCGGCGCTGCCACCTGCCTGGGCGGCGCCATCCGCGATCCCCTGTCCGGCAGGGCGTATGTGTACCAGGCCATGCGTGTAACGGGCGCTGCGGACCCCACCGTGCCCGTGGACCAGACTTTGCCCGGCAAGCTTCCCCAGCGCAAGATCACCCAGACGGCCGCCGCCGGCTACAGCGCCTACGGCAACAGATCGGCCTTGCCACAGGGCACGTGCATGAATTCTATCATCCCGGCTATGTTGCAAAGCGCCTGGAGATCGGCGCGGTGGTGGGCGCCTGCCCCGCGAACCATGTGCGCCGCGAGGAGCCCAAGCCCGGCGACGTGGTGATCCTGCTCGGCGGCCGCACCGGCCGCGACGGCTGCGGCGGCGCCACCGGCTCGTCCAAATCGCACACGCTGGAATCGCTGGAAACCTGCGGTGCCGAGGTGCAGAAGGGCAACCCGCCCGAGGAACGCAAGCTGCAGAGGCTCATGCGCAACCCCGAGGTCACGCGCATGATCCTGCGCTGCAACGATTTCGGCGCGGGCGGCGTGTCCGTTGCCATCGGCGAGCTGGCCGACGGGCTGAGGATCGAGCTGGACAACGTGCCCCGCAAGTACGAAGGCCTGGACGGTACGGAACTTGCCATCTCCGAATCGCAGGAACGCATGGCCGTGGTGGTGGAACCGCAGAACGTTGCCCGCTTCATCGAGCTTGCGCAGATCGAGAACCTGGAGGCGACCCATGTCGCCCACGTGACCGAGGAAAAGCGCCTCGTGATGCGCTGGCGCAACGAGACCATCGTGAACATAGCCCGCAGCTTCCTGAATTCCAACGGCGCGCCCAAGGAAACGGGCGTGCGCGTGGACGCGGTCCCGGAAAACAGGGTGCGGGAAAAGGACGATTCGCCCTGGACCGAAAAAGCCCTTTCCCTTTTCAGCGACCTGAACGTCTGCTCCCAGAAGGGCCTGGTGGAGCGCTTCGATTCCACCATCGGCGCGGGCACCGTGCTGATGCCTTTCGGCGCGCGCAGGCAGCTGACTCCGGCCCAGAGCATGGCGGCCAAGCTGCCGGTGCTGGAAGGCGAAACGATGGACTGCTCCATCATGGCCTACGGCTTTGATCCCGAACTCTCCAGTCAGGATCCCTTCGACGGCGCGCAGTACGCGGTGATCCAGTCCGTTGCCAAGGTGATCGCCGCGGGCGGCGACCTTTCCCGCTGCTGGCTCACCTTCCAGGCGTATTTCGAGAGGACAAAGGACGATCCCAGCCGCTGGGGCAAGCCGTTTGCGGCCCTGCTCGGCGCGCTCAAGGCGCAGATGGGCCTGGGACTTGCGGCCATCGGCGGCAAGGATTCCATGTCCGGCACCTTTGAAAATATCGACGTACCGCCGACCCTGGTTTCCTTTGCGGTCAGCATGGGCAAGGCCGGCAGCCTGGTTTCCGATGAGTTCAAGCAGGCGGGCAACAGGCTGTATCTGCTGCGCCCGGCGCTGGACAAAGGCATCCAGTACGAGGAGATCCGCCGCACGCTGATCGAGCTGCAGAACCTGATCCGCCGCGGCCTGATCAGGAGCGCCTACGTGGTCGGCCATGGCGGCGTGATGGAAGCTCTGGGCAAGATGTGCTTCGGCAACGAGCTGGGCGCGTGCATCGAGGCAGCTTTAAGCGACGAGCTTTTGTTTAAGCCTGCCGCGTGCACGTTCGTGCTGGAAACCGCGCCGGAGACCGAGCTTAAAAGCGCACTGTACCTTGGCCGCGTGGTGGAAGACTACGCCCTTTCGATGAACGGCGAGACCCTGCCTCTGCAGAAATTGCAGGATGTGTACGAGGCCCGTTTGCAGGGCGTGTTCCCCTACTTAAGCCCCAGCGCCGACGAGCATCCGCCCGTCTACAGCTATATGGCGCCAAGGACGCGCTGCAAGCGAGCCTATGCCGCTCCGCGCGTACTGATCCCCGTATTCCCCGGTACCAACTGCGAGTACGACACGGCCCGTGCCTTTGAACGCGCCGGCATCACACCCGACATTCTTGTGATCCGCAACCTCAGCGCCCGCGATATCGAAAACGCGGTGCAGGCCTTTGTGCAGCGGGCAAAGATCAGCCAGATCATCGCCCTGCCCGGCGGTTTTTCCGGCGGCGACGAGCCCGAGGGTTCCGCCAAGTTCATCATCTCCTTCCTGCGCAACCCGCACTGCCGCGACGCCGTGCACGAGCTGCTGAACAGCCGCGACGGCCTGATGCTGGGCATCTGCAACGGCTTCCAGGCACTGGTGAAGCTGGGCCTGGTGCCCTTTGGCCGGATCGTGGATACGGATGAGAATTGC
>JBNRMU010000073.1:0-22609 GCA_050309765.1 Christensenellales bacterium
TGCAAGAGAGAACGGGTCGCCGGCTGCAAGCCCGTTTCAGGGGTCGGGACGGATGAAGATGCGCCTTTGGAGCCGTTCGCAGAAAAGTCCCCTGCGTTAGCAAAAGGACAGGGAAAGAATTTCGCGCTGCGTTTTCGCAGGCGGGATTGAAGCAGGAGTGGAACCACGGATACGGAGAAAAGCCGCCCGTCTCATGCAAACAAAAGGCATGAGGCGGGCTTGTTTTTTTGCCGTGCCCCTTTGCAGCACGCGTACCTTTGGAAAGGAAGGAAAGCAAATGAAAGGGCAGGGCTATTTTGAAAGACGCAGGCAGGACATACGCGCCGTGCTGGAGCGCGACCCGGCCGCGCGCTCGGCGCTGGAGGTGTGCCTGTGTTACCCCGGCTATAAGGCCGTGCGCAGCCACAGGCTAGCCCACTGGCTGTGGAAGAAGCGCCTGAAGCTGCTGGCGCGCATGATCTCGCAGCGCTGTGCCAGACGCACAAACATCGAGATCCATCCCGCCGCCGTGATCGGCGATGGGCTTTTCATCGACCACGGCCACGGCGTGGTCATCGGCGAAACGGCCGTGCTGGGCAAAAACGTCACCCTCTACCAGGAGGTGACGCTCGGCGGCACGGGTAAGGACACGGGCAAGCGCCACCCCACCATAGGCGACAACGTGGTCGTGGGCGCGGGCGCAAAGATACTGGGCCCTTTCACCGTGGGCGATGGGGCCAAGGTAGGCGCAGGCGCCATCGTGCTCAAGGAGGTGCCGCCCGGCAGCACCGTGGTGGGCAACCCCGGCCGCGTGGTGCGCATGGGCGACCGCCGCGTGGAGCAGGGCCAGATCGACCTGGATCATATCCACCTGCCCGACCCCGTCAAGGAAAGGATCGACTGGGTCACCGGAAGGCTGGACCAGATGCAAAGCTGCATCGTGCGCATGCACGAGGGCAAGGACTGCGATACCTGCCAAAGCCGCGGCCTTGCCAACTGCCCGCTGACCCAGAATCCGGGCAGCGAGGACGACATCGAATGGTATCTGTAATTTCAATATAAAAACGCAATCCATCGGGAGGGTATAAAAAGATGAAGCTTTACAACAGTTTGACCAAGACGCGCGACGACTTTATCACCCATGAGCCCGGCAAGGTGCGCATGTACACCTGCGGCCCCACGGTGTACCACTATGCCCACATCGGCAACCTGCGCAGCTACATCATGGAGGATGTGCTGCAAAAGGCGCTGGAATACGAGGGCTATGAGGTTTTGCGCTGCATGAACATCACGGACGTTGGCCACCTGTCCTCCGACGCCGACACCGGCGAGGACAAGATGCTGCGCGGCGCCCGCCGCGAGCACAAGACGGTGATGGAGATCGCCAAGTTCTACACCGACGCCTTCTTTGCCGATTGCAACAAGCTCAACATCCGCATCCCCGCCATGGTGGAGCCCGCCACCAACTGCATCCCCGAGTTCATTCAGATGATCCAGGGTCTGCTGGACAAGGGCTTTGCCTACGAGGCCGGCGGCAACATCTACTTCGACACCTCCAAGCTGAAAAAGTACTATGTCTTTTCCGAGCACGACGAGGAAGATTTGGAAACCGGCGTGCGCGAGGGCGTGGAGGAGGACGCAAATAAGCGCAACAAGGCCGACTTTGTGCTGTGGTTCACCAAGTCCAAGTTCGAGGATCAGGAGCTCAAGTGGGATTCGCCCTTCGGCGTGGGCTATCCCGGCTGGCACATCGAGTGCTCCTGCATCAGCTTAAAGCACCTGGGCGAATACCTCGACCTGCACTGCGGCGGCATCGACAACGCCTTCCCCCACCACACCAATGAGATCGCCCAGTCCGAGTCGTATCTGGGCCATCCCTGGTGCCCGCAGTGGTTCCATGTGCACCATCTGAACACCACCTCCGGCAAGATGAGCAAGTCCTCCGGCGAGTTTTTGACCGTGTCCCTGCTGGAGGAAAAGGGCTACGATCCCCTGGCCTACCGCTTCTTCTGCCTGGGTTCGCACTACAGGCGCAACCTGGTCTTCTCCTACGAGAACCTGAAAAACGCCCAGGCCGCCTACGAAAAGCTGATTGCCCGCATCGCCGCCCTGAAGGAGGGCGGGCAGGCGGACCTGGAGGCCGCCAAGCCCCTGCAGCAGGCCTTTGCTGCCGCTCTGCAGAACGACCTCAACACCTCCCTTGCCGTGACCGTGGTGTACGACGCCTTAAAGGCGGACATTTCCGACGCCACCAAGCTCTACCTGATGGGTGATTTTGACCGCGTTTTGTCCCTGAGCCTGCTGGAAAAGGCCGCCGAGCTCCGCAAAAAGGAGCAGGCGCAAAGCGCCGGCGAGCCCGCGGACGACGAGATGCAGGCCCTGCTCCAGCAGCGCGCCGCGGCTCGCAAGAGCAAAAACTGGGCCGAGGCCGACCGCATCCGCGACGAGGTGCGCGCGCGCGGCTACGAGATCGTGGATACCCCGCAGGGCGCGGTGCTGAAAAAGATTTAAGGGTTTTAGCGGAGAGCAAAATGGGAACCTTCAATAGCTTTGAGGAGGCGCTCGCCTTCTCGAAAAAAGACCGCTTCGCCGCCCAAAACGGCATGCAGCTGGAAGCATTTTCCGACGGATGCTGCACCTGCGGCATGGACATCCGTCCCGATCACCAAAACGCCTTTGGCGGCGTGATGGGCGGCGCGGTGTTCTCCCTGGCTGAGTTCGCCTTCGGCGTGTGCGCGAACAACGACCACCTCCCCAGCGTAGCACTGGAGATGCACATCCATTTTTTGAGCGCATCCAAGGGCTCACGTCTCACCGCCCGCGCCGTGCGCGTCAAGAGCGGCCGCAGCACCTGCGTGTACGAGGTGCGCGTCACCGATAATTTGGGCAAGGACATCGCCCTGGTCACCGCCACGGGCTTTAAGCTTTCGCAAGAATAAAACCTGCGGCAAAGTATAGGGGCCGAAAGGAAGGCAGCGCCTTCCTTTCGGCCTTTTGCTTTGCCCGCATAAAAACGCGGCCGGCAGGCATAAGCGCCCCTGCAGCCCGGCATACTAACAGCAGCATATGGGTTCGGAAGGAGAAGAAGCTATGTGGAAAAAACGGATCGGCCGGCTGTCCCCGGCGGCGCTGCTGCTTTTGACGCTAAGCGTGGCGCTGCTCCTTTTGGGCAGCCTGTATCTGTTCCTCTGGCACGGCGCGGCCAAGGATGACTTCAACGACGCCGTGTTCGTAAGCACAAAGGCACGCCAGGCTGTCCTTTGCATCAAGGAAGGGAGAGAAATGCGATGAGCCAGCAGAACAGAAAAAAGATCATGGCCTATGAGGAAATGGTGAAGCGCCAAACGCCCAGGAGCGAAAAGCCGCTGAGCCTGCTTCGGGCCTTTCTCGTGGGCGGGCTCATCTGCGCGATCGGCCAGGCGTTTCGGGATATTGCCGTATACGCCCTGGAGCTGGACTTTGAAAAGGCAGGAGTGTTCACGGCCTTTTGCCTGATTTTTTTGGCGGCGCTGCTCACCGGCCTTGGCGTGTACGATAAAATCGGCAAGTTCGCGGGCGCCGGTTCCATTGTGCCCATCACGGGCTTTGCCAATTCCATCGTTTCGCCGGCCATGGAGTTCAAACGCGAGGGCTTTGTCATGGGCGTGGGCGCGAAGATGTTCGTCGTGGCCGGTCCCGTGCTGGTGTACGGCATCAGCGCCTCGGTGTTGGCGGGCCTGATCTACTATCTCATCGGATGTTTCAAAGGGGTATGAGCATGGAACAGAAAAAAAGGGGCCGGCAGAGTTACATGCTGCCGAGCAAGCCTCGGGTGCGCGCCTTTGCCTCCACCGTGGGCAAAAAGGAGGGCGAGGGCCCGCTCAAGGAAAGCTTTGACAGGATCATCTCCGGCGACGATACCTTGGGCGAAAAGTCCTGGGAAAAGGCGGAGGTGCGCATGCTGCTGGACACGGTGGAGCTGTGCCTGAAAAAGGCGCAGATGCGCAGCGGCAGCGTGGACGTGTTCCTGGGCGGCGACCTGCTCAACCAGATCGTGTCCGCCGGCTACGCCGCGCGCGAGCTGACGATCCCGTTCCTGGGGCTGTACGGCGCCTGCTCCACCATGTCGGAATCGTTGGCCGTGGCGGCGCTGCTGCTGGACGGCGGCTTTGCCAAGACGGCGCTGTGCGCCACCTGCAGCCATTTTTCCACGGCAGAGCGGCAATACCGCACGCCGCTGGAATTGGGCAACCAGCGTCCGCCCAGCTCCCAGTGGACGGTGACGGGTGCGGGCGCGACCCTTTTGACCGTGGAACAAAACTATCCCATCGCCGTGGAGGCCGTGACCCTTGGCAAGGTGATCGACCTTGACCAGACGGACGAGAACAACATGGGCGCGGCCATGGCTCCGGCGGCGGCCGATACCTTAAAGACCCACCTGCGCGAACTGGACCGCGGCGCGGATTATTACGACCTGATCGTCACCGGCGATTTGGGCCGGGTGGGCCACGGACTGATGCTGGAGCTGTGCGCGCGCGACGGCCTTGACCTTTCCGACCGCTATCTGGACTGCGGCTGCGAGATCTTTGCGCCGGAGCAGAAGCTGTTCTCCGGCGGCAGCGGCTGCGGCTGCTCCGCGGTGACGCTCAACGGATATCTGCTTTCCCGGATGCTGCAGGGCGAGGTGCGCCGCCTGCTGTTCATGGCCACGGGTGCGCTGCTTTCGCCCACCACGACCCTGCAGGGCGAATCTATCCCCGGCATCGCCCACGCCGTATCGTTGGAGGTGGTCGGATGCTGATGATGTATGTCAAGGCCTTTGTCTTCGGCGGGCTCATCTGCGCCGTCGGCCAACTGCTGCTTCTGTATACCAGGCTCACCTCGGCGCGCATCCTGGTGTTTTTCGTGACGCTGGGCGTGGTGCTCACGGCCCTTGGCTGGTACGAGCCCTTCGTCACCTTTGCCGGCGCGGGCGCCACCACGCCGCTGACGGGCTTTGGCTACCTGCTGGGCAAGGGCGCCATCGAGGCTGTGAAAAAGGACGGCCTGCTCGGCGCGCTGTACGGCGGCACGGCGGCGGCCGCGGGCGGCATCGCCGCGGCGATCGTGCTGGGATACCTGGCCTCGGTATTGTTTACGCCAAAGACCAAGGAATAAAAAAGAAGCGGGAGACACAACTCTCGCTCCTTTTTTGCAGGGCATGAAGAAAACCAAAGGCTTGTTGGTTTGGATAAAAGGCGCAAGCGCCTTTAGATCGCGTAGGTTTTTAAGATACGCCCATCCAGGGAGTGAATGGAAAAAAGCCCGTCCTGATAGAGCATATAGCTTTGGGCCTGGCCCTCCTTGGGCAGGGCGATGGAGCCGGGGTTGATGGTGGTGTACACATCGTTTTCCCACACGCCGTGCACATGGGTGTGGCCGTGGATGAGCAGATCGCCCTTGTGCAGCTTTGGCGGCGTCTGGTCGTTGTAGATGTGGCCATGGGTCACAAAGCACAGACGCTCCGGCAAAAACAGCAGCAGGGATTCGGTCAGTATGGGAAAATCCAGCACGGCCTGGTCGATGTCCGCGTCGCAGTTGCCACGCACGCAGAGTATCTCCTGCGCCAGGGGATTCAACAGGGCACAGACCTGCTTGGGCGAGTATTCGCGGGGCAGGTCGTTGCGCGGGCCGTGGTATAGGATATCGCCCAGCAGGATCAGCTTGTCCGGCTTTTCCCTTTCATGCAGGCGAACAAGCTCCCTGGCGGCGTAGGCAGAACCGTGGATATCGGAAGCAAACATGAGTTTCATGGAACGTACATCCTCCCTTAATGCATCGGTTTGTATAGGGGAAGCATACCACAACAACCCCCCAAATGCCAGTGGGGATGTATGGAAGAAGCGGCAGCAACTGGTGCCCGGCTGCCGCGGTTCCCCCTTGTGCCCGCGCGGCACGGATGGTACTACGGTGGTATCATCCTGCCGGGAGGGCTGTTGTTATGCCGAACTATGTTACCATCACCTCGGACAAGAGCAAGACCGTCGCCCTGCTTTTGTGCCTGTTCTTTGGCCTTTTGTCAAGACTTTTTCAGTGCAAAATTGCGGAATCACGTTTTAGAGCAGTTTTGATGTTTGCGCAAACATGCAAAAAGCCCCGTGAAGGGGCTTAGCTTAAGGTTTTTCTTTGTCGGTTTAATTCAAGATTTAATTACTTACTCCCGGTTCGAGGATTTCTATTCTCGGAGCATCACAGTCTATCTCCATCAACGCCCCGGTAGGAAGTATAGTCATAGGAGTCCTGTGAATGTAATCTACATTTTCCAATATGACCAAATCCGGTCTGTGTACTTCCTTACATATAACCTTTATGATTGTTTCCTCATTGTCATCATCCAAAGGGCCTGTAATCACAGCTTTTGCCTTATCAAATGCTCCGGCCGCAGCAAATGCACGAAGTTCATGTAATCCAGCTAGTTTACTGCCGTAAACACTTCCGTGCTCCAACGCGATAATGGAGTCTTCCCAAATATCGGGACCCGGAAAATACTTCGTCCCCATGATCTGCCAAAGTGGGCCTCCGCAGACCGCGATAACATGGCCTCTGACTTTTCCGGATCCCTGCAATACCTTGTAGCCGGTTCCGGGTTCCCAGGGGATCATATCTTTCGGGTCTTCAATCTCATCATTATCCAAAAAGCGTTCATATTGCACCTCTTCCTGTCCCTCTTTGATTGTGTATGTGGTATTCCAATCAATAGGTGTGGTTCTTTCCGCCGGTTTGATCTCGCCTATTACCTCATCAGAAAACAATGTCCGTCTGATCGCTTCTTCCGTATATTCATCAAGTTTTCCCGGCTGTGCGATCGGGGTCAGAACAGAGGGACCGTAATAAGCACGGACGCCTGCATATGCAAAAACAGCCATCCAGGTGGCGATATCAGAAAACCCCATAAAAACCTTAGGATGATCATGAATGACCTGCGAATCGATGTACGGAAGAACACGATAGGAATCATCTCCACCCAAATTGCAGATAATACCTTTGATGGAATCATTTTTCAAAGCCCACATTAGATCCTCGGCTCTTTTCTCGGGATGCTCATAAAGGTACTCACTTCCACGAAGCGCATTAGGAGTTTCAATCACTTTTACATGAAAGATTCTTTCAAATCTTCTTTTACCCAGCAGATACCTCGGGAGCATATCTATATCTCCGGCACGACCACTTGAAATCGAAAGAAATGCTATAGTATCGCCCTCGTTCAATTTTGATGGAATGATCAGTTTTTTCATTACGCTTCCTCCGTTAATTCCGATCTGACTTAGTCAATTATCCTGCTGATTATCTCGACTAATGGCCTTCCTCAGCCATGTACCAATATTATACCAGAACACGGCCGATTCTGTCTCGAAAAAATAGGGCAGAACCCTTTAAAAGTTGCCGCTTTGGACATCTTTGCGGATCATTCGTTTGACTCTGTCCTCAAGAGAATCGCCTTTGTCAGCCAACTTTATGCCGATCAGAAAAGCGGTTCCGCCCCTGTGGATCATGAGCGAAGGACCAATCTTAGCTCTTGTATTGCTTGTATTGATAGTATGTAAAGTAAAAACCCGAGAAATCGATTAAAAAACGTGATTCCTCGGGTTTAGTATTAAAAACAGTCATTTTTTGGCGCACATTACTCTTAAGTGGGCCGCATCGGCCGCGACGTTGTCTGCCTGTGTACGCTCAACTGGTTTTCGATCGGTTGGTTTGTGGATATTTTTCATCCTGCTGGGCAAATTCCGCGACAACACGGGCACGTACTTAAGAAGATAGGCCCATCAAGCCAAGCGCCCCGCAAACGGAAGGGTTTCCGTTTGCGGGGCGCGTTTGTTTTGCTTATTTCATCTTGGCGTTTTGCAGGGTGCGGAACTCATAGCCGAGGGACTTGAGGTACTGGATGGCGTCCTTTAACATAAGGACGGTGTTTTCCTTGGAATTGGTGTCGTGCATGAGCACGATCAGCTCTTTTTTGCGGCCATCCACATCGTCCACGGTCTGCTTGAAGCGGTCGTACAGCTCCTCGGGCGTGCGCTTGTAGGTGCCCGTTTCCGCGTCGCCGTTTAAGGCGTTCCAGTCGAAGAAGCGATAGCCGGCCTCGCGCACGCCGTCGCGGTAGTCGCGGCAGGCCTTGTTGGTGGAACCCTTGGGGAAACGGAAAAGATCGGTGGGATAGTCATCGCCCAGGATATCGCGGATGGTGTCCGCGCATTTTTCTATATCGGCAAGCAGGGCGTCCAGGCTCTTGTAGATGTTTTTCGTATCGTGGGTGTAGCTGTGGTTGGCCACCAGATGGCCGCCCTCGGCGATCAGCTTCACGCGTTCGGGATGGGCGTCGGCGTTTTGACCCACGAGGAAGAAGGTGGCGTGCACGCCCTCCTCGGCCAGGATTTCGAGCAGCGCCTCGGTATTCTTGGAAGGCCCGTCGTCAAAGGTCAGGTAGGCGATCTTGCTGTCCTCGGAAACGGGGGTTTCTTCCGGCGGGTCGAAGGATTCCTCCGGGGGCTGGCTTTCTTCCGGCGGCTGGGCCTGCGGACTTTGCACCGCCGCTGTCTGCGCGACGGGCGCGGGAGTATCCGTTGGCGGCGCCTGCTGCGCGGGGGCGATATTCAGCTGCGCGGGGGCCTGGGTGATCGCTTCCGGCTCTATCTGCAGGCTTACGGTCGGCCCGCAGGCGCAAAGAAGCACGCACACAAGCAGCACACACAAAAGCAACGCCCTTTTCATCTGAAAGAAACCCTCCGAGCACATGTCTATCCATATAGAGTATACACTTATTACAAACGACAAAACAAGGCACAATGCGACAAAGCGCAAGTAAATTTTTGCCAGGCTTTTTGTCTCGGCCTGTAAGGGTGTGCGTGTTTTTCTTGCAATTGGGAAATATTGGCGTTATGATAGGGGCGAGAAAGGAGTGAGAGTTTTTGCCCCATCGAATCAAGATCCTGACCGATACGACCTGCGACCTGCCGCCGGAAATGCTGCAAAGTCTGGACATCGAAGCCCTGCCGCTGCACGTGTTTTTCGGCGATCAGGACCATCTCGACGGTGTGGATGTAACGCGGCAGCAGCTGTTCGACTATGCGGATAGAACCAAGCAGCTGCCAAAGACCGCGGCTGTGAGCGTGGCGGAGTTTGTCGACGCCTACAGGCGCGCGTTTGACCAGGGATACGACCGCATACTGTATGCAGGCATTTCCTCGGGGCTGTCCACCACCTACCAAAACGCCTGCCTTGCGCGCGTGGAAGCCGGAGAGCAGGGCATGAACGCGGACAACATCCACGTGGTGGATTCCCCTGCAGCTTTCCACCGGCATCGCCAATCTTTTGCTGGAGGCAAGGAAGAAGGCCGACGAGGATGTGCCCATCGAAGAGCTGCTCTCCCATCTGGAGGAGATCAAACCACGGCTTTCCACCAGCTTTGTGGCCGATACGCTGGAGTATCTGCACATGGGGGGCCGCTGCTCCGCCGTTGCCTACATCGCCGGATCGGTGTTCAAGATCCATCCGCAGATCGCCATGGCGGACGGCAAGATGTACGTGGCCGACAAGCACCGCGGCAACATCCGTCACAGCCTGGAAACCTACAGACAAAAGATCGTGGTGGACCAGCTTGAGAGCATCGAGCCCGAGCGCATCTTCATCACCCACACCGTGGAAGATCCCGCGCTTGTGGAGGAATTCAAACAAAAGACCGAAGAGCTCAACTACTTCAAGAACATCTACGTGACCCAGGCGGGCGCCACCATCTCCAGCCACTGCGGCCCCGGAACGCTGGGTTTCCTCTTCATCAAAAAGGCTTAGGACTGATGGACCGCTGCACACATACGATCATACCGTAATAGTTCATTTCCGATACATCGCATTCATACAAATGAAACCGCCTTTTCCGTCTGGCAGCGGGACAAAAGCGAAAAGGCAGAAGAAAAAGACCCTGCTCCCATTTCTTTATTCGGGAGCAGGGTCTTTTGTGTGTGTTCTTTGCGGAGCAAACGGATTTATCTTTTGCGCTTTCTTTGCACAAGGGCAGCCAGAACGCCCAGCAGCAGGAAGCCGAGCTGTATCGCCGTCCAGATCAGCCAAAGATCGCTGGCGGCGCCGCCGCCCGCATCCTGGCCTCGCGTCTCAAACAGACAGCCGACGGCAAAGCCCACCGGGTAACCGACGGCGACAAACAGGGCGGCAAGGCTGCTTTTCAGCAGCAGCGCGAGCAAAACCAGCAACAGAGCGGCCGCAAACAGGATCAGCGGCCAGCTCTTCATGCCGTGCAGAAAGAACAGCGGATAGCGGATCAGCAAAAAGGAGACAAGCAGTATGAGCGGCGCTAAAAGCGCAGCGAGGACTTTTTTCATGCGGCAGACCTCCTTGGGTTCAGGGCCTTTGGCTATCCCCCTTCCGGCGGTGCCTTAGCAGGTTGAGGACGGCGGCGGCCAGCGAGGTGAGCAGGGCCAGGGCATGCAGAACGGTCAATAAGGCGGGTGTTACGCCGTAAACGGCGTCCACGATCAGGGCTGTGAGCCAGCAGGCCGCGGAAACAAACCAAAGGATGGAGGAGAGAAGATACAGTCTTTTGTTCATATGCAGCCGCCCTTTCTTAAGCAATGGATAGGTTTATTCTTCGCGGTTCTTATCGTCTGTCTGCCGGGGCAAAACGGTTCTTGCGATCCAGCCCTTTTTGTATTTGAGCGAGAAAAAACCCAGCACGGCGATGCAGCAAGCGCCCAGCATGTCCACGATCAGATCCTCCATGGTGTCGCGCAGGGCCTCGCGCCCGGACAGCAGCTCGCCGCTTTCCAGGGCGAACTTCTGCATGTTGGTGCGCAAAAGCCCATCCACGCTGAATTCGTACACCTCCCACAGCGCACCTACGGAAACGGAAAACAGAAAGGCAAACAGCGCGACGAAGGCCGGCGAAAGCTCGATGGCAACGCTGCGGTTGCGGTTGAGCAGGTTCACAACGGAAAAGCCGAGCGCCCCCAGCATCAGCCCCGAAAACGTGTGCAGGATCAGGTCCCAGTTGGGGATGCGGTAATAAAAGGAACGCACCTCGCCCAGGTAAATGGCCGCGTACAGAAAGACGAAGTACATGATCTCGATGGCGTCCGGCACCTCAACGCGCAGCCGCCTTTCCAGAAGGGAAGGCAAAAACAGAACCAGCAGCCCCAGGGCGCACTGCACAAGCATCAAAACATAATCGCTTTTGCGGTTCTCCCCTTCTATGGCGGGTAAATCGCCGCTGGGCGCGGAGATGAGCCGCACGACGATAAAGACGATGGAACCGGCCAGGCTCAAGAGCACAAGATAAAAGATGATGGTTCTCAGGCTGGGCTTTTTAAGTTTCACAGCAGGCACCTCGCGTCGAAACGGGGGAAAACGGTTTGTTATTCAAAGCCGCGCATGGTAAAGGCGGGTTTGACGGAAAAGCGGCGCCCGTTTAAGTAGGCGAGCGGGCCGCCGTCAAAGTGCATTTCCAGCTCCGTGGCCCAGAGCTGCTGGCTGCGCACGCGAAATTCGCGGTTCTTCTCCCGGTCGCCGTAGCGGTCGTCCCCGCAGACGGGGTAGCCGATGGACGCCAGATGGGCGCGTATCTGGTGCGTGCGGCCCGTGATCAGCTCCACGCGCAGAAGGCTCACCGTTTCGCAGCTGTCCAGCATCTGGTAGGCGGTCTCGATGGGCAGGCTGCCGGGCACGTTGTGCTCGTAGATGTGCACAAAGGCCTTGTCCGCGTCCTTTTTGAGATAGCCGCGCAAAAGGGCCTGTCCATCCCTAGGCTTGCCAAAGACCAGGCAGCGGTAGAATTTGCGCAAAGTGCGCTGCTTGAAGGCTTCCTCAAGTGCGCGGCGGCTTTTGTCGTTCAGGGCAAAGGCGACGATGCCGCCCGTGTAATAGTCGAGCCTGTGGCAGGCGCGGGCCGTGGGGTGCGATCTTTGGATGAGCTTTTCCAGCGTCGGCGCGCCGGAGGCATCCTCGGTCACGGCGATGCCGGGCTGCTTGACGCAGAGGAGGATGTTGTTGTCCTCAAAGAGGATCTGCGGCAGCGCCTCGTCCGCGGACAGATAGCGCTCATCGATGTAGACCTGCAGCCGGTCGCCGGGCAGGACCATGTCGCGCGCGCCCATGCGCTTGCCGTCGCGCTTGACGTCGCGCCGCTCCAGGGCGTTTGTAAGCTGCTTGGCGGGCAGGGAAGGAAAGGCCTGACGCAAAAACTGCGAAAGAACCATGGGCTTTGCGATGCTTACGGTGATTTCTCTCATAACAGGGGCACAGCTTCTTCCTTTATGATAAGGGATAAGGCATTATTCGCGCAATGGCGGCAGAAATCCTTTTTTATGGCCTTGCGCGGGCAAACGCAAACCAAAAAGCGCCCCGTTTGCCTGCGGCAAGCGGGGCGCAAAAAACCAGAAAAGCTTACAGCTTGACGGACCAGCCGAAGGGGTCTTCCAGACGGCCGTACTGGATGCCGGTCAGGGTCTCGTACAGCTTCTGGGCGATGGGGCCCATCTGGCCGCCGTTGACGGCGACCTCCTCGCCCTTCCAGTAGAAGTGGCCGACGGGGCTGATGACGGCGGCAGTGCCGGAGCCGAAGGCCTCGGACATGCGGCCGGACTTGGCGGTTTCATACACCTCGTCGATGGAGATGAGGCGCTCCTCCACCTCAAGGCCCATGTGCTTGGCCAGCTGCAGGACGGAATTCCTGGTGATGCCGGGCAGGATGGAACCGCGCAGGGGCGGGGTGACGACCTTGCCGTCGATGATGAACAGCATGTTCATCGCGCCCACTTCCTCGATGTACTTGCGCTCCACGGCGTCCAGCCACAGAACCTGGGAATAGCCCTTCTTTTCGGCCAGGGCGCCGGCCAGCATGGAGGCGGCGTAGTTGGCGGCTGCCTTGGTGAAGCCCAGGCCGCCGCGCGCGGCGCGCACGTATTCGTCCTCCACGTAGATCTTAACGGGCTTTAAGCCATCCTTATAGTAGGCGGCAACGGGGCTTAAGATGATGTAGAACAGATAGGTATCCGAGGCATGCACGCCAAGAAACGCGTCCGTGGCGATGAGCGTGGGGCGGATATACAGCGAGGTGCCGGGGGAATGGGGCACCCAATCCTTCTCGATCTCCAGCAGCTTTTTAAGCCCCGCAAAGGCCATGTCCTTGTCGATGGGCTGCATGGCTAGGCGCTCGGCGCCCTGGCACATGCGGGCAAAGTTATCCATGGGGCGGAACAGGCGGATCTCGTCGTTTGCGCAGCGATAGGCCTTCATGCCTTCAAACAAGGCCTGGCCGTAGTGCAGCGTGATGTTGGCGGGGTCCAGCACCAGGGGCTGATAGGGCTTGACGGTGGGATTGTGCCAGCCCTTGGCGGAGGAATACTCCATGGTGAACATATAGTCTGTAAACGTGTGTCCAAAGACCAGCTTGCTTTCGTCCTCGGGCTTGGGCTTGAGCGTCTCGGCCCGGATCACTTTGATTTCTTCCATATATATGACCTCCTTATACCGTAAAGACAAGTTGCGTTTTTTGCAATCATACGCCGATGACGCATAAAAATCAATACGATCGGCAAAAAACACGGGTTATGTGTGCGTAAATATTCAACTACCAGCCCAGGTAGCATTCTTCCATGAGCATAGGTTCGATACGGCCCTGGCTGATCTGCGTAAGCCCATTGAGCAGGGCCGGCGCGTCCTGCGTTTTGACGCACAGGGTAAAGGTGACGCAGACGCCGAATTCCCGGGCCTCCACGCGCGCGGGCTGGCTTTCCAGCCAGTGATCGAGCGCGCCCAGCAGGGGATAGTCCACATCGAAGATATAGCGCTGGGTGGGATGCATGGTCACGACCCCGGCCGCCTTCAGGCCCGTTACGGCCCCTTGGGTATAGGCCCGCACCAGTCCCGACGCGCCCAGCAGTATGCCGCCAAAGTAGCGGGTGACCACCACGCACACATCCACCACGTTCTGGTTCTTCACCACCTCGATGATGGGCAGCCCCGCCGTGCCGGAGGGTTCGCCGTCGTCGGAATAGCGCTGGATGCCGGCGTTTTGCCCGATGATGTAGGCAAAGCAGTTGTGGGTGGCGTCCTTGTATTTCTGGCGCATTTCGCTTAGGAAATCCAAGGCCTCCTCCTGGCTCTTGACGGGCTTTGCGTGGCCGATGAAGCGCGATTTGTTGATGATGAACTCGTCGCAGCCGTAAGATGCGACGGTTTTATAAGCCTGCGGCATGGTACCTTAGCCCAGCAGGATGCGGTGGTAGGCCTTTTTGCCCTTGCGCAGCATGAGACCCTCCGTACCAAAGTCGTCTGGCGTTACCTCCTGATCGGGCTCCGCTACCTTCTGGTCGTTCACGTACACGCCGCCGCCGGCGATCAGGCGCCTGCCCTCGCCCAGGGACTTGCACAGGCCCGCGCGCACCATCAGATCGATCACGCGGCGGTTGCCCTCCAGCGTTTCGATGCGCGTGGTGGGCACGGAACCGCTCAGGGAGCTTCCGCCAAACAGGGCCTCGGCCGCCTTCTGGGCCGCTTCGGCTTCCTTCTCGCCGTGTACGAGCTTGGTCACCTCAAAGGCCAGCACCTTCTTGGCCTCGTTGATCTGCGCATCCTTGAGCGCGCCCAGGCGGCGCACCTCGTCCATGGGCAGGAAGGTGAGCAGCGCCAGGCACTTTTCCACATCCTGGTCGTCCACATTGCGCCAGTACTGGTAAAAATCGTAGGGAGAGGTTTTTTCGGGGTCGAGCCACAGGGCGCCGGCCTCGGTCTTGCCCATCTTGCGGCCGTCGTGGGTGAGCAGGAGCTTGAAGGTGATGGCAAAGGCGTCCTCGTGCTCCTTGCGGCGGATGAGGTCCGCGCCGGCCAGTATGTTGCTCCACTGGTCGTCGCCGCCCATCTCCACGCGGCAGCCGTAGCGGCGGTACAGCTCCAGAAAGTCGTAGCTTTGCATGAGCATGTAGTTGAATTCCAGGAAGGTGAGGCCCTTTTCCATGCGCTGCTTGTAGCACTCGGCGGTTAGCATGCGGTTGACGGAAAAGTGCACGCCCACCTCGCGCAGAAAATCGATGTAGTTCAGCTCGCCCAGCCAGTCGGCGTTGTTGACGATGATGGCCTTGCCGTCGGAAAAGTCGAGGAAGCGGCTCATCTGCTTTTTGATGCACTCCACGTTGTGGTTTACGTCCTCACGGGTGAGCATCTTGCGCAGGTCGCTCTTGCCGGAGGGGTCGCCGATCAGGCCCGTACCGCCGCCCATCAGGGCGATGGGCCTGTGGCCCGCGCGCTGCAGGTGCGCCATGGCCATAATGGGGATGTAATGGCCAATGTGCAGCGAATCCGCCGTGGGATCAAAGCCGACGTAGAAGGTGACGGGGCCTTCCTCCATGCGCTTGTACAGGTCTTCCTCGTAAACGGTTTGGGCAATAAAGCCGCGTTCTTTGAGTAAATCCAATGCATTTTGTGCCATTTTGATCTAGTTCCTTTCTATGCTGGTCAGGCAAGGCCCTTGGAGATGAACAGCTCGCGCAGGCGGGTCATGCCGATCTCGATGTTTTCCAGGCTCGCGTTGGAGAAGTTGAGCCGCATGGTGTTGTGGTGCGCCTGTCCGTCGGCATAAAAGTGCGTGCCGGGGATGTAGGCGACGCCGCGCTTGGTGGCCTCGGGCAAAAGCTCGGTGGCGTTGAAGCCCTGCGGCAGCGTGCACCAAAGGAAAATGCCGCCCTCGGGATTTGTGTAGGAGACGGATTCAGGGAAGGTGTGCAGCATGCCTTGCATCTTTTCCATCTGCTTGGCATAGGAGGCGCTGATCACGCGGATATGCTCCTGCAAAAGGCCAGAGCGCAGATAGCGGTCGATGATGGCCTGGTTGAGGTTGGGGCTGTGCACATCCACCGCCTGCTTACCCACCACCAGCTTGCGCATCAGGGCCTGATCCTCGCAGACCACGGCGGCCACGCGCAGGCCGGGCGAGATGATCTTGGAGAAGGAGTTCAAATACAGCACATAGCCTTTTTCGTCAAAGCTCTTGATGGCGGGAAGCGCCTGCCCGCGATAGCGCAGGTCGCAGTAGGGGTCGTCCTCGATGAGGGGCGCCTCGTATTTGTTGACAAGCTCGGCGATCTTTTTGCGCCTTTCCAGCGAGAGCGTGCGGCCCGTGGGGTTCTGGAAGGTGGGGATCAAATAGATGAGCTTGGGATGGTGGGCCTTGATCTGCTCTTCCAGGGACTCGGGGATGGCGCCGTTCTCATCCGTTTCCACGGCGGCAAAGCGCGCGCCGTAGGTCTTGAAGGTTTGCAGCGCGCCCAGGAAGGTGGGGCTTTCCACCAGCATGGTGTCGCCCTCGTTGATCAGGGCCTTGCAGATCAAATCCAGCCCCTGCTGGGAGCCGGACAGCGGCAGGATGTTGGCCGGATCGGCGTTTACGCCGTTGTGGCGGAAGAACTCGGCCGCGCTCTCGCGCAGGGGGGCGTAGCCTTCCGTCTGGCCGTACTGCAAAAGGGCGACGCCGTTTTGGGAGAGCGCCTCCTGCACAAAGCCGCAGATGCGCTCGGGCTCCAGGGCGGAGGAGGCCGGGTTGCCGCCGGCAAAGGAGATGATGTCGGGATTGGTCAGAAGCTTAAAGATGTCGCGGATGGCGCTGCCGCTCAAATCGCGCAGACGGTTGGAGATCTCGATATTCATGCAGACGTTTCCTTTCTTTTCATATATCTTGAAGATTAAAGAATGAAGAAAACCGCCTTCCACGCCCAAAGGGGGGCATCGGAAGGCGGCGTTTGAAACCGCGGTACCACTTCGCTTCACCGGATATTACCGGCCTTGATCCGGGCGAACCCATCAGCTCGCCTCGCGCCCTTGGTAACGGGGGCCTCCGTTGCAGCCTACGCGCGGAAAAGCAAATCCGTTTCGGTGCACGGCTCGGGGAGGTATTCGCCCTATGCGCACGCTGTCCCGCTGCCTTGCACCTTTGCGGCAGCTCTCTGAAGGGGAGATGCGCGGCTACTTGTTCCCGTCCTCGCCTTATCTTCCATAGTATAGCCTTAGCTCGGGCGTTTGTCAACGGAAGATGAGGCAAAGTGAAGCTTTGGGATAAACGGGATTAAAGAAATTTAGCGACCTATTAAAAGAGGTCATCCGGAATTTCATCAATAGTTGTATACTCGTGTTTTTTTCCATCAACAACGACGCTATAGCCGCTAAAACCATTGCCGACCGCAGTTGAACAAAGGCCTTCGTTGGATGATTTATAAAACACTAGATATATATCCATCTCATAGGGTGATTGCGCCGCCCGATCTTCAATCAGCTTCATGGCTGTTCTTACGGTTTCGCCTGAAGATTCGGGAAGAATCAATTCAAGGTAAACGGTGTATACGCCATATTGATTTACATGATAATCGATGGTTGTTGGAATTCGTTTTTCGTATTCTGGCGCAATGGTATTATCAGCATAGTCAAGCACGATGCTTTTCGTTTTTGCAAACTCCTGCTCCCATGTTTCGATTTCGGCAGAGGCTACAAATTCTATGTTTGTGCTGTTATCACTCAGCTTGACAAATTGCCCCTCATGAATGGTGAGATTCTTCGTTTCCCCTGCCATCAACACAATTGGAGCATCGCAGCATCTTGTGACAAACTGTTCCCATTGGCCATCATATTCTGTGCCGGAGTAGACCGATACCTGTGCACTGCCAGAAGAATCCTTGTTTGTAACCTCATATGTTCTAACAGGTATATGAAAGGCGACATAAGAGTCAGGCATATCTGTGTTTTCATTGAGAGTGTTCTGTACGCCATACTCTCCGGTTTCGTTATAAGACAAAACGAAAGAAAGAGGCTCTTTGATAGGCGTTGTGGAAGTCTGTACGCTTTGCGCTGCGGGATTGGTAATTGCAACAGGCGTTTGAGTATTGTTGTCCGATGTGTTGCCAGAAAACCAGATCAATAAAAATACGATCCATGCAGCGGCAATAATGCCATATTTGATGACGGGTTTCATGCTCTTTTTGCGCAGGAGCAGGATAGTGAGTGGAAGTGGGAAAATGAATATCCAACCCAACACCCAGAGCCATGTTTTGCGCTTCTTTGGTGCATCTTCGGTAATATACCAGGTATTTCCGCAGTCCTTACAAAAACCAACGGTTCTGTGGACGATTCGCTTTGCATTTTTCCCCCGGACCTCACCTTGGTTTTCGCGCCTGAATACGATGTTTTGGCTGCCGCATCTGGCACAGACCGATCGCGTGCTTTTTTGCGATGTCAATGGCGAACCGCAGTATTCGCAGACGGTACCGCTTGTTATAGCTCCACAGCTGGGGCACTTCACCTTTACAATGCTTTGGCTCATTTCCGCATCCCCTATCTTTTTTATATAAAAAATGCGCGACCCCAAACGGAGCCGCGCACGAAAAACGCTAACTCCGATTGTTGTCACACAAACCTTCGACACGCATAGCGGATAGAAGTGGAGTCGCGTTTTTGCCTAGGCAAAAACTACCCACTTTGCGTGTCAAATATTCGGTTTGTGTGACAATGCTATTGTAGCACAGCTATGGAAGAAAGACAATAAAAAGGTGGATTGCATCGAATACGATCCACCTTTTTGCGGCATTCGGTATTGAGCTGAAAAAAGACTTTTTGGCGCAAAACAAAAGGGGCGAAAACCCTTTGCGGGTTTTCGCCCCTGAAAGATGCGTTTGCGGTTATGTCTGGCTTTACACCGCGCCCTGGGCCATCATGGCGGTGGCAACCTTCTGGAAGCCCGCGATGTTGGCGCCGGCCACGAAGTTGCCGGCCACGCCGTATTCCTTGGCGGTCTGGCTCATCTGCTTGTAGATGTTGACCATGATGCCTTCCAGCCGCTGGTCCACTTCCTCAAAGCTCCAGGCCAGGCGCAGGGAGTTCTGGCTCATCTCAAGGCCCGAGGTGGCAACGCCGCCGGCGTTGGCCGCCTTGCCGGGCGCGTACAGCAGGCCGTTGGCCTGGAAGCACTCGATGGCTTCCGGGGTGGAGGGCATGTTCGCACCCTCGGCCACGGCGATGCAGCCGTTCTTGACCAGTTCCTTGGCGTCGTCGCCGTTCAGCTCGTTCTGGGTGGCGCAGGGCAGGGCGATGTCACAGGGCACGCACCACACGCGTTTGCCGGGCATAAAGACGGCGTCCTTGTGGCTTTCCAGGTATTCGCTCACGCGGCCGCGGCGCACTTCCTTGATCTGCTTCATGCAATCCAGATCGATGCCGTTTTCGTCCACCAGCGCGCCGGAGGAGTCGGACATGGTGATGACCTTGGCGCCCAGGGACATGGCCTTTTCTGCCGCGTACAGGGCGACGTTGCCGGCGCCGGAGATGGCCACGCGCTTGCCCTCGAAGGACAGGCCTTTTTCGGCCAGCATCTCGCGGGTCAGGTACACCAGGCCGTAGCCGGTGGCTTCCTTGCGGGCCAGGGATCCGCCGAAGGTGAGGCCCTTGCCGGTCAAAACGCCCTCGTACAGGCCGGTGATGCGCTTGTACTGGCCGTACAGATAGCCGATCTCGCGCGCGCCCACGCCGATATCGCCGGCGGGCACGTCCACATCGGCGCCGATGTGGCGATACAGCTCGGTCATGAAGCTCTGGCAGAAGCTCATCACTTCGTGGTCGGACTTGCCCTTGGGGTCAAAGTCGGAACCGCCCTTGCCGCCGCCCATGGGCAGGCTGGTGAGGGAGTTTTTGAAGATCTGCTCAAAGCCGAGGAATTTGATGACGCCCAGGTTTACGCTGGGATGCAGGCGCAATCCGCCCTTGTAGGGGCCGATGGCGGAGTTGAACTGCACGCGGAAGCCGCGGTTGACCTGGACCTGGCCCTTGTCATCCACCCAGGGCACGCGGAAAATGACCACGCGCTCGGGCTCGACCAGGCGCTCCAGCAGGCCCTCGCGCTCGTATTCGGGATGCGCTTCCACAGCCAGACGCAGGGAGTTGAGCACCTCGCGCGCAGCCTGGTGGAATTCGGCCTCGCCCGGGTTGCGGGCGATGACGGTTTCGATAATCTTGTCTACATAACTCATGTTGATTCCGTCCTTCCTGTTTGCAGCGGCGCGCGGGACGCGCCTATGGCAAAAACTATGGTAGTAAGTATAAACGCAAAAGAATAAATATGCAAGTTAGAACTTTGAAAATTGCTCTTTAAGCGGGGTCCAGCCGGCAAAAAGGGGTGAAATATGCCAAAACGCAAAACAAATCCTGCATAATGCGCCGCTGCGGGCGCGGCGCGTGGATCAGCGGGCTGGCAGAGAGCGGGCTATACAGGCTGTTTTTTGCTGCGCTGCGCTCGGCGCGCTTTTTATCGGAAGAAGGGTAATAAACCCTGAATGTTCTTATTAAATAAGTATTGACTTTGAATGCGGATATGTTACACTTTAATCGCCTGTTAACACAACCTGTTTATTGTGGTACTTTCGGTAAATTCACGGCGGCTCTACAGCCTGCATACAAAAAACAAAGTGAAGAGAGGGAAGGTAAATGGGTAAACTTTTGAACGTGGCCATCGTCGGCTGCGGCGGCATGGGCGGCGGACACGCCATCGCCATCTCCAGCGGCACCGGAAACGCCATCTGGAACACCAACGCGAACAGCGCCGAGGCCTTCAAGGGCACGTGCAACACGGACATCTCCAAGAAGCTCCGCCTTGCAGGCACCTACGACATCGACCCAGAGCGCCAGGCCTGGGCGCGCGAGCGCGGTATCTTTACCTACGACAGCTTCGAGGCTGTGCTGGCCGATCCCGATGTGGACATCGTTTTGATCGCCACCCCCAACCACCTGCACCACGATCTTTCCGTCGCTGCCATGCGCGCCGGCAAGAACGTCCTGTGCGAAAAGCCCGTTATGTGCACCAGCGCCGAGCTTGAGGACGTGCTCAAGGTTGCCAAGGAAACGGGAAAAATCTTCTATCCCCGGCAGAACCGCCGCTGGGACGAGGACTATCTCATCGTCAAAAAGATCTACGAAGAAAGCCTTGTCGGCAAGGTGTTCAACATCGAGAGCCGCGTGCTCGGCTCCCGCGGTATCCCCGGCGACTGGCGCGGCGTAAAGGCCTACGGCGGCGGCATGATGCTGGACTGGGGCGTGCACCTGCTGGACAGGCTGCTGGATATGATCCCCGAAAAGGTCACAAAGGTCTTCTGCTCCTGTACGCACGTGACCAACGACGAGGTGGACGATGGCTTCAAGGCCCATCTGACCTTTGAAAGCAGCCTCACTACCGTGGTCGAGGTCGGCACCTGCCAGTTCGTCAAGCTCCCGCTGTGGTTCGTGGCCGGCAACCACGGCACCGCCGTGATCGAGGACTGGACCAACACCGGCAAGATGGTGCGCCTGAAGAGCTGGGAGGATAAGGACGCCGTGCCCATCCTGGCCGGCGCCGGACTTACCAAGACCATGGCTCCGCGCGGCGATACCTCCGTGGAGGAGCTGCCCCTGCCGGAAGTGGAGCTGGACAACAACGCCCTGTACGCCAACCTTGCCGATACCGTAAACGGCGAGGCGGAGCAGATCGTGAAGGGCGAGCAGGCACTGCGCGTGCTGCGCCTGATGGAAGCCTGCTTCGAATCCGACGAAAAGGGCATCGTGGTCAATTTCGAATAAGAAAACGCAGATCGCATATGTGCGCGCCGCAGGCTGTCCTGCGGCGCGTATTTTGTGCACGCGGAGCCGGAGTGGCGGCATACCATACCCCGTAAGGGGCAGGAAAGCCGTAAACAAAAACATTTCTTGCATTCGGAAGGGAGAGAATCTATAATAAATAGATAGCATAAGGAATCAGCGACGCTTTTTGTTTCGAAAAATGCAAAAACCTTTAGATAAATTTGCAATCAATAGGGGATGAAACAGCTTTATGGGCGTGATCGTGACCAAGTTCGGTGGCAGCTCTCTGGCGGATGCCGGCCAGTTTGCCAAGGTAAAGCAGATTCTGATGGCGGACGACAGGCGCCGCTTCGTCGTACCCTCCGCGCCGGGCAAGCGCGATGACGAGGATAAAAAGGTTACGGATATGCTGTATGCCTTCCACGACGCGGCTTCCCGCGGCGAGGACGGCGAGGCCGTCTTCCGGACGCTTTATAATAGATTCGTTTCCATTGCCGAGGACCTTGCGCTTAAGGTCGATATCGCTTCCGCCCTTGAACAGGTCAAACAGGACGTGCTCTCAGGCGCCAGCCGCGCCTACGCGGCCTCCCGCGGCGAGTACCTAAACGGCCTGCTGCTGGCCGATTACCTTGGCTGGGAGTTTATCGACGCCAAGGACGTCATCTTCTTCGACGAAAAAGGTGTGCTGGACCAGGACAAGACCCAGGAGATTTTGTCCGCCCGCCTGGCGCAAAGCGATCCGGCGGTCATCCCCGGCTTTTACGGCAGCCTGCCGGACGGCGGCATCCAGACCTTTTCCCGCGGCGGATCGGACATCACCGGCGCCATCGTGGCGCGCGCCGCGGCCGCGGAGCTGTACGAAAACTGGACCGATGTGGCCGGCTTCCTCATGGCCGACCCGCGCATCGTGAAAAAGCCCAGGACCATTTCCGTGGTCACCTACCGCGAGCTGCGCGAGCTCGCCTACATGGGCGCCAGCGTCCTGCACGAGGAGGCCATCTTCCCCGTGCGCGTGTCCGCC
>JBNRMU010000074.1:0-19186 GCA_050309765.1 Christensenellales bacterium
GGATGCGGGCGGAAAGATCAAAGCCGCGCCCGTGAAACAGCTCGCTTAAGAACGCCGCCTCCTGCTGCATGGCCGTTGGCCAATCGAGATAAAACTTCTCATACTGCGAAGCCATCTGATCATAAAAGGTCTGCGTGATATCGGCGACAACGGGTTTTTCCTGCATGTGCTTTACCTCTTAAGATTGCGGCCGGCTGCCCTTATTCTTCCCCGCAAGGTCGATGCCGGCCTTTTTCGCCTGGGCAAGCTGCAGCCTGCGCGGCACGAGATAGAGCCTGCCGTCCTTTTGAAATTTTGCGCCCGTCTGCTTAAAGTGAAAGGCAACGCCCGCCCTTTGGCACTGCTCGCGCAGGGAGAGCACCCAGGCGTAGTCGCACACGCGCGCGCCGTCGCCGGACTCGCCGCCGGCCACCACCTGACGGACTTTGGGGCCAAGGTAGGGGCTTAAATCGATGGGCCCCAGCAGCGGCTTGCAGATGATGGTACGATGACAAACGGGCAGGGAAAGGTATATGGGCAGGCGCTCGTCCGCTGCGCGCTGGCTCTCGCAGGTGCAGCCGATGGCAACGTTTTTGTAGCCGTTTTCGCCCCAATCGTCCGGCAGGCAGGCGGAAAGGCGCAATATGCGCTTGGTGAGGAGAAAGAAATCAAGGTCCTGCCGCAGGGCCATCATGCGGAAGGCCTCCGGCCGCCAGATATCCGCCTCCTCCACCAGAAAATCGGAGGTGAAGCAGGTATATACCTGCGTGCCGGGCAAAAGCTTGTAGTTTCCGTACCGGTCGCGGCGCAGGGGCAGGTCGAAGTCCTTTGTCTTGCGCACGACGGAGGCATCCAGCCCCAGGGATTCGTCGCGCCGGTACACGTAGCAGTTGAGGCACCCTTCGCTGTACTTGTGGCAGCCGTGCCAGGGATTCCAATACGCGTCCATGGCGGTTCACCCCCTTTGGCAAAGGCAGCGGGCGCAAGGGTTTTACAGGGTCTGCGTCTCGTGCAGGCGGGCGTAGATGCCGCCCTGGGCCAGGAGCTGCTCGTGGTTGCCGCTCTCGGCGATTTTGCCGCCCTGCATCACGAAGATATTGTCGCAGTCGCGAATGGTGGAAAGCCTATGGGCGATGATGATGGTGGTGCGGCCCACGGACATGTTCTTGACCGACTGCTGCAGCAGCTGCTCGGTGCGCGTATCGATGGAGGCCGTTGCCTCGTCCAGCACGAACACGGCCGGGTCGTGGGCGATGGCGCGGGCAAAGGACAAAAGCTGCCTTTGTCCGGCGGAGAAGGTGGAGCCGCGCTCGGACACGGGGTAGGTCATGCCGCCGGGAAGCTCAGAGATAAACTCGTCCGCGCAGGTCAAATGCAGGGCCTCGTCCACCTGGGCGTCGGTGATGTCCGTGTCGTTTAAGCGCACGTTTTCGGCGATGGTGCCGGAAAAGAGAAACACGTCCTGCAAAACCACGGCAACGTGCCTGCGCAGCGTGCGCTTGGAAAGAGTGCGGATATCCACGCCGTCCAACAGGATCTGGCCCTTTTGAATTTCATAAAAGCGCGAAACCAGCGAGATGATGGTGGTTTTGCCCGCGCCCGTTGCACCGACAAAGGCCGCCGACTGGCCCGGTTCTATGGTGAAGCTCACCCCGCGCAGCACCCAGTTGTCCGGTACATAGGCAAACCAAACGTCCTTAAACTCGATGCGGCCCTTGGGGCGCTTAAGCAGCGGCGTGCCCTCGTCCAGGTCCTCCAGGTTTTCCTTGTCGTCCAGCAGCTCAAACACGCGCTCGGTGGAGACCACGGCGGACTGCACCGTGGCGTAGATCTCGGCCAGGTCGTTGATGGGCTCAAAGAAGCGCTTGATGTAATCGGTAAAGGCGTACAAAACGCCGACCTCCAGATACCCCACGCCGATGGAGCGGCAGCCGTACCAGACCAGCAGGGCGATCACCAGGGAGTTGATCACCTCCATCACCGGCCGCATGAACGAGTTCATGCGCACCTGCGTGAGCGTGGCCTTGTAGTAGGCGTTGTTCATTTCGTCGAATTCGCGCAGCTTTTCCTTTTCGCGGCGGAAGATCTGCACCAGGCGCATGCCGGAAAGGTTCTCGGCAAAAAAGCCGTTGATGCGCCCGATCAGCGCCTTGATGATGACGAAATTCCTGCGCAGCTTGCCGCGGATAAGGAAGGTGACCAGAAACACCAGCGGCACGCCGGTGAAGGCCACCAGCGCCAATCGCCAGTTCATGATCAGCATGGTCACCACGATGCCCACCAGCATGAACACGTCCTTGAACAGGTTGACAAGCACGTCGGAGAACAGCTCGTTTAAGGCCTCCACGTCGTTGGTGGCGCGGGTGATGAGCCGGCCGGAGGAGTAGCGGTCCAGGGTGGACATGGGCATTTTCTGTATGTGCGAAAATACGGCGCGGCGCAGGTCCATGAGGATGGACTGGCCCGTGCGGTTGACGAGCACGGCCTCAAACACGTTGGTGCAGGAGCCCACCACCACGCAGATGAGGTAGGCAAGGGCCATGGCCCACACGGAGTCCAGACCTGCGTCGGGCCTTCCCGTGGTCAGATACCTGTCGATGACGATCTCCAGCAAAAAGGGCTTGGCAAGCTCGGAGAAGTTGACCACCAGCACCATCAAACAGCAGACGAGCAGCAGCCAGGCCCGTTTTTTCATAAACGGCCAAAGCCGAAACAACATGCCGGTTCTCTTGTTCACAGCAGCTCGCCTCCTTCTCCGGTGTCGGCCTGCTTGGCGGCAGTGGCGGCGTAAAAACCGCCCTGGGCCAGCAGCTCCTCGTGCGTGCCGCGCTCCACGATCCTGCCCTGGTCCAGCACGATGATCTCGTCGCAGTACATCAGGGCCGAGATGCGGTGGGCCACGATGATGCCGGAGGTGCCGTTTTCAAAGAAGCCGCGCAGGGAGGAAAGGATGTCGTATTCCGTCTGCGCGTCCACGGCGGAAAGGGCGTCGTCCAATATCAGCAGCGGCGGCTTTTTGACCAGGGCGCGGGCGATGGAGATGCGCTGCTTCTGCCCGCCGGAAAGGGTCACGCCCCTTTCGCCCACCATGGTATCGAAGCCGTCGGGAAAGTCCATGATGTTGTCGTAAATGTCGGCCTGCCTGGCGGCCTGGACGATCTCATCGTCCGTGATGGAATCGTCGAAGAAGCGGATGTTGTCCCTGATGGAGGCGGAAAAGAGGAAGTTATCCTGCGGCATATAGCCGATGCCGTCGCGCAGGGTGTCAAGGCGCAGGTTCAGTATGTCCGCCTCGTCGTACAAAACGCTGCCCTCCGGCGGGTTGTAGAGCCTGAGCAGCAGGTTGCACAGCGTGGTCTTGCCGCTGCCCGTGCGGCCGAGGATGCCCAGCGTTTTGCCCTTTTTAAGGGTGAAGGAGATGTTTTTGAGCGTCAGCTCCGGCGCGTAGGGATAGCGGAAGGAAAGGTCGTTGACCGTCAGGTTGCCCTGCAGGGGGCCGGGGTGCTTGTCCTGGGTGGACTCCACCTCCACCACCATGGGGGGCACGGCCAGTATCTGGTTGAAGCGCTTCAGCGAGGCCATGCCGCGGGACAGGATGTTGATGACCCTGGCGATGGAGCGAACGGGCTGCACGATCAGCGTCAGATAGCCGTTGAAGGTGACAAACTCGCCCAGGGTGATGGTGCCCGCGCGCACCAGGGACCCGCCGTAGATAAGGGCGATGGTAAAGGAGATGCCGAACACCAGGTCCACCATGGGGCTCATGGCGGCCGAGGCCTTGACCATGTGCACGTTGGTCTTTAGCATGTTGGCGTTCAGCTGCTCAAAGCGGTCTACCTCGTTGTCCTCCTGGGCGTAAGCCTTGATGACGCGGATGCCGTTGATGTTCTCGTTCACCCTGTCGGACACGGCGGCAAAGGCCTCCTGCACGCGGCGGAAGCGGATGCGCGTCTGTCCGCCCAGCAGCACGATCATCACGATCAAAATGGGCACGGGGATCAGGGCGTACAGCGTCAGGCGCGGGTTCACGCCGCCGCTCATGGACAGAATCGAGATCAGGCTCATGGCGATGCCGTTGATGGACAGCGAAAGCCCGGGCCCGAAGGTCATGCGGATGGCGCCGATGTCGTTGATGGCATAGGCGATCAGATCGCCCGTTTTGGAGTGGTTGTAAAAATGCATGGACAGGCTCTGAAAGTGGGTGAAAAGCTCCCGCCGTAGGAACATCTCCATGCGCCTGGAGTTGCCCATGATGAAGTAGCGCCAGATGTAGCGGGTCACAAAAATCGCCACCGCCACGCCCACCATGGCAAAGATGCCCTTGTATACATCCGCCATGGCAAAGTCCGGCGTTTTGAGCAGGTCGATCACCTGGCCCAGGATCCTTGCCGGCAGCACCGCCAGCATCGCGTTCATCAGCAAAAACGCTACGCCAGGCAGATAGCGCCAGCCATGCTTTTTGAAAAAGCGCCAAAGAGCCATAAAAAGCCAAAGCCCCCCTTTATGTGAAAAGCCTTACCGACACAGTATACAGAAAAAATGCGGCGCATGCAAATATTTGAATTCCAATAATTATAGACGTGCAACAACAGCGCATAAAGCGGCCGCCGGCGGGAAAAATAGAAAAAAGCACCGCAAAGGGAGGAAAATGCATGCAGATGGAGTTTTCACAAAGCCGCACGGCGGCAAACCTCATGGCCGCCTTTTCCGGCGAGGCCATGGCCTGGACCAAATACGATCTGTACGCCGGCGCCGCCCGCAAGGAGGGCTACCAGCAGATTGCCCGCGTGTTTGAGGAAACGGGAAGAAACGAGCGCGCCCATGCCAACGTCTGGTTCCAGCTGCTGGGCAAGCTGAACGGCACGGCCCAAAACCTCAAGGACGCGCTCAGCGGCGAGCATTACGAATGGAGCGACATGTACGCCCGCTTTGCCCAGGAGGCCCGCGACGAGGGCTATGGCCGCATCGCCGCGCTGTTCTCCCTGGTGGGCGGCGTGGAAAAACGGCACGAGCAGCGCTACCAGAGCTATCTGGACGCGATCAACCGCGGCGAAAGCTTTGCAAATCCAAAGCCCGCAAGCTGGCTGTGCCTGAACTGCGGCTATCTGCACGAGGGGATGCAGGCGCCGCAAAGCTGCCCTTTGTGCGAGTATCCGCAAAGCTATTTCCGCCTTTGCGGCGGCGCGCAGGGTTGATAAGCCGCAACACCCCCGGCATGGCCGTTACAGGCCGTGCCGGGGGTGTTTGTTGCGCAGGATAAGCGGCAAAGCATTGCCTTTGTTCCCGGCAAACCGCGCCGCGCCTGCCAAAGCGCTAGCCCTTCTGTCTGCCGGCCATGCCCCAGTTTTCCAGCGGCGGTTCGTGAAACACGATAAAGACGTCCGTCGGCTGGATGGCAAGGCGCCGGCAGAGCTTTTGCGTGATGGATTCGATGGCCCGCTGCTTCTGCTCCTTTGTCCTGCCGGGAAAGACGGTCAGCTCCACGATCATGAAGGCGTCCGTTTTTCCCTCCGGCGTTTCGAAGTTCTCTTTTTTGTACTCCGCGATCCTTTGGAACCGATCGTCGTCCGCGATCTGAAAGGCCTCGAGCAGCCCTTCGTGCACGGCGTTTAAAACGTTCTTTTTATAGGCGGGGCTTTTCCCCTCGAGCATTTCTATCCTGACCAGCGGCATGCGGATCCCTCCTTGATGTAGCGCCTTAAGGCGCATCCCTAAGGGCGGCCAAACGCCCTATGATTGAAGGATGCGAACCTGTCACACCGGTCTGATGGGGTGTCGGATCACGGTTTTCAGCTTTTCCGGCGCAACCTTGCGGGCGTCGCTCAGGTAGATTTCGTGATGCAGCCGCCGCTGCGTGATATCAAGCGCATATCCCTGCGCTTCCATGTATTTGTGCATCGCTGCGACGGTGGCGGGTTCCTCGTCGAAGGGGCCGACGTGCATGCACTGCACGCACAGCCCTTCCTCATAGCTGAAAAACTCCACCCGGGAAAGGTCCGCCTTTTTCTTTTTTGCCGCCGTATCGATCGCCCAGGCAAGATCCGCCTGTGTGACAAAGTCGGGAAGGCGGATCACGGAAATCCACTTGAAGTTCTCCTTGTGGGCGTAATCGACGCCGCTTACACCCTCCTGCTGCCAGAACCCCTCCAGCGGGGGAACGACATAATCGAAAAACCCTTCTATTCGATGGTCGCCCTTTTTGCTCATTTTAATGGTGAAGGCGACGGCGTAAAGCCATTCGATGGACCGTTTGTATTCGCCGTCTTCCGCGTTCGGATCGCCCTGCCCGCGCACGGCGATATAGTTCATGCGCGGAACCGTCACGATGCCGGGCTGGTCCTTCGGCAGATAGAATTCCTTGTATTCCTTCTTGAAGTCAAAAGCCATTTTGGTTGCCTCCGATATACCTTGATTTTTCCAGACAGGGAGCGCTTATATGCCTTCCCGCTCCTTTTCATAGTCCTGCAGCACGCGCAAAAACTTCTGCCCGTACTGGGCGAGCTTGCGCAGGCCCACGCCGGATACGAGCAGCATCTCGTCCAGGTCCCTTGGCCGGCGGTGGCACATATCGCGCAGCGTGGCGTCCGTAAACACCACAAAGGCCGGCACGCCCTGCAGCGCCGCCAGCTCCGCGCGCAGGGCGCGCAGGCGGGCAAACAGCTCGTCGTCCACCGGTCCTTGCGCGGGCAGCTTTTTCGGCATGGGCGCGGCCGGCTGGTCGGAAGCGGTACGCAGGGGCACGCGCAGGGGAACGCTGCGCCGCAGATAGTCCTTTCCCGCTTCCGTCAGGCGCAAAACGGGATAGCTTCCGGCGGTCTTTTCCAGCAGCCCCTGGGACAAGAGCTGCTCGATGCGCTCGCGCACCTCGTCCTGGGACAGATGGCGCAGCGCGCCGTAGCCGGACAAACGATCCAGATGCGATTCTTGGATGCGACGGCTGGTCAGCCCTTGCAGAAGCTGCGTCAAAAGCGCCTGGCCGTATTTCTGGCCGCTGACGTGCGCAAGGCCCAGAATGTGCGTGGCCTCTGCGGAGATATCGGTCAGCGGCAGGTTGGATGCGCAGTTGCCGCAGGCGCCGCAGGCATCGGCTTGCATGCTTTCTCCGAAGTAGGCGAGCAGGCGTTTGCGCAGGCAGTTTTTTTCCAGGCAATAGCTTTCCATTTCCTTAAGGCGCATAAGCTCCGCCTGACGGTGCTGCTGCTTTTGCTCCTCGCTCATCTCCGTCTCGCTTTGCCCGCGTTCGATCAAAAAGCGGCCGATCTGCACATCCTTGGGCGAAAACAAAAGCACGCAGCGGCACTTTTCGCCGTCGCGGCCGCCGCGCCCCGCCTCCTGGTAGTAGCTTTCCATGTCCTTTGGCATGTTGTAATGGATCACAAAGCGCACGTTGGATTTGTCGATGCCCATGCCAAAGGCGTTGGTGGCCACCATCACGCGCGTGCGGTCAAAGAGGAAATCCTCCTGGTTTGTCTGCCGTTCCTCTGCGGAAAGGCCGGCGTGGTAGCGCCCGGCGGGCACGCCGTTTGCCAGCAACAGGGCCTGCGTTTCGTCCACCGCGCGGCGGGTGGCGCAGTAAACGATGCCGCAGCTGTCCGGCATTTCCTTCAGCAGCGCCATCAGCGCCAGCTGCTTGTTCTTTGGCCTGAGCACCTCGTAAAAAAGGTTGGGCCGGTCAAAGCCTGTGACGAGTTCAAAGGGGTCTCTGAGCTGCAAAAGGCTTCGGATATCCTCGCGCACGCGCTGCGTGGCCGTGGCCGTGAGCGCGCACACCGGCGGCCGCGCGCCAAGCTGGTCCACAAAGCGGGCGATGTCCAGATAGCTGGGCCGAAAGTCCTGTCCCCATTGGGAGACGCAGTGCGCCTCGTCCACGGCCACCAGGCGGATGTCCGCCTCCAGGGCAAACTGCAAAAAGCCCCGCGTCAAAAGCCGTTCCGGGGCCACGTAGATGATGCGGTATTTGCCCTCGCGCGCGTTTTGCAGGGCTTTTTTGAATTGGCCTTCGCTCAGGGAGCTGTTTAAATACGCGGCGGGCACGCCCATCTGCAAAAGGGCGCCCACCTGGTCGCGCATGAGCGAGATGAGGGGCGAAACCACCAATGTAATGCCGCCCAGCACCAGCGCGGGCAGCTGGTAGCACACGGACTTGCCCGCGCCCGTGGGCATCACGCCCAGGGCGTCGCGGCCGGAAAGCAGCGCGTCGATGACGGGCCGCTGTCCGCTGCGGAAGCTGTCGTAGCCGAAGGTGTCCTTCAGCGCCTGGGTGAGCCTGTCCAAGGCCTTGCAGCACCTCCAAAGATCTGAAATAAAAACAAAAAGGCGGAAGACGCCGATCTTCCGCCCCAAGGGTCTACTTGTTTTCGCCTGCGCCGCGCTCCGTAAACACCTGCACATGGGGCAACGCCGCCTGCAGCGCGTAGGAAAAGTCCGCGCCCTTGCGGTCGGAAACGCCCATGACCACGTGGGTGGCGCCGATCTTTTTTGCGTGGTTCGTCAGCGCGGCCAGCGTGTTGTCGTCGCGCAGCAGCGTCATATCCGCGCCGAACTCCCTGGAAATGGAAAACAGATACTCCAGGGCCTCCCCTTCCATGGGATTGCCCAAGACGTTTTGGTTCATGCGCGCCACGTGCACAACGGAAAGCTCCGCGGCCTCCTTCTGCGCAAGCTGCGCGCCCGCACGGATCAGCCGCTCGCAGGTGAGCTGGCCGGTGACGCAAACCATGACCCTGCTCAGCTTTGCCAAGAGGGAACGCCTCCTTCCTGAAAAGGACGATGATGAAAAAGGGAAAATCAGTTCTCCCTTTGGCCTATGCCGATGATGGACTGGCCCTGGACGGTGATATCATAATGACCGCCCGTTACAAAAGCATATTCCTTTTCGGTATCCAGATAGCACAGCCTTTCCCCGTCGGGATTCTCGTCGTCCGAAAAATACAGGGCGCGGCAGCGCACCCCGTCGCGCAGGGCAGCGCTTTCCTCGCGCAGGAACAGGCCGGAAAAGCTGCGGCTGCGCCCCTCCAGAATATCGCGCAAAAAGCGATGATAGGAAAGGAAAGGGGAGACGCAAAAGCCGAAAAAGAAAATGGCGCCGAACAACCCCAGCAGGGAAAGCAGCACGGAGAGCCATTCCTGCCGGCTGGTGTACATGATGATCAGCGCACCAACAAAGGGCACAAGAAAGATGACGGCATCCAGAATGATGCGCTTGGTCAGCTGCTTACGCAAAAGCAGACGATCCTGATCGGAATAGAGCATGGCGTTTCCTCCGGTTCAAAAAGAGGGTGACTAAGGGGAGCAAGAGGACTTTTCCCACAAAAATATTATCGCAAAGGATCGGCCCGCTTGCAAGACAAATCTTCGTCCTATGGCCGTTTGGGCCGCCGGCTAGGCGCCCTTGTTCTTCGCTTTGCGGGGCGCGCTGCGTTTTTTGCGCGCGGGCGGCGGATCGTCTTTGGGAAAGTTGATCGCGGGCGCGGATTTGGCCGACTCCACCAGGTAGGCGCTGTAACGGCGGATGGACTGCATGAAGCGTTCCGGGTCCATCTTGCCGTTTTCTATGTCCTTTAGGCCCTTTTCCCAGCGGCCGGTGGTTTCCGGCGAGGAAAGCTGCCAGGGCACGGCCTCGATCAGCTTCTGCCCCTTTTCCGTGGCGAGCAGCGTCCTGCGCACGCGCCGCACATAGCCCACCTCGATCAGCCTTTCCAGCGTAGCGGCGCGCGTGGCCGGCGTGCCCAGGCCCCGTTCTTTCAGTTGGGCGCGCAGGGCCTCGTCCGTGACGAAGCGGCCGGCGTGCTCCATGGCGTCCAGCAGGGTGTTTTCCGTGTACTGGGCGGGCGGGCGCGTCTGCTTCTTGGCGATGGAAGTGGATTTGAGGGGATATTCCTCGCCCTCGCGCAGGGCGGGCAGGGGCGTTTCCTCCTCTGCGTCGTCCTTTTCCTTCTTGGAAGCAAGCGGCGGCGCGGCCTTTTGCCAGCCCAGGGAAAGTACCGTCTTGCCCCGGCTTAAAAACAGGTGGCCCGAAACCTGGGTGTACACCTGGCACTGCTCGTAGCTGTAATCGCCCATAAAGGCGGCGCACAGCCGGCGCTGCACCAGATCGAACACGCGCTGTTCCGCCTGGCTCAAGGCCTTGGTCGGCGCGCGGCCCGTGGGGATGATGGCGTGGTGATCGCTGATTTTGTCGTTGTCGAACACGCGCCTGCCCGGTTCCTGATAGTCCGCCTGCAAAAGGGAGCAAAGCTCCGGCGGCAGCTTTTTGAGCAGCTTTTCCACCACCGGGCGCTGGTCGTCGGGCAGATGGCGGCTGTCCGTGCGCGGATAGGTCAAAAGCTTGTGCGTTTCGTACAGGCTTTGGGCCGCCTCCAGCGTTTTGGCCGCGGTCAGGCCGTAGCGCGCGTTGGCCTCGCGCTGCAGGGTGGTCAGGTCGTAGAGCAGCGGCGGACTTAGGCGCTTGACCTCGCGCGAAATGCTCTGTATGCGGCCGGTGCCGCCGCGCACCGCCCGGGCGATGCGCTCGGCCTCTTCGCGGGTTTGGATGCGGCTGGAGCCGTCCTTCACATACAGGCCCCTGTAGGCGGAAAAGTCCGCCCGCAGCTCGAAGTAGTCCTCGGGAACGAAGCGCTCGATCTCCTTTTTGCGCTGCACCAGCAGGGAAAGCGTGGGCGTCTGCACGCGGCCGACGGAAAGCAGCGCGTTATAGCGCAGGGTGAAGGCGCGCGAACCGTTCATGCCCACCAGCCAGTCGGCCTCGGCGCGGCAGTTGGCGCTTTTGTACAGGTTGTCGTACTTTGCCATCGGCTGCAGGGCCGCAAAGCCCTCGCGGATAGCCTGGTCCGTCATGGAGGAGATCCATAAGCGCTGCACGGGCTTTTTGCAGCCGGAAAGGGCATAGATGCGGCGAAAGATGAGCTCGCCCTCGCGGCCGGCGTCCGTTGCGCAGACGATGGAGGCGATGTCCTTTTGCAGCATCAGCTTTTTCAGTACGCCGTATTGTTTTTTGGAGGCGGGCAGTATCTTTAGGGGGATGTTTTCCGGCAGCATGGGCAGGGTGTCGAACTGCCACTTTTTCCAGGCGGGGTCTATTTCCTCCGGCATGGCAGGGGAGGCCAGGTGGCCAAAGCCCCAGCTGACCACATAGCTTTCGTTTTGCAAAAAGCCCTCGCCCTTTTCCTTTGCGCCCAGCACGCGGGCGATGTCGCGGCCCACGGAGGGCTTTTCGCACACGACGAGGATGCGTCCCGGCATAACGGCGGCCCCTTCCTTTCCCGCGCCTTTGCGCGTTGGTTTTCCCTACCCAGTATACCAAAGCGCGCGGGCGCAGGCAAACGGCGGGCCGAAGACGCCCGAAAAACAGCCCGCTTTCGTAAAATGGAATTGATTTATGCCCCGGCATTCAATATACTTTTATTTATAGCTGAAGCAATGAAAAACGGCAAAGGAGGAAGCCTTCATGATCACACGGCATCGTTGGCAGGATATGCGCGTTCTGCAATACAGGCGCGAAAGGCTCCATTGCGATTTTATCCCCTACGGCAGCCTGGAAAACGCCTGGCAGGGCAGCCGCGGTCAAAGCCCTTTTTATAAAACGCTCAACGGGCGCTGGATGTTCTTCTACGCCCGCAGCCGCGGGGAAGTGCCCTCCGGCTTTTACGGCACGGATTATTGGCTGGACAACAACTGGCGGCCCATCATGGTGCCTTCCATGTGGCAGATGGAGGGCTATGGCCAGAACAACTATACCAATGTGAACTATCCCTTCCCCTACGACCCGCCCTATGTGCCGGACGATTCCGCCGTGGGCCTGTACCGCCGCCAGGTCACCATCCCCGCCGCCTGGGCGGATAAAAAGGTGCTTTTGTGCCTGGACGGCGTGGACAGCGCCTATACCGTTTACGTCAACGGCCAGGAAGCGGGCTTTTCCAAGGTGCCGCACATGGGCGCGGAGTTCGACGTGACCCACATGCTGCAGACCGGCAAAAACCTGCTGGCCTTAAAGGTTTACCAGCGCAGCGACGGCTCCTATCTGGAGGATCAGGACATGTGGCGCATGAGCGGCGTTCTGCGCGACGTGTATCTCGTCGCCCTGCCCACGGTGCACATCCGCGACGCCTATGTGCGCACGGACTTTGAGGACGGCTTTTCCACCGGCGTGTTGAAGCTTGAAACCAAGGTTTTCAACCATTCGGACAAGGAATGCATGGCCGGCTACCGGCTGGACGCCCGCCTGTTCGACGAAAGCCGCCTGGAGCTGGCCTCCGCCAGCGCGCCGCTGCGCATTGATGCGGAGCAGGAAGCGGTGGAGAGCATGGAAATGCGCGTGGAGCACGTGCGCCCCTGGAGCGCCGAGCAGCCGAATCTGTACACCCTGATGCTGGTTCTGCACGGCGAGGACGGCCAGGTCAGCCAGGTGCAGCGCCTGCAGGTGGGCTTCCGCTGCATTGAACTGAAGGACGGCCAGCTTTTTGTCAACGGCCGCTCCATCAAGCTCAAGGGCGTCAATCGGCACGAGACGCATCCGCGCCTTGGCCATGCGGTGTCCGTACAGTCCATGGAGCAGGACATCCTTCTGATGAAGAAAAACAACATCAACTGCGTGCGCACCTCGCACTACCCCGACGACAGCCGTTGGTACGATCTGTGCGACCGCTACGGCCTGTACGTGGTGGACGAAGCCGACTTGGAAAGCCACGGCGACAACGTTTCCGGCTTTGCCCTTTCCTCCGACCCTGCCTGGAAGGACGCCTATGTGGACCGCGCCGTGCGCATGGTGGAGCGCGACAAGAACCACCCCTGCGTGCTGTTCTGGTCGCTTGGTAACGAGTCCGGCTACGGCAGCAACCACGACGCCATGGCCCAGGCCGTGCGCGCGCTGGATGTTACCCGCCCCATCCACTACGAGGGCGCGGGCGAGGCGGCGGTGGTGGACGTGGTCTCGCGCATGTATGTGCCGGTGGACCAGCTGGAGGCCGAGGGCCGCAAGACGGACGAGCGCCCCTTTTTCCTGTGCGAATACGCCCACGCCATGGGCAACGGCCCCGGCAACCTCAAGGAATACTGGGAGACCATCTATCGCCATCCGCGCCTGATCGGCGGCTGCGTGTGGGAGTGGGTGGACCATTCCGTCCTCACAGAGGATGAAAATGGCACGCCCTATTACGCCTACGGCGGCGACTTTGGCGACTATCCCAACGACGGCAACTTCTGCGTGGACGGATTGAACTTTCCGGACAGGCGGCCGCATACGGGCCTGATGGAGCTCAAATGGGCCTACCAGCCCCTGCGCGCCCGCTGGCAAAACAAGGAAGAGGGCCTGCTTGCCCTGACGAACCTGTACGACTTTACCGACCTTCGGGATCGCTTCGATATCGCCCTGCGGCTTTTGCAAAACGGCCGTGCGGCGGGCTTTGCGTCCCCGGCGCTTCCGAGCATCGCCCCGGGGGAGAGCGGCACGCTCGCGGTGCCAAAGGATTGGTTGGATATTTCCGGCGAAACGGTGGTGGATATCGGCCTTACCCTAAAGGCCGATCAGCCCTTTGCCCGCCGCGGCGAGGAGCTGGCCTTTGCCCAGCTGATGCTGCGCGAGCAAACGGAGCAGCCCGGCCGCATCGGCACCCTGTTCGGCGATGAGCCCCTGCGCGTACAGGTGCAGGGCGAAAGCCTGCTGGCCGAGGCGGGCGATATGGAGGCCGTGTTTGACCTGCGCGACGGCGCGCTCGTGCAGCTCCGCTACAACAAGCTGCCGCTGCTGCGCGAAAAGCTGCGGCCCTATCTCTGGCGCGCACCCACGGACAATGACATCAAAATCCAAAGGGCCTGGCGCGCCTTCGGGCTGGATCGTCTGCAATCCCGCGCGGTTGCGGCCAAATGGAAAAAGACCACCGTGGGCGAATTGCAGGTGGAATCCGAGCAGGTGCTGGGCGCGGCCTCGCTGCCGGCGCTGGTCAGGGTGTGCGTGCGCTATACCTTCCGCGCCGATGAAGGATTAAAGGTGGAAACCAGCTTCATCCCCCTGCGCGAGGACATCCCCTATCTGCCGCGGCTGGGCCTGCGCCTGGCCCTGGACGAGCGGTACGAGTCTTTGCGCTGGTACGGCTACGGCCCCCAGGAAACCTATCCCGACCGCCGCGACGGCGCCAGGCTGGGCAGGTTCGAGGGCCGCATATCCGACCAGCACGTGCCCTATGTGCGGCCGCAGGAAAACGGCGCCAAGGAGGGCTGCCGCGAGGCGACATTGCTCGACAAATACGGCTTTGGCTATCGTTTCCTCTGCCGAGGAGAGCGGCCCTTCAGCCTGTGCGTGCACGATTACGACGACGAGGCCCTGACAAAGGCCGAGCACGACAAGGACCTTGCCCGCGGCAAGGCGCCGGTTTTGCACATTGACCTTGCCCAGGGCGGCCTTGGCTCCAACTCCTGCGGGCCGGAGCCGCTGGAAAAATACCGCCTGTACCTGAAGGACGAAAGGGCCTACGCCTTTTTGATCGTGCCCTTCAGCGACAGGGAGTAAAACCCAAAGAGAAAGCCCCGCCGCCGCGCCGCAGGCGCGGCGGCCCGCTTGTTTTTTCAAAAAAGGAGCCGCTGCATGTACATCGCCGACCTGCACATCCATTCCAAATACTCCATGGCTACAAGCAAAGAGCTGGACCCCTGGCACCTGGACAAATGGGCGCGGCTTAAGGGCATATGCCTGCTTGGCACGGGCGACTTTACCCATCCCGCCTGGCGAAAGGAGCTGGCAGAGGCCCTTATACCCGCGGAGGAGGGCCTGTACCGCCTGCGCGAAAACGCGCTGGCGGTGGACGTATACGGCGAGCCCATCCAGCCGCGCTTTGTATTAAGCGGCGAGATCAGCTGCATCTACAAGCAGGACGGCAAGACGCGCAAGGTGCACAACCTGATCCTTCTGCCGTCCCTGCAGGCGGCGGAGGCGCTTTCCCAGCGCCTGGAGGCCGTGGGCAACATCCGCTCCGACGGCCGGCCCATCCTGGGGCTTTCCAGCCGCGACCTGCTGGAGATCACCCTGGAAAGCTGCCCCGAGGCCGTCTTCATCCCCGCCCATATCTGGACGCCGCACTTTTCCATGCTGGGCTCGTTTTCGGCCTTTTCCTCGGTCAAGGACTGCTTTCTCGATCTGGCGGAGCACATCCACGCGCTGGAGACCGGCCTTTCCTCCGATCCGCCCATGAATTACCGCGTGCCCGCGCTGGACAAATACACCCTGGTGTCCAACTCCGACGCGCACTCGCCGCAAAAGCTGGGCCGCGAGGGCAACCTGCTGGACGCGCCGCTTTCGTACAGCGGGCTTAAGGCAGCACTGGAAACGGGCAGGGGTTTTTCAGGCACGCTGGAGTTTTTTCCCGAGGAGGGCAAATACCACCTGGACGGCCACCGCGCCTGCGGCGTGTGCCTGACGCCGAAGGAAACGCTGGCGCTGGATTTGCGCTGCCCCGTGTGCGGCAAAAAGCTCACCGTGGGCGTGGAGCACCGCGTGGAAAGCCTGGCCGAGCGGCCGCAGGGCTTTGTGCCGCAGGGCGCTAGGCCCTTTGAAAGCCTAGTGCCGCTGGAGGAGGTGCTTTCCGCCTGTCTGGGCCAGTCCGCTGCTTCCAAGGCCGTGCAGGCGCGCTACTATGCGCTGCTGGAAAGCCTGGGTGACGAGTTTTCCATCCTGCGCAGCGTGCCGCTGGAAAGCATCGAAAAAAAGGCCGGCCCTGCCGTTTCCGAAGGCGTGCGCCGCCTGCGCGAGGGAAAGGTGCACAAAACCGCCGGCTTTGATGGGCAGTTTGGCAAGATCTCCGTGTTTTTGCCGGGGGAGCTGCAGCGTTTTTTGGGCCAGACGAGCTTTGGCCTTGCCGATGTGCAGGCGCCGCAGGTAAAGCCGCACAAAGGCCGCGCGGGCGGCAAAAAGCAGCCCGCCGCCCCCCTGCCCGATGCGGCGGCGCCCAGGCTCAACGACGCGCAGAAGATGGCCGCCTTTTACGAGGGAGAGGCCCTTGCCGTCACCGCGGGGCCGGGCACGGGCAAAACCGGCACGCTGATCGCCCGCATCGAGCACCTGATCCGCGACAGAGGCGTGGACCCTGGCCATATCACGGCCATCACCTTCACCAACCAGGCGGCGGAGGAGCTGCGCAGCCGACTGGAAAGCACGCTGGGCAGCAAGGGCCGGGGCGTGCACGCCCAGACCTTCCACGCCCTGTGCCTGCAGCTTCTGCCGAAAAAGACGCTGCTGGGCAGGGAAAGCTGCCTGCGTCTGATTTTGTCCCTGCCAGGGGTGGATGCGCAGTCCGCGCCCGCCTATTTGGAAACGATTTCGCGGGCAAAGAACGGCCTTTGCACCCTTGCGCCGCAGGAACAGGCCGTCTTTGGCGCATATCAGGCGCGCCTCAAGGACCTTGGCGCCCGCGATCTGGACGACCTTTTGCTGGAGGCGCTGCAGGAGGAATTGGCCGGCGATGCGCGCTTTACCCATCTTTGCGTGGACGAATACCAGGATATCAACGCCCTGCAAAGAAAGCTGGTTTTGCACTTTGCCAAGGGGGCGCAGAGCCTTTTCGTCATCGGCGACAGGGACCAGTCCATCTACGGCTTCCGCGGGGCGTCGGCCGCCTGCTTCGACGAGCTGAAGGCCGCCCTGCCCGCCCTGAGGTCCGTACGCTTGGACAGGAATTACCGTTCCACGCCGCAGATCCTCGGCGCCGCCCTGCGCCTGATCGAGCAAAACGGGGGCGAAACGCGCAGCCTTGCCGCCGCCGTGCCGGATGGGCCCGCCGTGCGGCTGATCGAGCTGGAGGATGAGGCGGCGCAGGCCCGCTTCCTCTCCGAGGAGATTGCCGAGCAGACCGGCGGGCTGGATATGCACTCGGCCCAGGGCAAATACCGCGAGAAGGCGCGCGCCTTTTCCGACATCGCCGTTTTGTGCCGCACCAACCGCGAGCTTTTGTACATAGAGGAAGCCCTGCGCCGCGCCGATATCCCCTGCTTTGTGGCCGCCCGCGAGGACTATCTGCTGGACGAAACGGTGCAGGGCCTGCTGGGCTTTTTCGCCGCCCTGCTGGACGGGGACGATCTGGCCGCCTGGACGGACTGCCTGCGCGGCCTGTATGGCCTTGGCGAGGAGGCGGCACGGGCGCTGGCCGCGCGGCTGCCGGAGGCCCTTGAAAAAGCGCAGACGCAGCTTCTGCCGGGCGAGACGGGCCCGCTGCTGGCGGATCGGGAGTACTTTTTGCCGAGGCTTTCAAAAAGGCCGCGCGAGCTGGTGGAAGAGCTTTGCGCGCGCCACGGGCTCAAATCCCGCGCGGTGGATAAGCTCCTGGGCGCCGCTGCCCTGCACGGGGACATGGAGCAGCTGCTATCCGCCCTGCACCTGGGCGAGGAGGGCGATTTGCGCCGCCTGAGCGCGCCCGGGAACAGTTCCGGCGCGGTAAGGCTGATGACGCTGCATGCGAGCAAGGGCCTGGAATTTGCCGTGGTGCTGCTGGCGGGGCTTTGCAAGGGCACGATGCCGCTGGAAAGAAAGGACGCCCCCGCGGACGAGCAGGAGGAAAGACGGCTTTTGTTCGTGGGCATGACCCGCGCGCGGGAGGAGCTCATCCTCTGTGCGCCGGAGGAGGAATCGCCCTTCCTAAAGCCGCTGGACGGCCTTGTGCAGAGGGAGCGGCCCCGCCGGCGGCCTGTGCCCGTCAAGCAGCTCAGCTTCTTTTAACGGACAAAACAAAAAAGACGGCATTTGCCGCCAAAATATATACGATAGGAGGCTTTCTGTATGATCAAGGGAAGACCGCTGCAGCACATCGGCGTCGCCTGCGCGGATGTGGAGGCAAACGCCAAATGGTACCAGGAGGTGCTCGGTTTTGAGTGCCAGGCCCGCTTTTTCAACAACGGGCACAACGTCTATTTTTTGAAGAACGGCCCTGCGGTGTACGAGCTGTACCAGGAGGACGGTCTGGACGCGGCGGTACAGGGCAAGGTGGATCACATCGCCTTTGATTCCTACGACATCGAGGCCGACTATGCCTTCTGCCTTGCGCAGGGCTATAAAATCGCCACAAACGGCATCGAGGAGCTGCCCAACTTCTGGGAGAAGGGCTTTAGGTATTTCAAGATCGTCAGCCCCTGCGGCGAACAGATCGAGTTCGGCCAGATTTTGTAAAAAACCGCATAAAAAAACACAAGCGCCGCAGGGAAACGCTCCTTGCGGCGCTTGGTTTAGCTTGCTACAGCAGGTGCCCCAGCGCGCAGCGGGTCAGGATCTCGCAGCCCACGTCGATCACGCGGTCGTCCACATAAAAGTTGGGGCTGTGCAGGGGCACCGCGCTGTCCTCCCGGCCCTCGATGGCCGTGCCCACATGGAAGAAGCAGCCCTTGACCTGATCGGCAAAGAAGGAAAAATCGTCGCCGGCAAAGCCCAGCGGTACGGGCCGGAGCAGCGCGTTTTCATCGCCCAGGGCCGCTTTGGCCGCGGCGAAAGCGTTTTGGAAGGCCTCCTTGTCGTTGACAAGGCAGGTGCCGTGCCTGTCGCAGATGAGCTCTGCGCGCACGCCGTACAGCGCGGCCGTCTGCTCGGTGATCGCGCGCATCTTTTCCAGCACCTCATCCCGGGCGTCGCGCGACAGGGCGCGGATGGTGCCGTCCATTTCGGCATAGTCGGGCACCACGTTCCAGGTGTTGCCGCACTGGATGCGGCCCACGCCCACCAGCACGCGCTCCATGGGGTCCAGCCCGCCCTTCAGCTGCTTTAGGTGCAGGACGATATCCGCCGCCGCCGTCAGGCAGTCGTGGGCCAGGTGGGGCTTGGCGATGTGGGCAGACTTGCCGTACAGCTTGATCTGCACATGATCGACGGAGGCGGCGCCGGTGCCATCCGTGAGCACCACCGTGCCAAGCGGCGCTTCCGGGCAGACGTGGAAGCCGTAGATGCGGATGGCGTCCGCGGTCACGTTTTCCCTGAGGAAATACTGCGAGCCGTGCCCGAGCTCCTCCGCCTGCTGGAAGATGAAGCGCACCTCGCCGTGCAAATCCTCCCTGTGGGCAAAAAGGATGCGCGCCGCGCCCATCAGGGCCGTGGTGTGCACATCGTGGCCGCAGGCATGCATAAAGCCCTCGTTTTGCGAGGGAAAGGGATAAAGGCTTTGCTCGCGGACGGGCAGGGCGTCGATATCGGCGCGCAGAAGGAGCACGGGGCCGGGATGCGCGCCCTTTAGGGTGGCCAGGG
>JBNRMU010000075.1:0-26654 GCA_050309765.1 Christensenellales bacterium
GGGAAATATGTTTTGTAGAACATGCGGCACCAAGTTGTCGGACAACGCCCTGTTTTGCCCGTCCTGCGGGACCAAGGTGCGGGAGGAGGCCCTGAATACTCAGCCGGTGCAGCCGGCAGATCAGGCCGCGCCTGCCCAGCCGGCGGCGGAGCCCGTGGAGAGCGTCATGCCCGAACAAAATGCGCAGGCGATCGAACCTACGGTAGTGGTCACGCCGGAACCGGCGCCCCAGGCGGAGGCAGCGCCCCAGGCTGAGGCCGGGCAGTACAGCTATGTGCAGAGCGATGCGCCCGCCCAGCCCGAGCAGCCCGCGGCGTACCAGACGGACGCAGGCTATGAGCCGAACGGTCCGGCGACGTACTATGCTGCGCCGGGGACGGATCCTGCTGCGCAAAGCGCGCCGCAGAAGAAGAAAAAGCTCCCGCTGATCCTGGGCATCTGCCTGGCGGCGATCGTTCTGCTGCTGGCGATCCTCATCCCGGTCCTTGTGCACAATTCCAGGCAGACGAAGTACAACGAGGGCATAGCACTGCTGGAAAACGGTCAGTATGCGGAGGCAGAGGCGGTCTTTGCCAACCTGGGCAGGTTCGAGGATTCTAAGGATATGCTAAGCTACGCCCAGGACGGCGTTAAGTACCGCGACGCACTTGCGTTGATGGAAAGCGGAAACTTTGCGGATGCGGAAACCATGTTTGCCGGCATCAGCGGTTTTGCCGACGCCGACGCCTATGCCGACGAGTGCAAAAAGGCGCAGAGCTACGAAAAGGGCCTGCAGCTGTATGACAGCGGCGATTATCAGGGCGCGCTGGACGCCTTTGACGCGGCCGGCGATTACAGCAATGCCAGATCGCAGGCCGATCAGGCGCAAAAGGCTTTGAACTATGCCGAAGGCGAAGAGCTGTTTGCCGCGGGCGAGTACGCGGGCGCGGCCGACGCCTTCAGCGCGGCCGGCAGCTTCAAGGACGCGCAGGACCGCGCGGCGGAGAGCAAGGCCTACGGCGATTACGAGCTTTCCGTGCAACTGATGGAGGACGGCGATTATGAAAGCGCCGCCGCCCTGCTGGAGGGTCTGGATTCCGAGATGTTCCCCGACAGGGACAACCTTTTGTTCGAAAGCCAGAGCATGCCCGTGTATCTGGATGCGGTCGCCGCCATGGAGGAGGGCCGCCTGTACGACGCCTACAAGGGCTTCAACACACTCGGCAACTTCCGCGACAGCAGCGAACGGCGCGCCCAGTGCGTTACCGAAAAGCCCAAGACCGGCGAGCTTTACCACAACGACGACTATAAGGGCTCGGCCGTTACGCTGGTCGTCAAGGCCCCGTCCGACGGCAAGAGCAATTATTTTAAGATCTATACCTCCAACGGCAGCTCCCTGGTCTCCGTCGCCTTCCTGAATTCCAACGAAAGCGTCAAGATCAAGCTGCCGGCCGGCGACTACATGCTCAAGATAGCCTTCAGCTCCAGCCCCTGGTTCGGCGAGGAAGTGATGTTCGGCGACGAGGGCACCTACCAGCGCCTCAGCGTCGGCGGCACCGATGTGTTCAGCTTCAAGAAAAACTACACCTACACGCTCAGCCTGCGCAGCGGCAATACGTCCGGCGACAGCGTTGGCACGTCCGGTGAGGACAGGGACAACTTCTAACGGAGGATTCAGATCATGATGAAAAAAGCAGCCCTTTTGCTGGCGGCCCTGCTAGCCGTGTCCATGCTCTTTGCCGGCTGCGTGCCCAAGGCAGAACTGGACATGGACAAGTTTGAAGAAAGCCTGCAGCAAAACATAAACATCGAGCCCGTCGTGGGGCAGACCCTGGACGCGCCGCAGAGCGAAACGGCGGACGAAGAAGAGACGGAAGACGAAGCCGTACAGACCGACGGTGAGGATGCGTCCTCCCTTTATTTCCCCTGGCGCAGCTACACCATGCGGGTCGAACACGGTCAGGACGACGGCTCGGTCAAAAACGGCAGCAATACGCCGAGCGGCAAGTTCATCAACGTCAGCCTCCACTGCGAGGACGGCAAGCTGGTTTGGGACGACATCAGCAGCTATTCGGAATTTACCCTGGAGGACAGCGACGGCAACATTTATGAGGCTGTCGGCACGGGCATGACCTTCCAGGAGGGTATGCAGATCGCCCTGGATAAGCTGGAAAAGAGCAAATTCGCCGGCATGGCGCCCATCTTCGACGTGCCGGAAGACCTGACGTTTGACGATCTGACCCTGCGGGTCAAGGGCGAAAACGAGGGCGAAACGATCATCGTTCCCCTGGCAGGCCTGCCAAAGCCGGAGAACAAGGATTCGCTGTAAGACGCAAAAGCAAATAGAAAAAGCGGTGTGACGTATCGTCACACCGCTTTTCGTTGGTTTATCTTAGTACATCGGGGGCTGGGCGGGGGCTGCCATCGGCGGGTTCTTGTCGGGCAGATCGCACACCAGGGACTCGGTGGTCAGCAGGATGGCAGCGATGGAGCTGGCATTCTGCAGAGCGGAACGGGATACCTTGGTGGGGTCGATGATGCCCTTTTGCACCATGTCGCCATACTCGCCCTTGAGGGCGTCGAAGCCGTAGTTGGTCTCCTTTCGGGCCTTGATCTTTTCCACGATGACGGAGCCTTCCAGGCCGGCGTTGGTCGCGATCTGGCGGATGGGCTCCTCCAGCGCGCGCAGCACGGCCTGCGCGCCGGTGCGCATATCGCCGCTGGACTTCTTGACCAGCTCGGCCACATCGGGGATGGTGCGCAGCAGGGCCACGCCGCCGCCAGGCACGATGCCTTCCTCAACGGCAGCACGGGTAGCGGCCAGGGCGTCCTCAATGCGCAGCTTGCGCTCCTTCATCTCGGTCTCGGTCGCGGCGCCGACCTGGATCACGGCCACGCCGCCGGCCAGCTTGGCCAGGCGCTCCTGCAGCTTTTCCTTATCGTAATCGGAGCTGGTCTCCTCGATCTGGGCGCGGATGGAGGTCACGCGGGCCTTGATATCGGAGGGATGGCCGGCGCCTTCCACGATGGTGGTGTAGTCCTTATCCACGCGCACGGTGCGGGCCTTGCCCAGCAGGTCGATGGTGGCGTCCTTCAGGTCGAGTCCGACTTCCTCGGAGATGACCTGGCCGCCGGTCAGGATGGCGATATCCTGCAGCATGGCCTTGCGGCGGTCGCCGAAGCCGGGGGCCTTAACGGCCACGCAGGTGAAGGTGCCGCGCAGCTTGTTGACGATCAGGGTGGCCAGAGCCTCGCCCTCGATGTCCTCGGCGATGATCAGCAGCTTCTTGCCGGCCTGCACGATCTGCTCCAGCACGGGCAGCAGGTCCTGAATGTTGCTGATCTTCTTATCGGTGATCAGGATGTAGGGATCGTCCAGGACGGCCTCCATCTTGTCGTTATCGGTTACCATGTAGGGGGAGCAATAGCCGCGGTCGAACTGCATGCCTTCCACGATCTTAAGCTCGGTGTTGGCGGTCTTGGACTCCTCCACGGAGATGACGCCGTCGTTGCCGACCTTTTCCATGGCGTCGGAAATCCACTGGCCAACGGCGGGATCGCCGGCGGAGATGGCCGCGACCTGGGCGATGGCGTTCTTGGAATCGATGGGCTTGGAAATCTTCTTCAGGCTTTCGACGGCCGTATCGCAGGCAGCGGCGATGCCCAGCTTGATCTGCATGGGGTTGGCGCCGGCGGCCACGTTCTTCAGGCCCTCGCGGATGATAGCCTGGGCAAGCAGGGTGGCGGTGGTGGTGCCGTCGCCGGCCACGTCGTTGGTCTTGGTGGCGACTTCCTTCACCAGCTGGGCGCCCATATTCTCAAAGGGATCCTCCAGATCGATTTCCTTGGCGATGGTCACGCCGTCGTTGGTGATCAGGGGAGCGCCGTATTTCTTATCGAGCATTACGTTGCGGCCCTTGGGGCCCAGCGTGATCTTAACGGTATCGGCCAGCACGTTTACGCCGGCTTCCAGGGAGCGGCGAGCATCCTCGCCGTATTTGAGCTGCTTTGCCATATGTTTTTCCTCCGATTCTGAAGTGGGTTGCAAGCGCTTTGCTTACTCGATCACAGCCAGGATGTCGCTCTGGCGCACGATGATATATTCTTCCTTGTCCAGCTTTACGTCGGTTCCGGCGTACTTGGAGTAGATCACCTTCTGGCCAAGGGTCACTTCCATTTTAACTTCCTTGCCGTCCACCATGCCGCCGGGGCCTACGGCCACAACTTCGGCCATCTGGGGCTTTTCCTTGGCGGTGCCGGGCAGAACGATGCCGGACTTGGTGGTTTCTTCGGCCTCAACGTTCTTCAATACCACGCGATCGCCCAAAGGCTTGATGCTCATACAACGTAACCTCCTTAACAGTTTTGCCACTGCGTTTCCTTTGTTAGCACTCACTTAACATGAGTGCTAATCACGGTTATTAGTTTACTGCGCTTACCCGTATGGCGCAAACCTGAATAGCTGCGAATTATACAGAAAATAGATTAAAAACCACAATATACATAAAATAAATCTTTATATATCCGATTATCTCCAGATTTCTTTGAATTACTCATGATTTTAAAATGAAAACCGGGATCGCTGTCTGTCGCTGCGCGACAAATTGACAGCGCCAAAGCTTTCGTCGTATACTGAAGAAGTGATTTCCAACGGACGGAAAAACGGCTGTTTTGCGGCAATAAACGGACTTCAGACAGGAGGCGCGGAAAAATGGAATGGACCAAATGGGACCATCGCTTTATGGAAATGACGGATACCATCGCCGGCTGGGCAAGCTGCTTCAAGCAGGACCGCAAGATGGGCGCGGTGATCGTGCGGGACAAGCGCATCCTCACCACCGGCTACAACGGCGCGCCCCAGGGCATCACCCCTTGCGTGGAGCGCGGCGAGTGCATGCGGCAAAAGCTTGGCATCGCCTCCGGCACGCGGGCGGAGCTGTGCTACGCCGTGCACGCCGAGCAAAACGCCCTTATCCAGGCGGCGCGCATGGGCGTGAGCGTGTACGGCGCCACGCTGTACGTGACCTACAGCCCCTGCGTCATCTGCGCCAAGCTCATCATCAACGCGGGCATCGAGCGCGTGGTGTACAAGCATGATTATCCGGACGACTTTTCCAAACAGCTTTTAAAGGAAGCGGGCGTGCGCCTGGAAAAGTACGGGCCCGCAAACGCCTAAATGCAATACTTAATCAGAAAGAAGGCCTTTGTATGATCGATCCCAGGGTCAATACCCTGGCGAGAAACCTCGTCAACCAGTCCCTTCGCGTCAAAGCCGGCGAAAAGGTGCTCGTGGAGAGCATAGGCGCGCAGAAGGAGTTCGTCGTAAGCCTCACCCGGGAGATCGCCGCGGCAGGCGCTCTGCCCTTTGTCAACCTGCGCGACCCGGCCGTAAACCGCGCGCTGCTGCAAAGCGCCACAGAGGAGCAGCTGCGCTTCTGGGCCGCCTACGACGGTCTGCAGATGGACGGCATGGACTGCTACATCGGCGTGCGCGCCAGCGACAACCTGTCCGAGATGTCCGATGTGCCGGCGGAAAAGCTGGACCTGTACGCCAGGTTTTACCAGGACCCTGTGCACATGCAAAAGCGCCTGAAGAACACGCGCTGGGTGGTGCTGCGCTACCCCACGCCTTCCATGGCCCAAAGCGCCAACAGCTCCACGGAGGCCTTTGAGGACTTTTATTTTGACGTCTGCTGCCTGGATTATGCCAGGATGGGCAGGGCGATGAAGCCGTTGGTCGAGCTCATGCAAAAGACCGACCAGGTGCATATCCTGGGCCCGGGAACGGACCTGCGCTTTTCCATCCGAGGCCTGCCGGCCATTCCCTGCGCGGGCGAATGCAACATCCCCGACGGCGAGGTATTCACCGCGCCGGTGCGCGAATCCGTCAGCGGCGTTTTGCAGTACAACACGCCTTCGCTGCGCGATGGCTTCACCTTTGAAAATATCCGCTTTGAGTTCAAAAACGGCAGGATCGTCAAGGCCACGGCCAACGATACCGAGCGCATCAACAAGCTCCTGGACGTGGACGAGGGCGCGCGCTACGTGGGCGAGTTCTCCTTCGGCGTGAACCCCTACATCAACCGCGCCATGAAGGACACGCTCTTTGACGAAAAGATCGCCGGCTCCTTTCACTTTACGCCCGGCGCGGCCTATGATGATTGCGATAACGGCAACAAGAGCGCTGCGCACTGGGACCTGGTCTGCATCCAGACGCCGGAATACGGCGGCGGTGAGATCTGGTTCGACGGCGTGCTCATCCGCAAGGACGGCCGCTTCGTGCCCAAGGAGCTGCAGGGCTTAAACCCGGAAAACCTGAAATAAGCGTTGCCGTTTTGCCGTCTTGTCCTTTGCGGACCCTTTTAGGAGGGAATTTGGATGTTCACAGCCGACATGGTCGCCCCGTGCGGCCTGGATTGCAGCCTGTGCGCCCGCGCGCAGCAAAAAGACGATCCCTGCCCGGGCTGCAACGGGCCCGATGAAAACAAGCCGGAGTTCTGCGCGAGCAGGTGCGGCATCATCCTTTGCGAAAAGCGCAGGCAAAACGGCTACGACTTTTGCGATCAATGTCCGGATTACCCCTGTGCCGATGTGATGGAGAAGGAAAACCGCTACACGTCCCAATACCCCCTGTGCGAATCGCCGCTGCAAAACCTGCGCGACATCCGGAAACTGGGAATGGAGGCCTTCCTCGCCAGGGAGCGCGAGATGTGGAGCTGCAAAGCGTGCGGCGGCGCGATCTGCGTGCACACGGGCGTTTGCAACGGCTGCGGCAAGCAGTACGGAAAGCCGCCCAAACAATAACGCCCGCCGCGCAGCTTCGGGCGGAAGCGGCCCGGATGCAACGCCGGGGATGGATCGGCAGCCTCGGCAGCGGGTGCTACGGTTTTTTCCCGCGACAGATACGTTAAAAAACTGTCATAAAGGCACGTCGCTCTTGTATTTGCGTTTTCTTTGGTCTAAAATATATTTGTTCGAGTTTGACTTCATTTTTAAGGAGGTTTTTTCCCATGGCCGTTAAGGTTGCTATCAATGGCTTTGGCCGCATTGGCCGTCTGGCTTTCCGTCAGATGTTCGACGCCGAGGGTTATGACGTTGTTGCCATCAACGATCTGACCAGCCCCGACATGCTGGCGCACCTGCTTAAGTACGACACCGCCCAGGGTTCCTTCCTTGGCGCGTTCGGCGAGAATAAGCACACCGTGGAATCCACCGACCATTCCATCATCGTGGATGGCAAGGAGATCGAGATCTACGCCGAGAAGAACGCGGCGGACGCCCCCTGGGGCAAGCTGGGTGTGGACGTTGTGCTGGAGTGCACCGGCTTCTACACCTCCAAGGAAAAGTCCATGGCGCACATCACCGCCGGCGCCAAGAAGGTCGTCATCTCTGCCCCTGCCGGCAACGACCTGAAGACCATCGTCTACTCCGTGAACGAGAATGAGCTGACGGCCGATGATCAGATCATCTCCGCCGCTTCCTGCACCACCAACTGCCTGGCTCCCATGGCCAAGGCCCTGAACGACAATTTCCCCATCGTCTCCGGCATCATGACCACCGTGCACGCTTACACCGGTGACCAGATGATCCTGGACGGCCCCCATCGCAAGGGCGACCTGCGCCGTGCCCGCGCTGGCGCGCAGAACATCGTTCCCAACTCCACCGGCGCTGCCAAGGCCATTGGCCTGGTCATCCCCGAGCTGAACGGCAAGCTGATCGGCTCCGCCCAGCGCGTGCCCGTGTGCACCGGCTCCACCACCATCCTGGTGGCTGTTGTCAAGGCTAAGGACCTGACCAAGGCCATGATCAACGACGCCATGAAGGCTGCCTCTTCCGAGTCCTTCGGTTACACCGAGGAGCCCATCGTTTCCTCCGACGTGATCGGCATGAGGTTCGGTTCCCTGTTCGACGGCACCCAGACCATGGTCGCCAAGATCGACGACGACACCTATCAGGTGCAGGTCGTGTCCTGGTACGACAACGAGAATTCTTACACCTCTCAGATGGTCCGCACCATCAAGTACTTCGCCGAGCTGTAAGAAAACAAACAAACCTAAAAAACCCTGCCGGATTTATCCGGCAGGGTTTTTGTTTGTGCTTGTTTTATCGTTTGGCGCCAACGCCGCCCACCTGCTGCAAAAGGTTGGACTGGTAGCTGAAGGCGGAACGGTTCTTGTCCTCCCAGGCCTTGAAGGCGTTTTCCACCATGGTATCCAGCAGCTTTGTATAGGGGATGCCGAGCGGTTCCCACAGATAGAAGGCCAGGGAGCCGGGGATGGTGTTGACCTCGTTTAAGTAGATCCTGCCGTCGTCCTCGTCGATGATGAAGTCCACGCGCACCACGCCCTTTAAGTCCATCATCTTGAACATTTCCACCGTGATGTCCTGGATGGCCTTTGTGTCCTCGTCGGAGATGGGCGCGGGGATCTGGCGGCCGAGGGAAGCCATGCCGCCCTTGGCCGGGCCTTTGGCGGGCGCGGACTTGACACCGCCCGTCTTTGCGCCTTTGGCGTTCTTGCCGCCGCGCAGATACTTGTCGTCGAAGCTTAAGAACTCATCCCAGGACACGGGCATTTCACAGACGGAGGGACGCACATCGCTGCCATAGCCAAGCGCCGCGCAGTTGACCTCCTTGACGTGCTCAACGCCCTTTTCCACCAGGATGCGCTTGTCGAATTCCGCGGCCACCTCGATGGCATGGATGAGCGAATCGCGATCCGTGGCCTTGCTGATGCCGATGGAGGAGCCCAGGTTGGCGGGCTTGACAAAGCAGGGATAGCCGAAGGCTTGCTCCACCTTGTCGATCTGCGCCTGTCGATCCTTTTCAAAGTCCTCGCGCAGGAACCAGACCATATCCAGCACCGGGAAGCCGGCGCCTTTATACAGAAGCTTCATAGCGATCTTGTCCATGCCGGCTGCGGAACCCAGCAGACCTGCCGAGGTGTAGGGGATATCGTACAGTTCCAGCATGCCCTGCACCGTGCCGTCCTCGCCGTTCATACCGTGGAAGGCGAGCAGGCAGCAATCCACCTGGCTGATGACGGGGCTGCCGGCAAACAGGCCCGTGCGATGGGGCCAGCGCTCCAGCACGCCCTTGCCCTCGCCCGCTGGGAACAGGCGGCACGGGGTCACGCGGCGCTCGTCAAACTGGCGGTAAATGCGGATATCGCGCAGGGCGTCGCCCGTGAACCAGCGGCCGTCCACGGCCAGGTATACGGGGATGATGTTGTATTTGCTGGCATCCAGATTATCCATGGCCTGCAGCGCCGTGATGATGGATACGTCGTGTTCGCAGGCTTTGCTTCCGTACAGGACGGCAAGGTTCAGCATCGTGTTTACCTCCAATGAATCAAGTTATCTCAATAATTATCGGGAAGATCGTTTTCAAACAGCACCACGTCGCCGGGGCGGCCGTTCTGCGCAAGGAAGGCGGTGGCCTGATTCAGATCGTCCAGGCGGTGGGCCTGGTTCATGTCAAAGCCGCCCTCTGCAAGGCCGTCCAGTATGGGCTGGACGCGCGCTTGCTTGCCCACAATCAGGGCGATGTCCACGGCTGCGGCCATCTGCTGACCGAAGCTGCGGTTGAGCGCTGCTTCCTCCTCGCCCAGTTCCACCATGCCGGGGGTGACGATGATGCGCCGCCCGGAAAAGCCGGACAGCACGTCCAGCGCGGATTTGGCCCCGGAGGGATTGGCGTTGAAGGCGTCGTCGATCACGGTCACGCCGCCCGCACCCTGGATGAGCTGCAGCCTGTGTTCCACGGGCTTGAGCTTGGCAATGCCGGCAGCGATCTCGTCTAAAGTCAGGCCAAGGCCCAGGGAAGCGGCCACGCACAGGATCACGTTCTGCGCGTTGTGCTGGCCGAGCAGGGGCGAACGGATGGCGATCTCTCCCTGCGGGGTCACCAGGGTAAAGCTGGTGCCGGAGGGCGAAACGGATACGTCCTTTGCATAGACGGTCGCGTTCTCCTTAAGACCGGCTGTGGCCTTTTCCTTAAGGCCGCACTGGGTATAGAGCACCTCGCACCAGCCGCCGTCGGCAGCAAAATAGGCCTTCCCGTCCGCGGGCAGGCTTTCGATCAATTCGTTCTTGGTGGAAACCACGTTTTCGATGCTGCCGAAGGTTTCCAGATGCTGGGGGCCGATGCTGGTCAAAAGGGCGACGCTGGGATGTACGAGCTCGCACATCTCGCGGATATCGCCCAGGTGCCGGGCGCCCATCTCCGCCACGAAGACCTCATGCTCGGCCTTTAACTGTTCGCGGATGATGCGCGTAACGCCCATGGGCGTGTTGAAACTGGAGGGGGTGACCAGCACGTTGTATTTTTCGGCAAGGATGGTGCCGAGGATGAACTTGGTGGAGGTTTTGCCGTAGCTGCCGGTGATGCCGATGCGGATCAGGTCCGGTCGTGCGGCCAGCATGCGCTGGGCGTCGCGGAAATACCAGCGGCTGATCGCCCGCTCCAAAGGCGCGGAAATCACCGTTGCGGGGATCAAAAGCAAGGCAGAAAACAGCGGCAGGAAATACGCCGCCACGCCCAAGCCGGGCAGGATCAAAATAAGGGCAAGGCAGAAAATGAGCAAGCCGTAAATGCACAGGAAGCGCCGGATGCGCTTGGTATAGACCAGGGGCTTTTTCGACGGCAGACGCCGCACGGCAAAAAACACATACACGGAAAGCAGCAGGGCCGCGGCGGCGCCGAAGAGCAGCGCGTTTGGGCTCGTGCTCAAAAGCTTCAGCGCCGCAAAGACCAGCAAAGCCGCCATGGTGGGCAGCGCGGGCCGGAAAAAGGCGCGCTCCGCGTTTTGCCGCAGCCAGCGGCGATAGCCGGGAAGCTGGTAGCTTTCCAGCTGCAGCATGTGCAGCGAGTCCAGTATGCACAGCACGCAGGAAATGCACAAAAGGGCTGCGCTTAAGAGTTGGATACCCAAGATAAGTCCCCTTTCCAGAGAAAATGCGCGTTGCCGCTTTGCGGCCGGACGCAGGAGGGTCTAGCCCTCCGGCACGAACAGGTAGGCGTCCAGTATGCGCAAAAACTCGTACAGTTTATCAAGGTAGGCAAAATGCCCGGCGTTTTCCAGCACCACCAGCGCGGAGCCGGGAATCTCTTTTTCCATCTTTTCGCCCATCCAAAGGGGCGTTTCCGTATCCTGGCGGCCGAAGACCAGCAGCGGCTGCGCCTTTATGCGGGGAAGGTAGGCGCTCAAATCCTCGTTGACCACCTTGACAAAGGTGGCGCGCATGCTGGGCGGCAGGTTGCGATAGTCCGCGGAGCCGAAGTTGCCGGCAAACTTTTCACGCAGGGCGTCCCCGCCGGGGATCACGTGGGCGCACTTTTTCAAAAAGCTGAACAGCTTTTGTCTGCGCTGTATGGCGGGGCTTTGCTCCTTGCGCAGGCCGGCGGCGCCGGTCATCAGGAGCTTTCCCACCAGCTCGGGATGCTGTGCGCAGAGCAGGATGCTCACGCGACAGCCGAAGCTGTGGGCCACGATATCGCAGCCGGCTATGCCGACCTCTTCGATGAAGCGAGCGGTGAAATCGGCATATTCATGCACGCTCCAGCCGTCCTCGGGAGGGAAGCCGCTCTTGCCGTGCCCGGGAAAATCCAAGGCGGTGACGCGGCACTTTTCGCGCAGATGGTGATACACCGGCAGCCAGCTGGCCGCTTCGCCGCCCCAGCCGTGCAGCAGAAGCACGTCCTTTCCGCTGCCGGCCTGCTCATAGCGGCAATTGATCGAGTTGATGCTGATCTCCAACTGCTCCCAAACCCCTTTTCTCTGCGCTGTTCTAATTAAGTATACGCACCCAATTTAGAATCTTTTCCTATTTTACCTGTTCTGACCAAAAAAGAAAAGCCCTGTTCCTTTAAGAAACGGGCACAAGGAATGAAAAATCACCATAAATCTGAACAAAAAGGTAGAAAATGGACCATGTTTCAGGCTTTCTTCGGCGGATCGGGGCGGTCCGTCAAGGCAAGACCCAACTGATCCGTGACCATGATGTAGGCGTCCTCGCGGTTGTCCTCGTAGTAGCCCTTGCGCAGGCCCGCCTTTTTAAAGCCCAGGCGCTTGTACAGCGAGATGGCCGGCAGGTTGGATACGCGCACCTCTAAGGTCATGTAGCAAACGTCCAGCGCCAGCAGCTCTTGGATCAGGGCGCGCAGGACGGCCTTTCCCAGGCCGCGGCCGCGCGCGTTTGGATGCACGGCCACGTTGGTCACATGCCCTTCGTCTATCACCACCCAGGCGCCGGCATAGGCCAGCACGCGGCCGTTTTCCTCCAGCACCTGGTAGCGGGCGGCGCTGTTGCGCAGCTCGGACTCCATGGCCTCGCGCGACCAAGGGATGGCAAAGCTGCTGTTTTCTATCGCCAGGATCTGGTCGATATCCCTATATTCCATCGGACGGGTGCGGTATTCAGACATGGGACTGCTTCTCCAGTCGGGCACGCTCGGCGGAGGGGGCGCGCAGATAGATGGGGCGCAGGCTTTCCGCCGGCTGCCAGGTTTCGGGGCGCGCGAGGGCTAGCTCGCAGATCGCGCCGCCGTGCAGACCCAGATAGGACGGCCCGCCGATGACGCCAAGGCCGGAGGATTTCAGCTCGTCCATATAGCTGCGCACGCCATCGCCGACAAACAGGCAGGGCCCGGTGGAAAGGGCGCGAAGCTTTTCCAGATACTCGCAAAGCGGCAGGGCGGCGCTTTGCAGCAGGGCCTGGCCGTCCTTGTAAGCGGCGGCGTAGACCTGGCCCGCGCGCGCGTCCAGCAGCGGGCAGACCACGCCTTCGTACGGCAAGGCCTGAAACGCCAGCGCCTCCAGCGTATCCACGGCGGCGGCGCGGCCCTGGAAGCCAAGGCCCATGGCCGTGGACACGGCGATGCGCACCCCCGTGAAGGAGCCGGGGCCGGCGGCCACGGCGACCAGATCCAGCTGCTGTGCGCTGCGACCGGCCAGGCGGAAGCACATGTCCACCATGGGCATCAGGGAGGTGGAATGGGTTCTGCCGTTTTGCACATAGCATTCGGCCAGCAGCACGCCGTCCTCAGTCAGCGCGGCGCAGGCCGAGAGCGAAGAAGCGTCCAGGCTCAGGCAAAGCATCGAATCCCTCCAGATCTATGATCCGCGTATCGTCGTTTTCGCCGCGGGCAAGGCGGACGGTCTTTACATCCGCGCCGCGCAGAAGCTCCAGGGCGCTGTCCGGCCATTCTATGGCGCACACGCCGCAGCCGAAGAAGTATTCCTCAAAGCCGAGCTCCGCGGCCTCCGGGCCGGAAAGCCGGTACAGATCAAAATGGTACAGCGGCAGATCCCCGCCCAAGTACTGCTGCATCAGGGCAAACGTGGGGCTGGAAACATCGTCTTCGTTCGCGCCGAGGCCCCTGGCCAGGCCGCGCACAAAGGCGGTCTTGCCCGCGCCCAGCTCGCCGCGCAAAAGCAATACGGCGCCGGGCTTCAGGGCCGGGGCGATGAGCGCGGCCAGGTCCTGGGTCATGTTTTCACTTGTGCTGATGAACTGGCACATGGAAAAAATCAGTTTCCCTTCTTTTCGTGCAGGATGGGGGAGACGCGCTTGTAAAGCAGCATCGTCACCAGGCTCACCACCACGCCCTTCAAAAGGTTAAAGGGCAAAACGCCGTAAACGAGATAGCCCTTCACATCCTGGATGGCGGCGTTGCTTCCCGCGGCCGCACCGATGATCTGGTCCATGCTCATGGTTTGGGTATAAAGCGGCAGCATGATGTAATAGTTGCTCAAAATACCCACACCGGTGGCGCAAAGTATGCCGCAGACAAGGCCGATCAGCGCGCCGGAAAAGGTCTTTTTGCGCAGATAGATCAGGGCGGCGGGCAGCATCAGGCTTGCGCCCATCAAAAAGTCGGCCAACTCGCCCACACCGCCGGTGGAGGACCAGAAAAGATGCAGCACGGATTTGACCGCCTGCACGGCCAGGCCGCCGATGGGCCCCATGGCAAAGCCGGCCAACAGCACCGGCACGGCGGAGATGTCCAGCTTCAGCCAGGGCGGGAAGAATGGCAGGGCCAGCTCAAAGGCCGGCATGAACAGGATCAGGGCGATGGCGGCCAGCACGGCCGCGCGGGTGAGCATGCGCACGCTTTTTGTGGTTTTCATGAAAAAACGACTCCCTTCATAAGAAACGGATTTTGAGCCCAAAGCATACGTTTCAGGGTCAAAAACGTTTCAATCAAGGAAGTCCTTCGCCGCTTTGATTTTGCGCTTTGCCTTCTTCCATCCGGACTGTTACCGTCGGTCCCGGAATCGCGCCGGGTCTGCGGGCCGTATTTTTGCGGCCGCTGGCGGACTATTACCGCCGGTGGGGACTTGCACCCCGCCTTGAAGACGTAAGTTAGCTCATTAAAGAAGTATACTCGCATTGCCGGCATTCATCAACCGTTTTTTGTGTTACATCTTGTAATCCGTTTTGAACATAAAAACTACCTGCGGCGTTTCGTTGATCGCGTCTGTGTGCTATACTGGGAAAAAAGCCAGGGAGGATGGAACCATGCAGATGAAAGACGAATTTGAGCAGCGGGCCTTTGGCGCGCTGGAGGAGCTTAAGCAAGTGTTTGCGCGCGTGGACGAAAAGGAGCTGGAAGGCTTTTTGCAGGCGATCGAAAAGGCGCAGCGCATCTTTGTCACCGGCGCGGGAAGGGAGGGCATCTCCACCCGCGGCTTTGCCATGCGGTTGACGCACCTGGGCAAGCAGGTGCACTGGTTGTGGGACGACACCACGCCCGGCATGCACGAGGGCGACCTGTTTTTGTGCGTGAACGGTTCCGGCTGCATCCCCCACATCGACGGTACGCTGGAAAGGGCAAGACAGACCGGCGCCTCCATCCTGATCGTCACCGGCTCGCCCGCGTCGCTTACCGGCGCGCAGAACGACACCGTGCTCTTTTTGCCCGCCGCCGTTTACAAGGGAAAGGACAGCCGCGTGGTACCCTCCGCCCAGCCCATGGGCAACCTGTTCGAGCAGGCGCTGTATATCTTTTTCGATGTATGTGCCGTGCTGCTGGCAGGCCGTTTGGGCCAGGATTACGCCACCATGGAACAAAGACATAGGAATATAGAATAAAAGGAATGCAAAAAGGCGGCCCTTGGCGGACCGCCTTTTTTGTTGTACAGATTACTCCACGCGGATGGTGGCGTTGTTCTTGAGGATGACGTCATGAGACCCGCCCTCCACGATGGAGGTGGAGGAAACGGTGGTCAGCCTGGCCTTTTGCTGCAGCTCCGGGATGGAGAGCGCGCCGCAGTTGCACATGGTGGAGCGCACCTTGTACAGCGTCTGGTTCACGTTGTCCTTGAGGGAGCCGGCATAGGGAACGTAGGAATCTACGCCTTCTTCAAAGGAGAGCTTGGCCGCGCCGCCCAGATCGTAGCGCTGCCAGTTGCGGGCGCGGTTGGAACCCTCGCCCCAGTATTCCTTGACGTAGTTGCCGTTGATGCTCAGACGCAGGGTGGGGCTTTCGTCAAAGCGGGCAAAGTAACGGCCCAGCATGATAAAGTCCGCGCCCATGGCCAGGGCCAGGGTGATGTGGTAGTCGTACACGATGCCGCCGTCGGAGCAGATGGGAACATAAATGCCCGTCTCCTCGTAGTATTCATCGCGGGCCTTGGCCACCTCGATCACGGCAGTCGCCTGTCCGCGGCCGATGCCCTTCTGTTCGCGGGTGATGCAGATGGAGCCGCCGCCGATGCCGATCTTGACAAAGTCGGCGCCCGCCTTGGCCAGGAAGAGGAAGCCGTCCCTGTCCACCACGTTGCCGGCGCCAACCTTTACGCTGTCGCCGTAATGGTCGCGGATCCACTTTAAGGTGTTGGACTGCCAGAAGGTATAGCCCTCGGAGCTGTCGATGCAAAGCACGTCTGCGCCGGCCTCCACCAGGGCGGGAACACGCTCAGCATAGTCGCGGGTGTTGATGCCCGCGCCCACGATGTAGCGCTTGCTCTGGTCCAGCAGCTCGTTGGGATTCTCCTTATGGGAATCGTAGTCCTTGCGGAAGACCATGTATTTGAGATGACCGTTTTCGTCGATCAGGGGCAGGGAATTGAGCTTGTGCTCCCAGATGATGTCGTTGGCCTCCTTAAGGGAGGTGTTCTCATTTGCAGTGATCAGATGGTCGAAGGGCGTCATGAATTCGGACACCTTGAGGGAGGGGTCCATGCGGCTGACGCGGTAATCGCGGCTGGCGACAATGCCCAGCAACTTGCCGGTGGCGCTGCCGTCGTCGGTCACGGCCACGGTGGAGTGACCGGTCTTTTCCTTCAGGGCCAATATATCGGCCAGGGTCTGGTCGGGACGGATGTTCGAATCGCTGACCACAAAGCCCGCCTTGTAGGACTTGACGCGGGCCACCATGGCCGCCTCATCCTCGATGGACTGCGAGCCATAGATAAAAGAAATTCCGCCTTCCTTCGCCAGAGCGATGGCCATCGTGTCGTTGGAAACGGACTGCATGATGGCAGAAACAAGCGGAATGTTCATGGTCAGGGCAGGGGTCTCGCCCTTGCGGTATTTGACAATGGCGGTCTTGAGACTTACGTTGGATGGAATGCACTCAGCGGAAGAATACCCGGGAATGAGCAGATATTCGCCGAAGGTACGACTGGGCTCGCTGTAAATGAAAGCCATACACGTTTCTCTCCTTTGCATATATGTAATGTATAATTGAAAGGATTATACCAAAGCAGGCAAAAAATGCAAGGGGCTGCAGTGTAAAAAAAGGGCTAAATGATATGTTTTTTGCCAAGTGCTGTTCGCTTTGCTATAAAAGGCCGAGCGATGTGAGCAAAAACGTCCACAAGAAGATGGTGACCACCGAGAACATCGTGCCGAAGACCACCAGTTCGCCGGCCAGCTCGCCGTCGCCGCCCATCTGCTGCGCCATTGTATAAGAAGAAACAGCCGTGGGTGCGCCCAGCATCACCATCAGGCCCAGCAGCTCCGGGCCGCGGAAGCCAAGCAATATGCAGACCGGCAAAAACAGCGCGGGCATGAGGATCAGCCTGCCGATCAGGCCGATGGAAAGGGGCCTTAGGTTCGACCGCACGCTGGCGATCTCGAACGAGCCGCCCAGCACCACCAGCGCAAGCGGCGTGGCCACGGCAGCCAGGTCGGATATCGTATCCTCCAGCACAGCAGGGAAGCGCAGGCCGGAGAGCAGCACCAGCATACCAAAGATGGCGGAAAGGATCAGCGGGTTGGTGACGATGCCCTTGAGGATTTTCAGCAGGTTGAACTTGCCGCCGCTCCTAAAGCTTTCCAGGGCAACCACGGCCAGTACGTTATACAGCGGGATGATGAAGGTCACCAGCAGCGACACCGCGCCGCAGGCCTCGTCGCCGTACATGTTGGCGCACACGGAAAGACCGAAGATGATGAAGTTGCTGCGGAAGATGGCCTGGATCAAAACGCCGCGGCGGCGGTTGTCCTTCTCGATCCTGACGATCACCAGAAAGCACAGAAGGAACATCAACAAAACGATGATGACGCCGCTTAAAATGAGCCTGCCGTTGAAGGCGGTGCTAAGATCGGAAACATAGATGTTTTTGAAGATCACCAGGGGCAGAAAGACGCGGAAGGTGAGCCTGTTCATCTGCGAAAAGGCGTCCGGCGTCACCAGCTTTGTCTGCCGGATCACATAGCCGAGCAGCAGCATGAGAAAAAGAGGCAACACGACCTCAAAGGAGATCAACAGATTATCCATGCGTCAGGCCACCCTTGCGTGTATGTGTGTTTGACTAAAAGTATACGCCTTAACAGGGCAAATAGCAACGGCGCACTTTGCGAAATCGACGGGGCATGCTATAATCGTTTTGTGTAAAATTCGCGCAAGAGGAGAGGCAGGTGACGGGCACAATGCGGCTTGGACGCAGGCGGGAATTGTTTTTGAACCGCAGCAAGGGCTATGTGGACTGGTGGCTGATCCTGTGCATGGTCGCTCTGATCGTCATTGGCATCGTGGCCGTCTCCAACGCCACGGCAGACCCCTATGCACAGGTGGAGGGCGAAGGCCTGCTTGCCCAGCTCTCGCGCCTGATGAGCCGCTCTGCCCGCTTGCAGCTGATTTGGGTGGCCGTGGGCACCGTTGCCCTTTTGCTGGTGATGCTTTTGCTGGATTACCGGGTGTACGGCGAGTTCTGGGTGCTGATCTACATCGTGGCGAACCTTTTGCTGGCCGCCATGCTGCTGCTGCCCAAGGTGCGCGGTATCTCCGCCTTTTTGACCTGGGGGCAGGAGAGGACCTTCCAGCCCTCGGAGCTTTGCAAGGTGGCCATCATATTGACATTGGCCAAACACATGAGCCTTCAGGAGGGCAGGATCGAAAGCCTCAAACAGTTTCTGATCTACTTCCTGCATTTTGCCATCCCCTTTGCCCCGGTCATTTTGCAGGACGACTACGGCAGCGCCTTTGTGTTTGCGGCCATCTTCATCGGCATGCTGTTCATGGCCGGTATGAGTTGGAAGCTGTTCCTTGGTGCCGGCGTGGCTGCTGCGGCTGCCTGCATCGGCGTGTGGCCCTTCTTGTCCGAGTTCAGAAAGAACCGCATCCTGGACTTTCTGGACCCGGAAAGGGACATCAGCGGGTCCGGCCTGCAGGTGTATTATTCCAAGATCGCCGTGGGCTCCGGGGAAATGACCGGCAAGGGCATCCTGCAGGAGGGCGCCATCAGCCAGCTGGACTTTGTGCCGGAAAAGCACACGGACTTCATCTTTGCCGTGACCGCGGAATCTGTCGGGTTCCTTGGCTGTTTGGTGATCCTGCTTTTGTACCTGGTGCTGCTGCTTAGATTGTTTTATCTCGCTTATCGTGTCAAGGACAAGTTCGGTTCCTGCATCATCGCAGGCGTGGGCTCCATGCTTTTGTTCCATATTTTGGAGAACATCGGCATGACCATCGGCATCATGCCGGTCACGGGCATTCCGCTGCCCTTTTTAAGCTATGGGGGCAGCAACCTGCTGGCCAACATGGCGGCCATGGGTCTGGTATTAAACGTGGTACGCAACCAGCAGCGAAGCATTTTCTAGAAAAGGCGATTTACATTTATAAAGGAGAAAACCATGGGCAAAAAGGAAAACAGGTTTTTGGTCGTTTATAAGGATGGTTCGCAGATCAGCGAGGAAGGCGTTCGCCAAATACTCGTCGATCGGGAAACGGGCGTGCATTATCTGGCCTGGAAATCGGGCTACGGGGCGGGACTTACGCCCCTGCTGGGCGCGGACGGAAAGGTGATCGTGGCAAAACCGGACGTCTGAGGCAGTTTCGGACGAATGTTTTTCTGCGTCTTCCCATACATGTGTTAAGAGCACAAAAATGGGGAGGCGCTTGTTTTATGTCGGAACGACAGCAGCTTTTGCGCGAGCTTAGGCAGGAGGACAGAAAGTACAACATTCAGCGGGAACGCCAGCGCCTGCGCCGCGACCGACGGACGGCGCGCATCCGGCGGATGCTCGACCGGCGGGCGGCGTATGAACGGGAGACGGCCGTGCAAAGACCCGTGCGCACAAGGCTTGCCGCCCAGAGCGTGGCGGCCGTCTGCGCGCTGGCCCTGCTGCTCGGCCTGCGCGCCCTGCCCTACGAGGGTGCGCGGCAGCTGACGGACAACGTGCGCCGCGTGGCCACGGCCCAGCTGGATGTGGAAGAGCTGGGCCAGGACCTGGGCCAGCTGGAATTCGTGAGCAAGCTGGTGCCAAAGAGCGTACAGGTCTTTTGGACGCGTACTTCCGGGCAGGCGCCGGATGCGCTGCAGCTGCCCTTTGCGGACGCGCAGCCTGCCCTGGAAACCGGCGATGGCCTGTGGCTGATCGGCTCCGGCGCGGTGCATGCCGGCGCGGATGGCGAGGTATTGAGCGTTACCCGCTCGCAAATGGGTGGGTATTGTGTGCGTATCCGCCATGCGGGCGGGCTGGAAAGCGTGTACGAGCCGTTGGTGGGCGTGCGCGTCGCGCCGGGGGACAGCGTACGACGCGGCGAGAGCTTTGCCGTGCCCGTGGAGGAGGACGGTGTGAGCAAGCTGTTTCTACGCCTGGAACTGGGCGGGCGGACCGTGGACGCCAAGGAGTATCTTGAGCCGTGAGGGTGCTATCCGTTTGCGGCATCCCTCTGCGCCTGCATCCGGCCATGGCGCTGTTTTTGATCGTTGCCCTCATCACGGCGCGGCTGCGCCTGCTTTGCCTTGCCTTTTTGCTGGTGTTTTTGCACGAGCTTGCCCACTGCGCGGCGGCGCGCCTTGTCGGCGTGCGCGTGACGGAGATCGAGCTTGCGCCCTTTGGTTGTGTTGCGCGCATGGAAGACCTGGAGGAACGCCCCGGTCGGGAATGCCTGGTGGCTCTGGCCGGGCCGTTTATGAATCTGCTGCTTTCCATGTTTGCCTGCCTGCTGTGCCATTTGCTTCCGCAGTTGTCCCCGACGCTGGCAAGCTTTATCCTTTTGAACCTGTGCCTGTGCCTGTTTAACCTTCTGCCAGCCCTGCCCCTGGATGGTGGGCGCGTGCTGCGCGCCGCGCTGTCGCCGTTGCTGGGCCGCACGCGGGCGGATAGGACGGCAGCCGTGCTTGGGCTCATACTGGCCGCTGGCATGGCGGCGCTGAGCATCTTTTTGTGCGTGGCGCAAAAAAGGCTCAACGCGACGCTGTTTTTAAGTGGGCTGTACATAGGCTTGTGCGCGTTCAGGAGTTTGAAGACACGTCCCTTTGCCCGCGCGCAGGAGCTGTTGGCGCTGGAAAGACAATCCCTTTTAGGCGGCGCGCTGCCAGTGCGCGTGTTGGCCGTGGCAAAGGGCACCCCTGCGCGGGAGGTCCTGCGCCACTTTGCCCCGGGCAGGCTGCACTATGTTCTGTATCTGGACGCTGACCTGCGCATAACCGCCGCCCGCTGGCAGTCGGAGATACTGCGCGCGGCCTTGGGGCGGGCAGCGGACAAGCCGGAGAAAAAGAACACTTTCATTTGACGCTGTGCGCGGAGCCATGCTATTCTATTTAATATGGAGTATTGTGGCCCTTGCGCCGCAAAAAGGGAAGTGTTTTTGTCTTGCTGTATGAAAAGATTCTGCCTCTGTTGCCGCTGGTGCAAAAGCCCTCGCGCTACACCGGCGGCGAGGTGAACATGGCGATCAAGGATCCGGCCAAGATGGACGTGCGCTTTGCCTTCTGCTTTGCCGATACCTACGAGGTCGGCATGAGCCATCTGGGGCTGAAGATCCTCTATCATATCCTCAATAAAGAGCCGAACGTCTACTGCGAGCGCGCCTTTGCCCCCTGGGTGGACATGGAGGAAAAGATGCGCGAAAACGGCATCCCCTTATACACCCTGGAGACCATGACGCCGGTCAATGCGTTCGACATGGTGGGCTTTACCCTGCAATACGAGATGAGCTATACCAATGTGCTCAATATGCTGGAGCTGGCCGGCATCGAAAAGCTGGCGGAAAAGCGCGGCGAGGACGCGCCCCTGGTGGTGGCGGGCGGACCCTGTGCCTTTAACCCCGAGCCCCTGTGCGACTTTATCGACCTGTTCATGGTGGGCGACGGCGAGGAGCAGATCGCCGATCTCGTGCGGGAATACGCCGATTTTAAAAAGCGCGGCGAAAGCAAGGAAGCCTTCCTTTTGCACATGGCAAACAAGCAGGGCTTTTACATCCCCCGCTTTTATGAGGACAGCTATTTTGAAAACGGCGATTTTAAGGCGCTCACGCCCATCCGCGATGACGTGCCCGCAAAAATCACCAAGGCTTTTATCCCCAATATGGACACGGCCGAATATCCGGACAGCTTTATTGTGCCCTTTACCGAGGCCGTGTTCGACCGCGTGATGCTGGAGGTCGCCCGCGGCTGCACGCGCGGCTGCCGCTTTTGCCAGGCGGGCATGCTGTACCGCCCCCAGCGCGAGCGCTCCAAGGAAACGCTGCTGCGCCAGGCCAAGGCCCTGATCGATTCCACGGGCTACGAGGAGATTTCCCTTTCCGCCCTTTCCACCGGCGATTATTCCTGCCTGCCGGAGCTGGTGCGCGCCCTGATGGAGCAGCACAAAAAGGACCGCGTGGCTATTTCCCTGCCATCCCTGCGCATCGACTCGGTCCTGGGCGAAACGCTGGAGGAGACCAAGCAGACGAAAAAAACCTCGCTCACCTTCGCGCCGGAGGCGGGCAGCCAGCGCCTGCGCGACGTGATCAATAAGGGCGTGGAGGAACAGCAGCTGCTTAACAACGTGCTGGACGCCTTTGAAAAGGGCTGGAGCAGCGTCAAGCTCTACTTTATGATCGGCCTGCCTACGGAAACGGAGGACGACCTGCTCGGAATTCCCGCGCTCGCGCGCAAGGTGACGGAGCAGTATTTCTCCATCCCCAAGCCCCAGCGCGCCAAGGGGCTGCGCGTTACCTGCTCGGCCTCGTCCTTTGTGCCAAAGCCCTTCACCCCCTTCCAGTGGGAGCCGCAGAACACCATTGAGCAATTGATGGACAAGCAGAAGTTTCTGCGTGAACATTTCCAGATGCGCGGCGTGCAGTTCAACTGGCACGAGCCGCATCTGAGCTTCCTGGAGGCGGCTTTTGCCCGCGGCGACCGGCGCCTCGGCAAGGTGCTTTTGCGCGCGCAGGAGCTTGGCTGCCGCTTCGACGGCTGGAACGACTGCTTCCGCTTCGATCTTTGGATGCAGGCGTTTGAAGAAACAGGCATGAGCTGCGAATACTATGCGCACAAGAGATACGATTTAGACGCGCCCCTGCCCTGGGACCACATCGACTGCGGCGTGAGCAAGGCGTTTTTGCGCCGCGAGTGGGAAAAGGCCACCCGCGGGGAGCTTTCGCCGGACTGCCGCATCCACTGCCACGGCTGCGGCATCCAGGATACGTTCGGAAGGGGGGTCTGCCCGCATGCGAATGCTCGCTGAATTCGAAAAACGAGGCCGCATGGTCTGGTTCTCCCATCTGGACCTGCAGCGGGCCATGCAGCGCGCCCTGCGCCGCAGCGGCGCGCCCATCCAATACAGCCAGGGCTTCAACCCCCACGCGGAGCTGGCTTTTGCCTCCGCCCTGCCCGTGGGCGCTCAAAGCCTGTGCGAGATATTGGATGTAAAGCTTGCCGGGGAAATCTCCGCGGAGGAGTTTTTGCAGCGCATGAACGACACCTTGCCCGAGGGGCTCAAGCTGTACCGCGCGCGATCGGTGGACGACCGCTTCCCCTCCATGACGGCCAGCATGCGCCGCGCCGTGTACAAGGCGCGGGTCGCGGACGCCGACCTGACACAGGCGGTGTGCGATTTTCTCGCCGCGCCGCAGTGTCTGGTGGAAAAACAGTCCAAGGGCAAGACAAGGCAGCTGGATATCCGGCCCATGGTCTTTGAGCTTAAGGCCGAGCGCCTGGGCGCGGACAGCCTTTTGACCATGTCCGTTACCTGCACCAATGCCGACAACCTGCGGCCGGAGCTGCTGCTTGAGGCCCTGTGCCCGGGCGCACAGGCGCAGATCACCCGTGTGCAGCTGCTGGCAGAGGGAAATATCCCGCTGTTTGAGCTGCCCGAGGAGGCCTAACAGATGGAAAGAAAGCTCCTGATCGAGGAGGCGTTTTTGCAGCTGCGCGTGGCCCTGCTGGAGGACGATGTGCTCGTTGAGTACCGCACCGAGGAGCTGCAGGGAAAAATGCGCGCCGGCAGCGTGTACAAGGGCCGGGTGTGCGATATCCTGCCCGGCATGCAGGCCGCCTTTGTGGACATCGGCGAAGACAAAAACGCTTACCTGGCCGTAAAGGACGTGCTGGATGCGCAGAACAAGACCATCGGCCAGGCCCTGCGTCCCGGCCAGGAAGTATTGGTGCAGGTGCTGCGCGAGGGCGACGACCACAAGGGCGCGCGCGTGAGCATGTATCTGGCCCTGCCCGGGCATTTGATGGTGCTGCGCCCCTTTGAGACGGGCGTGGGCGTTTCCAAGCGCATCGCGGACGAAAGGGAACGCAGCCGCCTGAAAAACCTGGTGCGCGCGCATTGTCCGAAGGATTTGGCGTGGTGCTGCGCACGGCGGCCGCCGGCCAGACCGAGGAAACGCTCGCGCGGGCGCTGGATGAGGCCAGGGAGCGCTGGGAAAGCCTCGAGCGCCAGGCGGCGCAGAAAAGCGCGCCCTGCCTCTTGCGGGCGGAAAACGACCTGCTGGAAAAGTCCCTGCGCGATCTGATGGGCGAAAACCTCTGCCAGATCGTCGTCAGCGGCGGGGAGGCCTATGACCGCGCGCAAAGGCTCGTGGGACAGATTGCGCCCGAGTACCTGCCCCGCCTGCGCCGCTATGACGGCGGCATTCCCCTTTTTGACCTGTATAACCTGGAAAAGGAGCTCCATGCCGCCCTACATACGAGGGTGGAGCTGAAAAGCGGCGGCTTTCTGCGCATCCAGCAGACGGAGGCGCTCACGGTGATCGATGTGAACTCCGGCGCCTTTGTGGGGCAAAAAAGGCTGGAGCAGACAGTGCTGGCCGTCAATCTGGAGGCAGCCGGGGAGGTCGCCCGGCAGCTGCGCCTGCGCGATGCGGGCGGCGCCGTGATCGTGGATTTTATCGATTTGCAGGAGCAGTCAAGCCGCCAGAAGTTGCTGGACGAGCTGTTCCGCGCGGTGCAAAAGGATCGCACGCCCGTGATCGTCCACGGCCTTACCAGGCTGGGCCTTGTCGAGATCACGCGCAAGCGCGTGCGGCAGCCCTTATCCTTTGATCTGATGCAGTCCTGCCCTCTTTGCCGGGGGGAGGGGCTGGTGCTGCGGTCGGAGGAGCTTTTGCGCCGCGGCCTGCGCGAGGCAAAGCGCAAAGGCACAGGCCTTTGCGTGCGGGCAGAGCTTTTTGAGCTTGCCAAGGAGCTTGCAAACGGCAGCGGCGTGTCCGTGCGCTGCGCGGCCGGGCAGCAGGCGGCCTACGAATTGGAGGCTAAGGAAGGCGGCGGCCTGCCGGCGCCGGAACTTTCATAAAAAACAGGTAAAAAGGCAAAAATTTGCGTTGACGCTTGCAAAAGTGTCTGCTATACTAGTAAAGCCGCTCGAGCAGGGTTTTCAAGCTGTGCCCAAATCAGGACGCACACCCGGATCGGCGAGTTTGGGTAGAGGAGGTGCTACCAGAAATGTTTGCGATTATTCAGACCGGTGGAAAGCAGTTCCGCGTGCAGAACGGCGATGTGATCTATGTTGAAAAGCTCAACGCCGAGGTGGGCGAGGAAATCAGCTTTGACGTGCTTATGTGCGAAAAGGACGGTGAGGTGCAGATCGGCGCTCCCGTGCTGGACGGCGTCAAGGTGCAGGGCAAGATTCTGCAGCAGGGCAGGGGACAGAAGATCCTCGTGTTCAACTACAAGGCCAAGAAGAATGTCCGCCGCCGCAAGGGCCATCGTCAGCCTTTCACCAAGGTGGAGATCACGGCGATCGGCTAAGCTATGACGCGCATTGAAACCCTTTGGGCGGGCGACGCGCTCGCCGCCCTCACGATCCACGGCCACAGCGGCTATGCCGATGCAGGCGAGGATCTGGTGTGCGCGGCCGTTTCGGCCATCGCGCAGACCGCTGTATTGGGCATCAAGGCATACCTGCCCGCGTCCGACATCCAGGTAGACGAAAAAAAGGCGCTGATCTCCATCGAGCTCAGCGATACGGAAAACGCGCAGGCGCAAGCCGTTCTGCGTACGGCGTTGATGGGACTGGAGGACATTGCACAGGGCATGCCAAACTATGTTAAGGTCATCCACAGGAATCGGAGGTGGAAAGCATGATGAATCTGCAGTTTTTCGCGCATAAGAAGGGAATGGGCTCCACCAGGAACGGCCGCGACAGCGAATCCAAGCGCCTCGGCCCCAAGAGGGCGGACGGTCAGTTCGTGCTGGCGGGCAACATTCTGGTGCGCCAGAGGGGCACCAAGATCCATCCCGGTGTCAATGTAGGCATCGGCAAGGACGACACCCTGTTCGCGCTGGAGAGCGGCATCGTCCGTTTCGAGCGCAAGGGCCGCGACGACAAGCAGGTCAGCGTTTATCCCAAGGAAGCGCTGGCTGCGGACTAAGGCAAAAGCCAAAGCTTTATGCAAACGCAAAAGGACATTGCCCAAAGGGACAATGTCCTTTTTGTATAAGGTTCGTTTTATACGCTGCGGCTGCAGCGGTTGAGCAGGTATTCGATATAGTCGCCGCGGGTGAACAGGCGCAGGCTGTCCGGGTTGCCCGCCGCCTTGGCCATTTGGCAAAGCGGCACGGTCCGCCGCGTGCGCTGGGCGGGGCTAGCGTTTTCGGCATAGGCACGCAGAACGGCCTCGATCCCGTCTTTTTTCAGATTGCCAAGGTGCCAGATCGGTTCCGGCGCCGAAAAATTCGGGTAAACGTTCAGGTCCTGATCGATGTAAAACACAGGATCGAGACCAGCAAGGTTTTCAGTGGAGCGATCCTCAAACAGCTCTGCGCACAAGGCCTGCTCGGTTTGTCCGAACACCTCGCAGATGGTTTGTTTGCCAAGGTATTTCAGCGTGCGCTGCACGAGGCCCGGCGGCAGGGCTTGCAGATCGTCCGGCGTGAGGCGGATGTCGTACAGCCTTTCGCCCGCACCCGCGCAGGAAGCGCCATGCATAAAGAAGACGAACTCCCGCCCGACGGAGCGGCAGCGCGCATCCAGCTGCAGCTCGTCGATGAGCGTTTCCATCTGCG
>JBNRMU010000076.1:0-3945 GCA_050309765.1 Christensenellales bacterium
CCGCCGTCCGGGTCCAAAGGCCGCAGCTTACCCCAGCGCAGGCGGCAGAGCTTGCCGGCGAATTCGTCGCGCCTCCCATTTTCGACCCTGCGCGCGGTTCGACGCACCTGAGCGGCGGCGCCGTAGACCTGACGCTGACCTGTGACGGGCAGCCGCTTTCAATGGGCACGGAGTTTGACGATTTCCGGGAAAACGCCCACAGCGATTTCTACGAACGGGAAACCCTTGGCGAAGGCGAAATAATTATCCGCAACAATCGCCGCCTGCTGCATGGCGCTTTGCGGGCGGCCGGCTTTACCAATTACGAAAGCGAATGGTGGCACTACGACTTCGGCGACCGCAACTGGGCTGCCGCCACCGGCAACGCCCCCATCTACGGCTTTTATGACGATAAGGAGCTGGACCCAAATGGATAAAAGCAAGATCGAACGCATCAATGCCCTTTCCAGAAAGCAGCGCTCGCCGGAGGGCCTTACGCCGGAAGAATCGGAGAAACAGGCGCGTCTGCGTGCGGAATACATCGCCGAGTTCCGCAAAAGCCTGCAAAGCCAGCTGGACGCGATCGTCATTCAGGAAAAGGACGGCAGCTTGCACAAACTGCCAAAGAAGAACGGCAAAAACAGCACGCCCGCCTGAGAGCAACTAAAAAGCCGCATCCCCCTATCGGGCTGATGCGGCTTTTTAGTTGTATTTTTATTTGGCGCTCTGCCTTAGGCGGATCACGCCGTTTTTGTATTCCGGCACCGCCTGCATCACGTCCTCCTGCAGGCAGTAGCGCAGATCGTCCTCAAAGCCGAGGGCACGCAGGCGCTCAAAGTGCAGACTGCCCTGCAGGGAAGAAAACAGGTCCTCATTGTAGGAATCGTATAGTGCCAGCGCGGTACGGCCCAGGTCGCAGATGCTTTGGCGGTTGTTCGTCAAATCCATGATGCGGGAGATGATCGCGCCGCTGCAGAGGATATCGTCCAGCGAGTAGCGGGCGTCCGTGCCCGCGCACACGATGGCGATGGAATCGCTGACGGAAAGCGCTGCCTCGGCCACGGCCTTGGCATTCAAAAACCCGCCCATAAACACGGCCTTGCAGTTGCTCACGCGCAGGATGGCGCCGGTGCCGTTGGTGGTGGACATCACCAAAGAGCGGCCGGAGACGGCGTCCTGCGTATACTCCAGCGGCGAGTTGGACAGCTGAAAGCCCGGGATGCGCACGCCCTTGCGCTCGCCGCAGAGCAGCACATCCTCGCTGCCCAGCTGCCTGGCGATCAAGGCGGCGTCCTCCACCTCCGCCACAGGAATGACGGACTTGCAGCCGTGTTCGACCGCCGTGATGATCACGGAGGTGGCGCGGAGCACATCCACCAGCACGCAGGCGTGGCTGCGCAGGTCCTGCACCACCGCTCCCGCAGTTGCATACACATCGATAGACATCTGCAAACGACACCTCACATACAGATTGACATAGTTTAAGTATAGCACAATCTTTATGCATTTCAACTTTCACGCGCTAAATTTAAAGAAATTTGCATAAAAAAGCGCCGCTAATTGCGCCAATCCAACCGGAAATCAAGGCGATCGGTAAAATATAGCGGCTTTTCTTCACCCCGATCGTGCCCAGATACAAAGCAATCGTGTACAACACGGTTTCCGACGAACCAAGCAGACAGCAGGCGGTCCTGGCGAGATAGCTGTCCGGGCCATATGTGCGCAATACCCGCTCCAGTTCGGACAGCGCCGCCGCCCCGGACAGGGGGCGGATGATCAAAAGCTGCGTCAGCTCCTTGGGCAAAAAGAAAACGCCGAACAGCGGTTCCAGGCGGTCGGACAACCAGGCGGCAAAACCACTTTCCCGCAGCATGGCGCATAAAAACAGCGCGGCTGCAAGGTAGGGCGCGACCGTCGCGGCCGTTCTAAGCCCTTCCTTTGCCCCGCGAATGAAGGCCTCATATACCGCCGTGCCGCGGGCAGCGGCTAGAATAAAGGCAAAACCGATCAAAAGGAGCACGACCATGGCATTAAGCCTCTTTACAAAGCCCGCGCAGTAAAATGCACAAAAGCAAAGCAGAAAGGGTCGAGGCGCTGCTGGAAAGCAGAGCCGGCAAAACGATGTCTGCCGGCGACGACGAGCCAAGGGCCGCACGCAGGGAGATCAGCGTGGTCGGCACCAGCTGCAAGGACGAATTGTTCAGGACCAAAAACAGACACATGTCGTGCGTGGGAAGCTTGTCTTTTTTCTCGATTGCGCAGCGCTGCATCTCCCGCATCGCCCTAAGGCCCGCCGGCGTGGCTGCGTTGCCCATACCAAGCAGGTTGGCGGCAAAATTTTCGGCAATGGCCTCTTCTGCCGCATCCTTTGCCGGCACGCCTGGAAAAAGCCTGTGCAGCAGCGGCCGAAGGGCGTCTGCCAGGCGCTGGATGAGCCCGGCGCTGCGCATCACCTCCAACACGCCGCACCAAAGGCAATACGCCCCGGCCAGCGTAATTGCCAGCGAGACGGCCGTGCCGCCGCTTGACAGCAGGGCGTCGCCAAGAGCCTGTGCGTTGTGTGTCAACAGCGCAAACGCAATGCAGAACAGACTGCCCCACAGGAACACCTTTTCCATCCGCCTCTCCCCTCCCCGCTCAGCCTATGTCAAGCACAGAAGAAAGAGAACCGCAAACCCGTTGTGAGGCTTCTTTGGCCAAACAAACACCCGTGTACCTTTTTCCTGTTTTAAGCAGGATCGAAAGACTTTGCGGCCGTGCCAGGTTTTTTCAGCCCACATTCGCTTTAGTATTTTTACCTTTTAGCGTGCCTTGCGGCGGCAAGCTTTTTTCTTGACGCAGGCAATGCAATGGTGTATCTTTAATTTATCCGTTTTGTGCCGAAGTGGTGGAATGGCAGACACAAGGGACTTAAAATCCCTCGTTCGCAAGGACGTGCGGGTTCGAGCCCCGCCTTCGGCACCATAAAAGCGCCTAAATTTAGGCGCTTTTGTTTGTGTCTGGACACTTTTTCGATCACTTTTCAATAGGAAGGCGCCGGCCATGTCTACATAAATACGCCGCGTGGGTACGCAGCCCTTCGGCATGGCGGACGCCTTTATAATCTACGCTGCCCGTGCAGGCACGCGCAGCGCAGGTTGAGCCCCGCCTATCCGTTCGTGCATACAGTACTTCTCCTCAAAATAATGAGGCTCAAACAACACCATTCATGATCGAGATGGCATGACACGCCGCCATCTCTCGATGGTCCAATGCGACACTATTCCTTCAGATCCCCATTGGCGGGGTTGTCGAGCAGCGTCCCCTCTTCTGAAAAACGCGAGCCGTGGCAGGAACAGTCCCAAGAGTGCTCAGCAGCGTTCCAGTGGAGAGCGCAGCCCAGATGCGGGCAACGTTTGGCTGTCGGCGTCAGTAAACCGGCTGTTGTTTCCAAACCATTGAGAAGCAACTGCAATGAAAGCATGCTTCTCGCCGGAGAAAACAGCGCCGCATAGTCATTCTTTTGCTCCAGAACCAGATCGCCCAACAGCATGGCTGCAGTCATGGAACTGGTGACGCCCCATTTGTTGAAGCCGCCTGCCACAAACAAACGCGGCGTATTCTTCGCGTAGCGGCCAATATAGGGCATCTCATCCAGGCTCATGCAGTCCTGTGCCGCCCAGCGGTACTGCGTCGCCGCAGCCGGATAATGCGTTTGCACAAATTGCTCCAGCTCTTTCCAGTTCCCGCCTTGTTTTCCGGTTCGGTGACTGCCGCCGCCCAACAGGAGCAGATCGCCTTGGTTCCGGAACGACAGTCCGGTTTTGCTGTCATCCACATACATTCCACCCACATTCTGCGCGTTTTTCAGCGCAAGAACATAGGAGCGGTGTTGATAAAGCTTAAGGAAAAAGGCACCGTGGTTGTTGATAAACGGAAAATGCGTGGCAACGACGACCTTGTCCGCATGGATTCTGCCGTTGTCCG
>JBNRMU010000077.1:0-6920 GCA_050309765.1 Christensenellales bacterium
CATCCTCGTCAGCTCCGACGCACACGACCCAAGCTGGGTCGGCCGCTTCGAGCAGGCCCTCGCGCTGCTCGATTCCGGTTCCTTCCCCGAAGCGCTGGTGCTGAACACGGATCGAGAAAAGCTGAAAGCATTTTTGCAGCGCTGAAGCGGCCGTTTTCCGCCCCGCATCGGGGTTTGCAAAAGCAAATGCCCCCTTCTCTCCCCCGAAAAAGGAGCGTATACCATGGCTTATGACTACGGAAAGGAAAGGCAGGAAGCAATCTTCGCCGGCCGGCAGGCACTGCGCAGCCTGCATGAGGCGCAAGATTGCCTGGACAGCGCCAGAAACTGGGGCGTTTTTGATCTTCTCGGCGGCGGGCTGCTTTCCTCGCTGGTGAAGCACAGCCGCATGGACAAGGCGCAGCAGTGCATAAACGAAGCAAAAAGCAGCCTGTATCGCTTTGAAAGGGAGCTGCGCGACCTGGACCGGTTCGAAAGCATCAACCTGGACACGCGCGACCTTCTCGGCTTTGCCGATGTGCTCTTCGACGGCCTCCTTGCGGACGCACTCATGCAGCGCCGCATCAACGAGGCCAGAAACGCACTGGAGCAAACCATCCGGCGGGTGGAGGAAATACTGCGAAATCTTTAGCCTTTATGCTTTACATCTATCACTTCAACCGGAAAGGATGGTCAAACCTACATGGCTTCGGAAAACAAAACCAGCCTCTGGACCCTGTTTTTCAGTTTTTTCAAGATCGGCGCCTTTACCTTCGGCGGCGGCTATGCCATGATCCCCATCATCGAAAAGGAAGCCATCGAAAAGCAGCACTGGATCACGGACAGCGACATGCTAGACATCATCGCCATCGCCGAGTCCACCCCCGGCGTGCTGGCCGTGAACACCGCCACCTTTGTGGGCTACAAGGTGCGCAAATTCTGGGGAAGCGCCATGGCCACGCTGGGCGTGGTTCTGCCCGCCTTCCTTCTGATCTCGGTGCTTTCGTATTTCCTTGCCCAGGTGCGCGACAACCTCTGGGTGGCTGCCGCCTTTGAGGGCATCCGCGCCGCCGTGGTGGTGCTGATCATCAACGCCGTGGTCAAGCTTTCCAAGGGCTGCAAAAAGGACGCCTTCAACTACGTCCTCATGGGCGTGGCCTTTTTGCTTGTGGCGCTGCTGAACCTGCCCGTGATCCCCGTGATCCTGGGCGCGGCTGTATTGGGCATCCTGTATACGCTGTACGTGCTTCCCAAGATGAAAAACGCGCAGAAGGAGGGAAAGTAAATGACAGCCCTCAAGATTTTTGCGCAGCTTTTCGGCATCTTCTTTAAGATCGGCCTGTTTACCATCGGCGGCGGCTACGCCATGATCCCCATGATCAAGGCCGAGGTCGTCAACATGGGCTGGATGACGGTCAACAACCTGATCGATTTCATCGCCGTGGCCGAGTCCACGCCCGGGCCCTTTGCCATCAATATCGCCACCTACGTGGGCACCATCACCGGCGGACAGAACGGCGTCCTCTCCGGCATCCTTGGCGCGCTCAGCGCCACGCTGGGCGTGATATTGCCCTCGTTCCTCATCATTCTGCTGGTGGCCAGGTACTTTGACGGCTTTAAGGACAACCGCTATGTGTCCGCCGCGCTGTACGGCATCCGTCCCGCGGTGGTGGGCCTGATCGCCTCAGCGGCATTCACCATCGCCATCGGCGTGTTTCTCTCGTTTTCCATCGGTTCCGGACAGAGGCTGTTTTCCGCCATCCGCGAAAACGGCGCTGCCGTTTCCTTCAACTGGCGGGCGCTCATCATCGGCGCGCTGGCGTTCGGCTTTTCGCGCTGGAAGAAAAAGCTGCATCCCATCTGGATGATCCTGGGCGCGGCCGTGCTGGGCATTTTGTTCTTCGGCCTGCCCCAGGTGCTGTAAAAAACGAACAACCCTTAAAAGGCGGTGGCTTTGCATGTTTTTCGATCCGCAATACTACCCGTTTCCATCCAGGCGTAACCTCGTCTATGCCCTAAACGGCATGTGCGCCTCCTCGCACCCCATGGCCTCGCAGGCGGGGCTGGAGATCCTCAAAAAAGGCGGCAACGCCGTGGACGCCGCCCTGGCCATCGCCGCCGCGCTGACGGTGGTGGACCCGGCCAACAACGGCGTGGGCGGCGACTGCTTTGCCATCGTAAACTTTCAGGGCAAGCTGTACGGCTTAAACTCCAGCGGGTTTGCGCCCGCACGCCTAAATGCGGACGAGCTGCGTGCGCAAGGCCTTACAAAAATCCCCTTCCGCGGCTGGCAGCCCGTTACGGTGCCCGGCGCGCCCGCCGGCTGGGCGGCGCTGTGCAGGCGCTTTGGTCGCCTGCCGCTCACGGAAAGCTTCGCCCCCGGCATCCGCCTGGCAATAGAGGGCTATGCCCTCTCGCCGGACAATGCGCCCATCTTAAACTCCATGACCCGCTTCGTGCGCGAAACACAACTGGATGCGATCAAGCCCTGGCTGGCGGAGTTCAATCCCGCGGGCAAAACCTTCCATGCGGGCGATAAATATGCCCTGCCAAACCTGGGCAAGACCCTGTCCCGTATCGCCGAAACGGACGCAGCGGACTTTTACACGGGCGAAATTGGCGAAAAGATCGCCGCATACGCAAAACAGACCGGCGGTCTGTTATCATTGGACGACCTGGCCGCCTACGCCCCGCGCTGGGTGGAACCCGTGCGCACCAACTACAAGGGTTTTGAGGTGTGCGAGATCCCGCCCAACGGCCAGGGCATGACGGCCTTGCTGGCCCTGAACATCTTAGAGCAGCTGCCTCTTTCCGGCCTGCAAGCCGAAGAAACGCTGCATCTGCAGATGGAGGCCATGAAGCTGGCCTTTGCCGATGCCCTGCATTACATCGCCGACCCCGCCTACATGCCTGTATCGCCCGAGATGCTGCTCTCCAAGGAATACGCAGCCTCGCGCGCAGCCCTCATCACGGACAGGGCGCAGGTATTTGCCCACGGCGTGCCCAACCGCGGCGACACCGTGTACTTCTGCGCGGCGGACGGCGAGGGCAATTCCATCTCCATGATCCAGAGCCTGTACCAGGGCTTCGGCTCCGGCGTCACCGTGCCTGGCACGGGCATCGCCCTGCAGGATCGCGGCGCCTGCTTCTCCCTGACCCCCGGCCACGCCAACGAGGCGGCCCCGCGCAAGTATCCCTACCACACCATCATCCCCGGCTTCCTCTGCAAGGATGGCAAGCCCCTGGGGCCGTTTGGCATCATGGGCGGATATATGCAGCCGCAGGCGCATATGCAGGTGGTCGTAAATATGGCCGATTTCGGTTTGAATCCCCAAGCTGCCCTGGACGCGCCGCGCTTTTGCTGGAACGAAGGGCTATCCTTCGATATGGAGCCAGGCTTTAACCCGCAGACGATCCTGTCCCTTGCCCGCCGCGGGCATCAGATCCGCACCGTGTCCGGCGGACAGTACGGTCGCGGGCAGATCATCTTCCACACGCCGGAAGGAACGCTGTGCGGCGCCACAGAGCCCCGCGCGGACGGCTGTGTGATCGGTTGCTGATTGAAATGCAGACCGTTTTCTCTCTACACATACACAAAAGGAGCATCCCATGACAAAGCTTTCCGACCGCGTGCATATCCTGCTCGCCTCCGCCAAGGAGCTGAAAAACGTGCGCCAGCTCGTCCTGTGCGCCATGCTGCTGGCCATATCCGTTGTGCTGAGCAGGCTGTCGGTCTATGTGACGCCGTCCGTCAAGGTAACTTTCGATTATCTTCCCATCGCCATGGCCGGCATGTTCGCCGGGCCGCTGGCCGGCATGCTGGTGGGCGCGCTGTGCGATTATATCGGCTGGCTGCTCTTCCCCACGGGCGCGTTTTTTCCCGGCTACACGCTGACCGCGCTTTTGAGCGGCCTGGTGTTCGGCATCGGGCTTTATAAGCAGCAGCCCACCGTCTGGCGCGTGGCGATCGTGCGTGCCGTGATTGTGGTGTTTTTGCACATGGGGCTCAACACCGTATGGTCCACCATGTTCTTCGGCAAGTCGTTTATGGCGCTGCTGCCCGCGCGGGCGTTAAAATCCGCCATCCAGTACCCGATCGACGTCGTTTTGCTGTATTTGCTGCTGAACCTTGTGCTGCGTCTGCGCAAAAATAGCGGCAATAAGGCTTAAACAATTAAACAAACAGGAGGTCGTTTTCCATGATCAAAGGCATTGAGCACACAGGTATTGCGGCCAAGGATACCCATGCCCTGGCTGCCTGGTACATCCGCATGTTCGACGGCAAGGCCCTGATGACCACCCCCGACGGCAACTACTTTGTCGGTTTCCCCAACGGCACCATCATCGAGATCTATCACGCCAAGGAAATGGGCGTGACCAAGGGCAACTCCCAGCAGGGTATCCGCCATCTGTGCTTCGCCGTGGTGGACTTTAAAGCCGAGCGCGACCGCTTCCTGGCCGAAGGGGTACAGGCCTTTGTTGCCAACGACAAGGCTTTCTTCTTCGCCGATCCCGAGGGCAACGTGATCCACTTCATCGAAAGAGAAAAGCCCCTGGGCGAATAACCGTCCCCGTTCCGGGAAGGCCCGTTACGGGTCTTCCCGGGTTTTGTTTTGCAAAATGCAGGCTTCATAAACGCAAAAAAGAAGGATCGTATCCATGGGAGATGTGCTGCTGAAGGCCTTTGGCTTTGTCTTCATCATACTGGCCGGTATCGCCCTGCGGGCCTTGGGCCTGTTTAAAAAGGACGACGACCGCGTTTTGAGCAAGATCATTTTGAATTTTACGCTGCCGGCTTCGGTCATCAACGCCTTTGCCAGTTTCGACATGGAACCCAGGCTTTTGTTTCTCGTGGTCCTGGGCATTTTGGGCAACCTGGTACTCTCCTTTGTCGGCAAGCTGACGGCGGGCAAAAACCGCGAACGGCAGGCGTTCAACTATATCAACTATTCGGGCTTCAACATCGGCTGCTTCACCATGCCCTTTGTGCAGAGCTTCATCGGATTGGAGGGCGTCGCCATCACCTGCCTGTTCGATACGGGCAACGCCATCATGTGCACCGGCGCCAACTACGCCATTGCCTCTGGCCTTGTAGGCGGCGAAAAGAGCACGCTGAAGGGCTTTTTGAAGAAGGCCTTCTCCTCCGTGCCCTTTGTGACCTATCTGCTCATGCTGCCGTTGGGGCTGATGCACTTCCGCTTTCCGGAGCCGGTGTATGTGGTCACCTCCGCGGTGGCCCAGGCCAACGCCTTTTTATGCATGTTCATGATCGGCCTGATGTTCGAGGTGCACCTGGACAAAACCCAGCTGCTCGCCATCGCGCAGGCGCTGATCTGCCGCCTGCTCGTCTCAGCGGCCATGGCGGCGGCTATCTGGTTCCTGCTGCCCTTCAGTCAGCTGGTGCGGCAGGTGCTGGTGATGGTCTGCTTTTCGCCCATCTCCTCCATGTCGCCGGTGTTTACGGATCGGCTGCACCTGGACAAGGGCCTGGCCGGAGTCATCAACTCGCTTTCCATCCCCATTTCCGTTTTGATCATCACCTTTTTGCTTACGCTGTTTTAAAGTTGAACCGCAAAGGAAAAGGCGCGCAGTGCCGTTTGGCACCGCGCGCCTTTGTTGTTTTGCAATAAGATCAATCCTCGGGCAACTCGTCCCAGGTGCGATCGTCGGGCTTGTAGCCCTTGCCGGCCAGCTTCTTTTCCACAAACTTGATAATGAAGCCGGAAGCCAGGCTGATGAAAACGATCAGCCAGCCGCCGATGATGTTGGCCGCCACGGAGTAGCCATCCGCCGCGCCGTACACGCCGCCGGAGACGAACAGCGATACCAAATTCCAGATGAACAGACCGCTGAGCACGATGGGCGCTATGTACTTGATGGCCGCATTGAACAGCCAGGCAGGCATCTTGAACTTGTCGGTGTTGCGGTTGATCTGGTCCAGTACCTTGGTGGTGCTGAAGAACCAACCCACGGCGATGGTTTCCAGCACGCCGGTCAAAACCAGGGTGTAGCTGTTGATGAAGTTATCCACGATGTCCAGCCAGGCAAGGCCTGCGCCGGTGATGAAGAACAGGCCAAGCACGCCCTCGATGAGGCAGAGGATCTTGGTGGTCTTTTTCTTATCCAGCTTGAACTTGTCCGAAATGGCGGTGGAAGCGCCCTCCACAATGGAGAACAGCGAGTCGATCGCCAGGGTGACCAGGCAGAAGTAGAACACATAGGCAAACAGCGCATTGACCCAGGGGATGGAGGTCAGGGACACGATCGCCTGCGGGTAGATGATAAAGGCGGTGGCGATACCGGAGGCGCTCATGTTGTCCAGCATGCCAACGCCTGCCATGGTGGTGAACATGACCACGCCCGCCATCACGCTGATGAGCATATCGGAGAAGGCGATGATCACGGCGTCCACGGCGATGTTGGACTTGCGGTCAAGGAAGGAACCGTAGGCGAACATGATGGCCATGGCCACGGACAGGGAGTAGAACACCTGACCGATGGCGTCCACCCACAGGGAGGAATCGGAAAGGGCCGCCCAGTCGGGGATGAACAGCTTGGCAAGGCCGGCCATCGCGCCCTGCATGCTGAATCCGCGGATAGCAAGGATCGCCAGGCAGATCACGGGCAGGGACACGGTGTACTTGACCACCTTGCCCACGGAGGAGGTACCGTTGCGGATGCACCAGTAGCAAAGCCCCCAGGCCACCAGCAGGCAGAGGAGCACGGGCCAGGCGATGGTGCCGTAGCCGGCGGTGGTGCCGGTGGTCTTGATCAGCTCCGCCCAAAGCCCGCTCACGCCGGCGGGATCGCCGGTAAAGCCGGCAAACTTATAGCTGACAAAGAACATGAGCAAAACCCAGGCAAAGACGACCGCATAATAAATCGCGATAAATATTCCGTTGGATACGGCGATCCAGCCGATGGGCTCGGCTTCTTTGCGG
>JBNRMU010000078.1:0-2636 GCA_050309765.1 Christensenellales bacterium
TTGATTTCAAGGGATTCATCCAGATCGCCCTCGTGGTGGAGGACATCGAAAAGGCCGCGGAGGAGTGGAGCCGCCTGTTTGGCGTGCCCAAGCCCTCGATCCGCGTAGACGAGCCCAAGGAAAACCCGAACCTGACCTATCGCGGCAAGCCCGCCTATTATGGCCTTAAGTTTGCCGTGATCCAGGCCGGCAATTTCGTCATCGAGCTGCATGAGCCGGACGAGCATGAGAGCACCTTCCGCGAGTTCCTGGACAAGCACGGCAACGGCGTGCATCATCTGGGCTTTTGCGTGGGCGATAAGCGCGACGCCGTCATCGAAGAGCTTCAAAAGGACGGCTACCAGATGCGCACCATCGGCTACTACCCCGGCAGTAGCTGGACCATCGTGGACAGCGAGGATACCCTGGGCGTGAACCTGAACATCAAGCCCAAGCCCTGAGGATATATATCCAAAAGAACCTGAAAAACCGTTATGAAAAGGGATGCACTGTAAGGCGCATCCTTTTTTCTATGCATTTTTAAGGTTTGAGGGAACAAACAGGTATGCTATGCTGGGTCCGTTGCAAGTTTCCAAACCAAAGAAGCGACCGGAATCGGCGCAAAAGAGCGGAAAAGGAGGGAGCGGCTTGACCAGGCCGGCGATGTTTGCGTAGCAGGGCTATCGCAAATACAAGTACATTTATCCTGTGGTAGCCCTTGTGTCCCCGATGAGGAGAGACCATGAGCTGCTCGAACAAAAGAGAATATACCGTTGTTTACCGCTGCGCCAGATGCGGAAAGAAGCAAAGTTTCGTAAGCACGCGAAAATTCAGGGTGAACGCCAACCGAAACCGGCTGGACGTCTGGCTTATCTATCAATGCGTCAAGTGCCGCCATACGTTGAATATCCCGATTTTCGAGCGGATGGAGGTCGGCAAATTTCCTCCCGTGCTGTACGAAAAGTTCCTTAACAACGACAAGGAGCTTGCCATCGCCTGCGGCAGCGACCTTGCCCTGTTTCGCCGCGGGCGCTTTCCCGTGGAGAAAGGCTGAGAGGTAAAGATAAGCGGATGAACACAAAAAAGTCCGCCCGATGCTGAATCGGGCGGGCTTTTGCCATGTTGTCCTGCGGGAAGGGAAAGGATCAGCCGATCTTGACGCCGTAGATCTTGCAGCCGCGGGTGCCGACCACCAGCATATCGCCGAAGATGGCGGGAGAGCCTTCCACGTTGTCGTGCAGGTCCGCGGTGGCAAGCACCTTGCCCGTCCGGCCTTCGATCATACGCAAAACGCCGCCGCCGTCCGCGTGCAGCAGCACACCGTTGCCGTCTGTATCGTACACGCAGGTGGGGGAGGACCAGGAGGAGCGGCTCAGCTTGAGCGACCATATCTCTTCGCCCGTCTGCTTGTCAAGGCCGAGCAGTATGCCGCCGCCACGCGTCTTGGTGCGGCAGACGGAGAAAAACACCATGCCTTCCATGTTGCCCCTGCCCAGCGTGGGCGTAGCGAGCACGCCGCCGTTGTTGTCGGCATAGCTGCAGGGGATGGCTACCTCCCAGATGAGCTCGCCCGTGAGCGCGTTCAGCTTGCGCATGTAGGCGCTGCCGCTCGAGCCCTGCTTGTCCACCTCGCAGCCGGTGTACAGCCAAAGGTTTTCGCCGTCCTCCTCCAGCACGGTGGAGGCGTCGGCGTCGTCCGTGCAGTCGCGCACCCACAGCGGCTGCATGGTGGTGGTGTCAAGGCAGGTCAAAAGGCCCGAATTATCCACAAACCAGATATAATTGCGGTAGGCGGTGGGGGAGTTTTCGATGCCGTATTCCTTGATCTTTGCCTTGTAGCGGTAGGTGGTGACCGCGGGATCCAGGGTCAAAAGCCCGGCGGCGGGGTCGAAGCTGCTGTTAAGATCAATGGAGTACACAAGGCCGTTCTCGCCGCACTCGATCAGGGTATCGCGCTGGGCGTCCACGATGCACACGCTGTCAAACAGCCGGTGCGTGCGGTAGTTGAGAGGGTCCTTTCCGTCCAGAAAGAAGACCTCGCTCTGGTCGATCAAATTGTAGATGCGCCAGCCGGAACGGCTTGCGCGGTGGCCGTCGCGATCGTTGATGCCCTGGCCCACGAACAAAAGGGGCAGCCCCTCAGGATGGATGGATACGCTGCCCTTGATGGGGTAGCCGAGGTCGATCGTGTCGCGGGTGGGCGTGCCGTCCTCCAGATCCAGAAAATAGATGTTGCCGTCCAAAGTACCGTAGATGACCTCCACCAGGCCGTCTTTTTCTTTTTTGTCCTCGTATAGGTTCATGGCGCGGCGCGTTTCTTCCGGCCAACGCACCAGCACTGGCTGGCCGTTCCAGCCCACGCCCGTCCAGTCGCCGGACAGGGTGTTTGTGATGGCGCCGATCTTAAGCTCCCACACCTTGGTGAGCTTCGCGCTTGAAAGGTCAGCCGTGCCGTAAGCGCCGCCGTTGCGATAGTTGTTTCCGCGGAAGGTGACCACGCCCTCGACCCTGGCATACTCCTCGCCCGGGCCGAAATCCAGCGGCGTTTCGCGGATGTAATCTAAGCGCTCGCCACCTTGGAACACCTCGAAGCTTTGCAGGAGCAGGGAGGGGGCCTGTTCGGCTGCGGGCGAGACCGAGTACACAGGCCTTGGCGT